>CAYWSB010000080.1:0-22826 GCA_964460465.1 uncultured Geminicoccaceae bacterium | reverse complement strand
CAAAACTACATCGACAATGCAGGATATGTACGGTCAGCGTGAAAATGCTCTAGCCTTGGAGAAGCAGGACGCCGATCACGTCATCGAGCCGGCGCCGGAGGAGGCCAGGTTCCCGAAAACGCTCAACCCGTGCTTTGGCCAGCGGCACATCGAGACCAGCCGGCTAGCTCTTTTCCGCCGATACGTCGATTGACGGCACGCTCTGGGGCCTGGGTCGGGTCTATCGGCACGCCGCCGTCGACGCCTCCGGCCCCTATGCCTTCGCCCTTGTCCATGTCTCCAGGCAGCCCGGGGCCGCCCTGGTGGTGCCGAACAACGACGGGCCGCGTTCTACGCCGGCCTCGACCTTCCGGAGGACGCGGTGCTCACCTTCAACGGCCGCGATATCTGCGGCACAGAGCGCCGCCCCCATGAACTCGACCTCCCCCTCGACGACATCGAGCAAAGAAAGACCGAGGTCGGGCGGTTCCAGGACCGACGGTTTCGGCGCGGCATCTGCGATGGGCTGATCCGGGGATGGTGCCGGGCACGGGCAGTTTCGAAGCAACGGCGAGCGCTATTGGGGAAATCAGCGACTCGCACTTGCGCGAGCTGACGGCGCCGCTCGGCAAGATGGAACCGCTCGGTGCCGGGTTGCCGTGCCGGGCCGTGACGGGGGGCGATCAGCAGCCCGCTGATCGCACCATCGACGTGGAGGTGGCGCCCGGTCGGCCGGCGGATGGACAAGATCAGGCACCGCGGGCGCGGACCGGCCCTCGGGTGAGGCAGGAACCTGCATCCGGGCAGGCCGGGGTCGAAGCGGAGATGGCCCCTGGCGGACCGATGCGGCCCGTGTCGCAGGAGCTGACCGACCGTCATGGCGCCGATGTGATTGTCAGCGGCCGGGAAACGCTCGCCGCTGCGCCACCGTCTCGTTGGGGACGAGGTCGGCGATCAAGCCGGGTGCGAGGCCGGCGCGCCGGCACATCGCGGCGAACTCGATGTCGAAGCCCGAGGCGGGATGGAAATCGCCCCCGATCAGCGCCTCGCCGCCAAGGTCGGCACGCTGGACGGCGCGTTCTCCGGCGCGGTGGTGGCCGAACCCGGCCACGACATGCGCCGGGACCTGGTCGAAGCGGCGCACCGCCATGGCGAGCACGTTGGAGGCCGGTGGCTCCACGCTCAGGGCGAGGTCCGGCCGGCCGAGGGGCGACTGCGCGAACCCGACGCGCTCCGCGACCAGGCCCAGACGGCCGGCCTGAGCGACGGCCAGGAAAGGGTGGAGGTCCTTCGGCCTCATGGCCGCCCCCGAAGCCAGCCAGACCGGATCGGTCTTGCCGGGCAGCTCGAATAGGGCTTCCGGTCCGGCCAGTCGACGGTTACCCCTTGTCCGGGTCGATGGGGGAACGCCGAGCATGACGAACGGCCAGGGCACCGCCGATGCGGCAAGGTTTGCGGCAATGGAGGCGCTGCTGCCGGGTGGCTGCGCCAGCGGTGCGCGCCGGCTGTCCCGGCCGATCGTCTTCGAGCGCTGCGCCGGTGCGGAGCTGACCGACAGCGACGGGCAGAGCTATGTCGACCTGAATTGCGGCTACGGTGCCATCGTCCTTGGGCGCTGCGACCCGGCGCACGAGGCCCGCACGGCCGAGCTCGCCCGCGGCATGGACCTCATCGGCCTCGGCACCACCCGGCTCGAGCTCGAGCTCGCCGAACGGCTGATCGAGCACATCCCGGCAGCCGAGCTCGTCGCCTACTGCACGTCGGGCACCGAGGCGACGCTGCACGCAGTCCGGCTTGCCCGCGCGGTCACCGGCCGGCGGCGCATCGTCAAGTTCCAGGGCACCTATCACGGCTGGCACGACTACGTGGCGATGAACTGGGCGAGCCCCAAGGAACGGCTGGGTGCGCTCGATCCCTTCACCGCCGGCGCCCTGCCCGAGGCCCTTTCCGCGACCGTGGTGCGCCCGTTCAACGACCTCGCCGCCGTCGAGGCCCTCGTCGACCGGCGCGATGCCGACATTGCCGCCATCCTGGTCGAGCCCCTGATGCACAATGTCGGCTGCATCCCCTTCCTCCCCGGCTACATCGAGGGCCTGCGCGCGCTTTGCGACCGGACCGGCGTTCTCCTGATCTTCGACGAGATCATCACCGGCTTTCGCCACGGCCTCGGCGGCTACCAGGCGATCGTCGGGGTGACCCCGGACCTCGCCACCTTCGGCAAGGCGATCGGCAATGGGGCACCCTTGTCGGTGGTCGTCGGCAGGCGCGATCTGCTCGAGCGTTTCGCGGGCGGCCGGCCGGGCGGAGTCGCGCTCGGCGGCACCTTCAATGCCCACCCGCGCTCGGTCGCGGCGGCACTCGCGACCATCGAGCGGCTGGGTCAGGCGGACGCGCATCCAGCACTTTATGCCAAGGGCGAGGCGCTGGCGGCGGGCCTCGAGCGGGCGGTGGCGGCTTCCGGGATCACCGCGGTCGTCACCCGCTTCGGGTCGGTCGTGGCGATCCACTTCCAGCCCGAGGCGCCGCGCCGCTACGAGGAGTTGACGGGCAACGACATCGCCCTCGATGCCGCCTTCCGCCGCGGCCTGCTCGAGCACGGCATTGCCTGCGCCGCCCAGCCGCTCCGCCGCTTTCACGTCACCCTGGCGCACGAAGACCGGCACCTCGCGCGGATCGAGGCGGCGGCGCACCGCGTGCTGGCTGGCCTCGCCGAGGCGCTGCCGTGAACGCGCGGGAGCTCCTGTCGCTGGACGGGCGCGTCGCCCTGGTCACCGGGGCGTCGCGCGGCATCGGCCTCGCCATCGCCCGGGCGCTCGCCTCGGCGGGGGCCACGGTCGTCGCCAACGGCCGCGAGGCGAGCCGGCTCGGCCCCGCGGTCGCGACCATTCAGGGCGAGGGCGGCATGGCCGAGGCCCTGGCCTTCGACGTCCGCGACGCGGGGGCGGCAACGGAAGCCATCGCCCGGATCGTCCGGGAGCGCGGGCGGCTCGACATTCTGGTCAGCAATGTCGGCGGCGGGGTGCGCAAGCCGCTCGCCGGGCACAGCGACGCGGATTTCATGGCGGCGATCGATGGCAATCTCCTCGCGGCCTTCCGGCTCGCGCGCGAGGCCGCGGGGCCCATGAGCAAGGCCGGGTTCGGGCGGATCCTGGTCACCTCGTCGATCAACGGTGCGGTCGCCCGGCCGGGCATGGCGGGCTATGCCGCCGCCAAGGCCGGGCTGAACGGCCTGGTCCGGGCGCTCGCGGTCGAGCTGGCACCGGCCGGCATTTGCGTCAACGCGCTGGCGCCGGGCTACTTCCCGACCGAGGGCAACGCGCAGTTGCGCGCTCAGAACCCCGATCTCGTCGCCAGGGTCGTCGCCCGCACGCCGATGGGTCGCTGGGGCGCGCTGCACGAGCTGGGCGCTGCCGCCATCTTCCTGTGTTCGCCCGGTGCCTCCTATTGCACGGGCCAAGTGCTTGCGGTCGACGGCGGCCTGCTGGCATCACTCTAGCAGCGGCAAGGGGAGACGGCATGCGGATCGCGCTCATCAACATCGGCCAGGAAACCAACGACTTCAATCCGCTGCCGACGACGCTCGCCGACTACCGCTCGTTCGGGCTCTACGAGGGCCCGGAGATCCTCGCGAAGATGCGCGGCCTGGGCGAGGTCGGCGGCTATCTCGAGGCGGTCGAGGAGTCCGGGCTCGCCATCGAGACCATCCCCATCATCCGCGGCTGGGCCTCGGCCGCGGGCCGGCTCGATACCGAGACGCGGCTCTTTCTCGAGGACAAGATCAGGGCGGGCCTGGCGGCGGCGGGGCGCATCGACGGCCTCGCCATCCAGCTCCACGGCGCCTGCTCGGCCGAGGGCATGGACGACGTCGAGGGGGCGCAGCTCGCCCTTTGCCGCGCGATCCTCGGGCCCGACATCCCGATCGTGCTGTCGCTCGACCACCACGCCAACGTCACCCGCCAGATGGTCGCGAACGCGAATGCCATCGTCGGCCACCGCACCCAGCCGCACGAGCCGTTCGATACCGGCAAGCGGGCGGCGGAGATCCTGATCCGCCTGCTCCAGGGGGAGATCCGGCCGGTGGTCGCCTGGCGCAAGCTGCGGCTCATCTCGCATCAGGAGCAGTTCCTGACCAGGCAGGCGCCGATGAAGACCTGGTTCGACCGGGCGCGCGCCATGGAGGCCGACCCGCGCGTGCTCCAGGCCTCGCCCTTTCCGATGCAGCCCTGGCTCGACGTCGCCGAGGGCGGCTGGGCCGTCACGGTGACGACGGATGGCGACCGCGACCTCGCCGAGCGCCTGGCCGAGGAGCTGGCCGATCTCGCCTGGTCGTTGCGTGCCGCGTTTCAGCGGAAGGAGGCGATGGCGGTCGACGAGGCTGTTCGGCTGGCCGATCAGGACGACCGGCTGGTGATCCTGAGCGACACCGGCGATACCGTCTTCGGCGGGGCGGCCGGCGACAGCAACGTCATCCTCGAATCGATCCTGCGGCAGGGCATCAGGGGCCGGGCGCTGGTGCCGATGATCGCGCCCGAGACGGTGCAACGCCTCGCCGCTGCCGGCGTCGGGGCGGAGGTGACCCTGCCGCTCGGCGGTCACGCGGCCACCGACTTCTTCACGCCGCTGACCGTCACCGGCACGGTGCGCGCCGTCGGCGGCGGCGTCGTGCGGCTGGCTGCGCACAACCAGAACTCGGTCGATCAGGGCCGGGCGGTGATCTTCGAGACCGGGCCGGTCACCATGCTGATCACCGAGCTTCGCGCGGTCGCCGGCAACCTGCCCGAGGTCTACCGGGCGATGGGGGTGGAGCCTTCCGACTACCAGATGGTCGTGGTCAAGACGGCCTCCAACTTCCAGTACTTCCTGCCGATCGCCCGGGGCGTGATCCGGGTCGACACCCCTGGGCCCGGGCAGTCCGACATCCCGACCTTGCCCTGGCGCCGCCTTCCCCGGCCGATCTACCCGCTCGACGAGATCGCCTCGTGGCGCTGACCTTGCTTGCGCCGGCCAGGGCGCCAATGCACACTCGCGGCAACAACAATGGCAGACCGCCCTGGCGGTTGCCGACAAAAGGTGGAGAGCGTCCGATGACCAAGCGTCGAGAAGTTCCGTCGATCCTCATGGGCCTCACCCTGGGCCTGACGACGACCCTGGCGGCCCCTGTTGCTGCGCACGCCCAGGACCTCGAAGGCGGCAGCTTGCGCGTCGCCATCCTGCTCGATGTCAGCAATTTCGATCCGCAATCCTTCCTTGCGGTCAACTTCCCGCTGATCAAGAACTTCTACGATTCGCTGATCGAGTACAGCCCGGAAGGCGAGCCGATCCCGAGCCTGGCGAGCGCCTGGGAGATCGCCGACGACAACAGCTCGGTGACGCTGACCTTGCGCGACGACGTCACCTTCCAGAGTGGCGATCCGATGACGGCCGAAGCCGTGGCCGCGACCTTGGCCAAGGCGGCCGATCCCGAGACGGGCGGCAACGTCTACGCCACCATGGCACCGGTCAAGGACTGGGCGATCGACGGCGACTACCAGATCACCGTCAACTTCAATGCACCCATCCCGGACAAGCAGATCACCGATCTCTTGCAGTTCATCTCGGTGATCGATCCCGCCGGGATGGAGACGCTCGCGACCGAGCCCGCGGGCACCGGTGCCTTCACCCTGGTCGAGCGGGTGCTCGGCCAGAGCGTCACCATGGCCGCCAATCCGAACTACTGGCGCGACGGCGAGCCGATCCTGGAGGAGGTGGTGCTCACCGTCTTCAGCGACAACGAGGCGGCGGCGGCAGCGCTCGAATCCGGTGCGGTCGACGTCATCTACGGCGGCGGTGCGCGGGCCGCCGTGCGCCTGCGCGATGCCGGCTTTCAGCTGATCCAGGGCCCGGGCCCGCTGGTCCAGGTGTTTCGCATCAACACCACGCGCGGCCCCTTCCAGAACGAGCAGTTCCGCCAGGCCTTCAACCATCTGCTCGACCGCGAGGCGATCCTCCGGGTCGGCTATGCCGGCCTCGGCCAAGTGACGGCACTTCCCTGGGCGCCGGCGAGCCCGGCGGCCGACCCGTCCTACAACGAGCGCTACGCCTACGATCTCGACAAGGCCCGCGAGCTGCTCGACGCGTCGGGCCTGTCGCCCGAGGAGATGAGCAGCTGGAGCCTCCTGGTGAACGGCGCCGACGAATCCTCGGTGATCATCAGCCAGCTGGTGCAGGCGACCCTCGCCAATGTCGGCATCAACATCGAGCTCGACCTCCGACAGGGTGCGGAGTTCACCGATGCGATGCTGGGCGGGCAGTTCACCGCGATGTTCGGCGGCATCGGCAACATCCAGAAGTTCCCGAGCCGGGTCGCCACCAACAGCATCTACCGGACGGCCAACAACCCGGTCCTGGGCGAGCCGCACCCGCACCCCGACTATGTCGAGGCGATCGGCCGGGTGAACACGACCCTCGACGAGGCGGCGGTGCGGGCCGCCTACGATCATCTGAACGAGGTCCTGGTCGAGGCCTCCTTCGGCATTCCGACCAACACCTACGATGTCGGGCTGATCGTGGCCGCACCCAATGTCGCGGGCTTCACCCGTGACATCGACAACATGCTGGTCGCCCGCACCATCGGCTTTCAGCCCTGAGCAGGCCGGGTCTTGCCGGGGCGGTGGCGCGCCGCCTCATTCGGCCGTCGAGGACCTGCATCGGTGGCTGAGCCGCTTCTCTCCGTCCGCGGGCTCGAGATCACCTTTACCGGCTCCGGCCGCAAGGTGCCCGCGGTCCGTGGCATCGATCTCGACGTCGGGGCGGGCGAGGTGCTCGGCATCGTCGGCGAATCCGGATCGGGCAAGAGCGTCACCTCGCTCGCCATGACCGGCCTCCTGCCGGCGACGGCGGAGGTCAGGGGCTCCATCCGCCTCGGAACGGTCGAGGTGATCGGTGCGCCTGCCGAGACGCTGCGGCAGATGCGCGGTCGCGATGTCGGCATGATCTTCCAGGACCCGACCACCACCTTGAACCCGGTGCTGCCGATCGGCCGCCAGCTCACCGAGGGCCAGGTGGCGCACGGGCTGTTGTCGCGCGCGGCGGCGGGACGGCGGGCCGTCGAGCTCCTGGCCGAGGTCGACATCCCCGATCCCGCGGGGCGCGTGCTCCAGTATCCGCACCAGTTCTCGGGCGGCATGCGGCAGCGGGCCGTGATCGCCATGGCGATGGCCGGCCGGCCGCGGCTGATCATCGCCGACGAGCCGACGACGGCCCTCGATGTCACCGTCCAGGCCCAGGTTCTGGCCCTGCTGCGGCGGCGCCAGGCGGAGACCGGTGCCGCCGTCATCCTCATCACCCACGACCTCGGCGTGATCGCCGAGATCGCCCACCGCGTCGTCGTCATGTATGGCGGGCGGATCGTCGAGGCGGCGCCGGTTGGCGAGCTGTTCGCCCGGCCGCGGCATCCCTATACCGCAGGCCTTCTGAAGAGCCTGCCCCGGCTCGACCGGCAGACCCGGCGGCTGGTGCCGATCCCGGGCCAGCCGCCGATCCCGAGCGCCTTGCCCGCCGGCTGCACGTTTCATCCGCGCTGCCCGATCGGCGAGAGCCGGCAGCGATGCAGTGCCGAGGTGCCGGCCTTGCGTCCATCCGGCCAAAGCGGGCGGAGCGCCTGCCACTTCGTCGACGAGGTGCCGGGCTTGCTGGCCGCGACGGGCGTCGAGGCTGCATGCGGCGCGGACACTGCCGCCGCCACCGGCCCGGAGCCGCTGCTCGTCGTCGACGATCTCGAGGTGCATTTCCCGATCCGAGCCGGCATCCTGCGCCGCCAGGTCGGCCTGGTGCGCGCCGTCAACGGTGTCAGCCTCGAGGTCCGTCCCGGCGAGACGCTCGGCCTGGTCGGCGAATCGGGCTGCGGCAAGACGACGACCGGCCGCGCGATCATGGGGCTGATCAAGCCGAGCGCCGGCAGCGTCCGCTTTCAGGGCCAGGACATCGGCCGCCTTTCGGTCAAGGCGCTGCGCCGCGTCCGCCGGCACATCCAGTACGTCTTCCAGGACCCTTATGCGTCCTTGAACCCGATCAGGACGGCCGAGGACATCGTCGCCGAGCCGCTGCACATCCACGGGCTCTACGAGCGCATGGGCGGGGCCGACCGGATCGCCCAGCTCTTCGATCTCGTCGGTCTGGCGCGCAGCATGCTCGGCCGCTATCCGCGCGAGTTCTCAGGCGGGCAGCGGCAGCGGATCGGCATCGCCCGGGCGCTGGCGCTCGAGCCCCGCCTCCTGGTCCTCGACGAGCCGGTGGCGGCGCTGGACGTCTCGATCCAGGCGCAGATCGTCAATCTCCTGAAAGACCTGCAGGGCGAGCTCGGGCTCGCCTACCTCTTCATCGCCCATGATCTGGCCGTCGTCAGGCACATCTCCGACCGGATCGCCGTCATGTATCTCGGCCGGATCGTCGAGGAGGGCGTCGAGGACGAGCTCTACGACCGCCCGGTGCATCCCTATACCCAGTCCCTGCTGTCGGCGGTGCCGGTGCCCGAGCCCGAGACGCGCCGGGCGCGCCGGCGCATCGTGCTCGAAGGCGACATCCCGAACCCGGCGAGGCCGCCTTCGGGCTGCGCCTTTCATCCCCGCTGCTTTCGCGCGACCGAGCGCTGCCGGGTCGAGGCACCGCCCTTCGTCTTGTATCCCGGCCTGGCGACCCGTGCCGCCTGTCACCATGCGGGGCCGCTGGCGACGGACGAGTTGCCGGTGGCGGCCGGCCACGGCGCTGCTGCCGAGGCCCTGATATGAGCGGGGCCGGCGGGCGGGCGGTCGAGGCGGGCCGGCGCGTGCTCGCCCATCGCGGCGCCTTCATCGCCGCCGTCTTTCTTCTCGGCATGACGGTCGTCGCCGTCCTCGCACCCTGGGTCCTCCCGCGCGATCCCCTGGCGATGAACATCCTGCACGCGCTCGAAGGGCCGTCGGCGAGCTTCTGGTTCGGCACGGACGAGCTCGGCCGCGATATCCTGACCCGGGTCGTCTACGGGGCGCGCACCTCGCTCGGCACCGCCGCGGGTGCCGTGGCCATCGCGGGCTGCGTCGGCGTGCCGATCGGGCTCGTGGCCGGGTTTTTCGGCGGCTGGCGGGATGCCGTCTTGATGCGGATCGTCGACGTTCTCCTCGCACTCCCCGGCATTCTGTTCGCCATGGCGCTGATCGCCGTGCTCGGCCGCAGCCAGATGGCGGCGCTGATCGCGGTCGGCATCACCGGCATCCCGAGCTTCGCCCGGATCACCCGCGCCCAGGTCCTCTCGCTCCGCCAGCGCGATTTCGTCACGGCGGTCGACGCGCTCGGCGGCTCGGCGGCGCACATGATGTTCAAGACGGTGCTGCCCAATTCCTGGAGCCCCATCCTGGTCCAGGTGGTCATCCTGGCCGCGGTCGCCATCCTGCTCGAGGCGGCGCTGGCCTTTCTCGGCGTCGGCATCCCGCCGCCCACGCCGAGCTGGGGCGAGATGCTCAGGACCGGCAAGTCCTACCTGCACGAGGCGCCCTACTACGCGGTGCTGCCGGGCCTGGTGCTGACCCTCACCATCCTCTGCCTCGACACGCTCGGCCGGACGCTTGCCGCCGTGCTCGAGGACCGGCACGAGATCGACGACAGCGTGGAACCCCAGGGACGGGTCCTGTGAGCGGCTATATCGTCAGGCGGCTGGCGCAGCTCGTGCCCGTGATGCTGCTGGCCTCGCTCGGCATCTGGGCGATGATCTACGCCGTGCCGGGCGGCCCGGTGGCGTCCATGGTGGGCGAGAACGCGTCGCCCGAGCAGATCCAGGCAACGATCGAGCGTCTCGGTCTCGACCGCCCGGTGCTGGTGCAGTACTGGTCCTGGCTCACCAATGCCGTGCAGGGCGATCTCGGCGTCTCGCTGCAGAGCCGGCAGCCGGTGCTCGAGCTGATTTTGCAGCGCGCACCGGCGACGGTCCAGCTCGGCGTCGCCGCCATTCTCGTCGGTCTTCTGATCGGCATTCCGGTCGCGGTGCTGAGTGCGCTCTACCCAAACTCCAGGCTGGATCGGGCGCTCAGCGGCTGGAGTGCCTTGGCCCTCGGCGTGCCGACCTTCTGGCTCGGCATCCTCTTGATCCTGCTGTTTGCCGTCGAGCTGCGCTGGCTGCCGTCGGCCTCGACCTACGTGCCGTTCTGGCAGAGCCCGATCGAGGCCTTGCGCAATCTGGCCCTGCCGGCGCTGACGCTCGGCGTCTACGTCTCCGGCATCTTTGCCCGCTTCCTCCGGGCGTCGCTGCTCAGCGAGCTGCGCGCCGACTACGTGCGCACCGCGCGGTCCAAGGGCCTGCCCGAGCGCGATGTCGTCGGCCGGCACGTGATGCGCAACGCCCTCTTGCCGTTCGTCACCATCGTCGGGCTCATGGTCGCGAGCTTCATCGGCGGTGCGCTGGTGACCGAGGCTGTGTTCACCTATCCGGGTCTCGGGCGCCTTCTGATCCAGGCGATCAGCACGCGCGACTACCCGCTGATCCAGGGGGCGATCCTCTTCATCCTCGTCATCTACGTGCTGATCAATCTCCTGGTCGACGTGCTCTACGCCTATATCGACCCGCGCATCGACTACGGCTGAAGGGTTTCCACCCCCATGCGGCTCGGCGTCATCTGCATCGGCCAGGAGAGCAACGACTTCAACCCGCGGCCGACGACGCTGGCGGACTTCCGGGCCTTCGGTCTGCACGAGGCGCCGGACATGGACGAGCTTGCCGCGGTCGGGCAGTTCGGCGGCTTCGTGCAGGCGGTGCGCGCCTCTTCCCGCGAGATCACGGCGGTGCCGATTCTCTTCGCCTGGTGCGGTGCCGGCGGGCGGCTCGACGACGCGACGCGTCGCTGGTTCGAGGCGAGGATCCGCGGCGGCCTCGAGGCCGCCGGCCCGCTCGACGGGCTTGCCCTGCAACTGCACGGGGCGTGCGCGGCCGAAGGCCTCGACGACGTCGAAGGCGCGCAGCTCGCGGTCTGCCGCGCGGTATTGGGTCCCGACGTCCCCATCGTCCTCTCCCTCGACCACCATGCCAATGTCACCCGCCAGATGGTGGAGCACAGCACCGCCATCGTCGGCCACCGGACGCAGCCGCATGACGTGGTGGATACGGGCCGGGTCGCGGCCGAGCTGCTCCTTCGCATCGTTGCGAAGGAGGTCCGTCCGGTGATCGCGTGGCGGAAGCTCCGCCTCATCTCGCACCAGGAGCAGTTCTTGACCGCGAAGCCGCCGATGCGGACCTGGTTCGATGCGGCGAGGCGGCTGGAGAAGGACCCGCGCGTGCTGCAGGTCTCGCCATTTCCGATGCAGCCGTGGCTCGATGTCGCCGAGGGCGGCTGGGCCGTCACGGTCACGACCGACGGCAATGCCGAGTTGGCGGAGCGCCACGCCGAGGCGATGGCCGACCTCGCCTGGTCGCTGCGCGGCGCGTTTCAGCAGAAGGACGCCGTGGCGGTCGACGCGGCGGTGCGCCTCGCCGACGCGGCCGAGGGCCTCGTCATGTTGAGCGATACGGGTGATACCGTCTTCGGCGGGGCGGCGGGCGACAGCAATGTCATATTGGAGGCGATGCTTCGGCAAGGCATCCGTCGCCGGGCCCTGGTCCCGATGGTCGCGCCCAAGGCGGTGGCAAGGCTGGTCGAGGCGGGCGAGGAGGCCACCCTCGCGCTGCCGCTCGGCGGCGAGACCACCGGGTTCTTCGCGCCGCTCGAGGTCACCGGTACCGTGCGCAAGATCGGTGGCGGGCGGGTCAAGGTGTCGAAGACCAACCAGCACGCCGTCGACATGGGGCGCGCCGTCGTTTTCGAGACCGGCCCGGCCAGCCTCTTGATCACCGAGCTTCGTGGTGTTGCGGGCAACGAGCCGTCGGTGTGGCGGGCGATGGGGGTCGAGCCCGAAGGGTACGGGATGGTGGTGCTCAAGACCGCCTCGAACTTCCAGTATTTTGCGCCTTTGGCATCGCGACTGATCCGGGTCGACAGCCCCGGTCCCGGGCAGTCCGATCTGGCGTCGCTGCCCTGGCGACGGCTGCCGCGGCCGATCTATCCGTTCGACGCGATCGACACCTGGCGCGGCTAAGCCTTCAGGCCGACTGGCCCGGTATCAGCTCGACGGGCAGGACGAGCTCGGATGTGCTGAAGCGGCCGGTGGCGACCCGCTCGAGCAGGAGCGCGCCGGCCCGTTCGCCGAGGGCCAGGGCGGGGGAGCGGACCGACGTCAGGGCCGGTCTGGCGTAGCGGCGGAACTCGAAGCCGTTGAAGCCGGTCACGAGCACGTCGCGCGGCACCTCGAGGCCCCGACCCTGCAGCCAGAGCAGGGCGGCGATCCCCATCTGGTCGTTGCCACCCAGCACCGCGTCGGGCAGGCCGTGCTCCGCTATCCAGGCGGCGAGTGCGGTCTCGGTGTCCTCGATGCCCTCGCTGGCGGTGGTGATGACGGCGAGCTTGCCGGCGCTCCCGGCGATGGCGGCGGCGATGCCGCGTTCGCGCAGCGCCATGGCGGGCCATTGGCGGCTCGGCACCAGGAGGACGAGGCGTCGCGCGCCGCGGGCCAGCACACGCTCGGCGATCAGCCGGCCGCCCGTCTCGTCGTCCTGGCGGATGGCCGCGGCATCGGCGAGGTCCGGCGGCGCCCGGTCCTGGACGACCAGGAGCGGCTGACCGGCCTTCGCCAGCGCCGACAAGGCGCGGGCCCGCTGCCTTGGTGCGCCCGACGCGATGACGCAGAGCGCGTCCGTGTCGTTGCGGCAGAGCAGGACCGCTGCGTCGAGCCGGCCTGGCGCCACGCCGTTGACGATCAGGCTGAAGCCGTTGCGGTTCAGGTGGTTGCCGAGCCCGGCGATGATGTTGGTGTTCATGGGATCGGCAAGAAAGGCGGGCGCTTCGTCGATGACGAGCAGGCCGATCGCGTGGCTGCGGTTGAGGCGCAGTTGCCGGCCCGCGGCGTGCGGGCGGTAGTTGGTCTCGGCGATCAGTCGCTGGACGCGGGCGCGAGTCGCGGGCGACATCAGCGCATGCTTGCCGTTGACCACGTTGGACACGGTGGTCGCCGAGACGCCGGCCGCACGGGCGATCTTCTGCAGCGTCGCCGGGCCGCCGGCCGGGTCGGACGTCACCCCGACGCTCAGCCCGCAACGGCGGGCTCGGCCTCGGCCAGCACCTGGTCGAGGGCGGCCTCGAGGCGGCGGGCGAGCTCGTCGATCTCGGCCTCGGTGATGACCAGGGGCGGCGCCATGACGATGCAGCCCGACAGCGGGCGGACGATGATCCCGTGCTCGAGCCCGGCCTCGTAGATGGCCTTGGAGATGCCACCGACGGCGAGGCTGCCCACCATCCCGGCGCCGCTCTGTCCCGGCAGCGCCACCTCGAGCGCACCCATGAGGCCGAAGCGCCGGGAGCCGGTGACCAGCGGATGCTCGAGAAAGCCGTCGAGCATCCGGTTCCAGCAGGGAATGATGCGCCGGACGTGGCCGAGGATGTCGCGCCGCTCGAAGATCTCGAGCACCTTGAGGCCCACGGCGGCGCTGACGGTGTGGCCCTGATGCGTGCCGCCATGCGCGAACCAGCCCTTGGCGTCGCTGCCGCGGTCGAGCCTTTCGGCGTAGCGCTCGCCCATGATCAGCGCCGCGAGGGGCATGTAGGCGCCGGTGATGCCCTTCGCGCAGGTGACGCAGTCGGGCTCGAGCCCCATGGCCTCGCTCGCCCACATTTCACCGCTGCGGCCGAAGCCGGTGACCACCTCGTCGACGAAGAGCGGAATGGCATAGCGGTCGAGCACGGCCTTGATCGCCGGGAAATAGCCCGCGGGCGGCGGGAACATGCCGGCCGAGACCGAGACCGGCTCGGCGATCATCCCGCCCACCGTCTCCGGCCCCGCCGCCTCGATCGCGTCAGCGAGCTCTTGCGCCAGGCGCTCGACGAAGGCCGCCTCGTCCTCGCCCGGCTGGGCGGCGTTGGGCCAGGCCGGCTGAGCCACCAGGATCGATTCGCCCATCGGCAGGGCGAAGCTTGCGTGCAGGTCGCTGCCGCCGCCCAGCGCCGCGGTCGCGATTGTGCTGCCGTGATAGCTGCCGAGCCGCGAGATGATCTTGCGGCGCTGCGGCTCGCCGGCGAAGTGGTTGCCGTACCACATGAACTTGATCAGGTGATCGTTCACCTCCGAGCCCGTGGTGCTGAAATGCACCCGCGCGTTGGACAGGGGTGCCAGGGCAGCGAGCTTGTCGGCCAGCTCGAGCACCGGCAGCGTCGTGCGGTGGATCGCCGACGGATACATCGGCAGGTCGCGCAGCTGCCGTGCCGCCGCCTCGGCCAGCTCCCTGTCGCTGAAGCCCAGGGTCGCGCAATAGAACGACGAGACCGCCTCGATATAGTCCTTGCCGCGCTCGTCGATGACGAAGATGCCCCGGCCGCGCTCGAACACCAGCGGCCGCTCGCTCTTCAGCCGGGTCAGGTCGCTGAAGCCGAGCAGCAGGCGATCGGCGTTGTGGTTGCTCTCGGCAAGACGGAGGCTCATCGCTCTCTCCCCAACAGGCGATTGCCGGGCGCTGGCGGGCTCGGCGCAATTGCGCGATTGACAGCCATCGGCCTCGGCTCCTACGGACATCTTTAACGTTAAACTTTCGGAGGGGTCAGTGGCAATCGACTTCGTCGGGCTCCGGAAAGAGCTCTATACCGCCGTGCTGTCGGACACGCTCGATGCGCTCGGCTACCCCGATCAGGCGATGAAGCCCTTCGTCCGCCCGCTCGACGAGGCATCCATCCTCTTCGGCCGGGCCCGCACCGGGCTGTTCATGCCCATCTACCACGTGCCCGAGGGCGAGAATTTCTACGAGCTCGAGATCGCGCTCGTCGACGACCTGAAGGCCGACGAGGTCGCGGTCTTTGCCTGCAACGGCCCGACCGATCGGGTCGCACCCTGGGGCGAGCTGCTGTCGACAGCCGCCAGCTATCGCGGTGCCGTGGGCTGCGTCACCGACGGGCTGGTGCGCGATGTCCGGCAGATCAGGGCGATGGGCTTTCCCGTCTTTCACGGCGGCATCGGCCCGCTCGACAGCCGCGGCCGCGGCCGGGTGATGGCGATCGACGTGCCGGTCGAGTGCGCCGGCGTCAAGGTCCGGTCGGGCGATCTCGTCTTCGGCGACGTCGACGGCGTGGTCGTGATCCCGGCCGAGATCGAGACGGAAGTGCTGGCCGCCGCGCTCGAGAAGATCAAGGGCGAGAACAACACCCGCGACGAGCTCGCCCGCGGGCTCAAGCTCGCCGATGTCTACGCGAAATACGGCGTGCTTTAGCCGCCCGGCCCGGCAGTCACCTCAGCGTCGAGCCTCAGCCGGGCCGAAAGGGCCCAAGCAGGAGGTTGACGCCGCAACCAGGCGTCTCGGGATCGCCACGGCCGTGGCTGTGCTCGGCCTGGTGCCGGCGACGGAGGCCGCCGATTTCACGATCCGCGCCAGCCATGCCGAATCGGCCGAGAGCCCGCGGCACAAGGGCCGGCAGGTCTTCGCGGCCCTGATCCCGTCCTTCGTCATCAAGCCGATTCCGCTCGTCCTGGTCACCGACGTCCCGGCGCTCTCGTTGGCGCTGCCGCGCAGCCTGGGACCCATCGACTGGCCCTGAAGCCCAGCTCTGCGACGCGGTGAGCGACACGCTCCCGGTCCGTGGGGATCAGGAGTGGCCGCGACCCGGACCAGGCTATTATTCCTTCGACCTCACCGGCGGGGACAGCCGCAGCGCCCGGCAGTAGAGCTCGATGGCGACGAGGTCCTGGCGGAGCGCCGCGTGGCGCCTGGCCTGCTCGGCCTCGAGGCCCCACTGCGCGATCTCGTAGAGCTCCTCGAGCATGGCGGCGGCGAAGGCCGCCTCGGCATCGACGGCCCCGTCGACCAGGGCGAAGCCGAGGACGATCGAGCCGGTCAGCCGGGTGGCGCCGTGCAAGCCAACCAGCCGCCAGTCGTCGAGGGCGGCCGCGGCCGCCGCCAGGGCGGCGAGCGACCGCTCGGGCTGCGGGGTCGGGTCGAGCGTCAGGGTGACGACGAGCCGCGCACCGAGCTGCACCCCGGCCCAGTCGAGCCAGGGCTGCCACAAGGTGGCCTGGCGCTCGGCGAGGTCGGCGGGGCTGGCCTGGCGATAGCAGAGGAGGTCGGCCGCGGCATAGCCCAGTACCTCGCCCAGCGCGTCCGCGCGCCGGGCCGGCATCTGATCGACCACCGTGTTGGCGAGGCGGGTGAGCGGCATGGCGTCGGGCCGCACCGTCGCGCCCTGCGCCGCCCACTCGCCGGCAACGGCCTCGGCGAGGGAACGCACCGGCAGCACCAGCGACCGGCGGCCGGGCGTGCGGACCGGGCGGCCGTCGAGGAGAATGGTGTGGCCGCCCTCGCCTTCGCCCAGCGCGACGGCCTGGTAGAAGCGCTTCATACGAGGTCGAGCAGCGCGTCGATGCGCTCGACGACGTGCGCCGCCCCGGCCTTCCGCAGCGTCTCCGCCGGATGGTTGCCGTAGGCGACACCGATCGACCGGCAGCCGGCGAGCCGGCCCATCTCGATGTCGTAGGTCGTGTCGCCGATGATCCAGGTGACGTCCGCCGTGGCGCCGGTCTCGCGCATCGCCGCCTCCAGCATCGCCGGATGCGGCTTGGAGGGGTGCAGATCCGCGGTCTGCAGGGTCGCGAAGTAGTCCCCGAGGGCATGCTTCTCGAGGATCTGCCGGAGCCCGCGCATCGTCTTGCCCGTGGCGACCCCCATGACCGCCCCGCGTGCCGCGAGCGCGTCCAGCGTCTCGACGACGCCCGGAAAGAGCGGCTCGTCATGGTCCGGCATGGCCCGCCGGGCGAAGAAGGCCTCGCGGTAGGCGTCGGCGATCCGCCGGCCGAGCGCCGGGTCTTCGCGGCCGAGCAGCACCCGCATCGCGGGCTCGAGCGAGAGCCCGACGATGTGCCGGATGCGCTCCGGCGACGGCGCCACGAGCCCCACGGCGGCGAACGCGTCCTGGGCGCAGGCGACGATGACGGCCTGGCTGTCGACGAGCGTGCCGTCGCAGTCGAAGACGATGAGCTGGGTCATCAAGGCCCCTTGATTGCTGTCCGTGCCTAGGTCGGGCCATCGTCGAAGCGGGTCAAGCGGAGATCGACGGCGATGCGCGACGTCGCCGAGCGGCGCATGGCGCTGGTCGAGCTCCCTGCCCGGGACGCCGGCACGGGGCCCCGCGTGCGGATGCCGGGCGGCGGATGCGCGCCGGCGCCGCCTGCGCCCACTCGATCAGGGTCGTCGCGCAGGAGGAAGACGGCGGCAAGAGACGAGCGCCGCCCGCGACACCCGGATCGCCCGCGCCCAAGACCCGCCCGAAGCGACGGTCGGGACGCGGTTCCTGGTCGATCCGTGGCTGGCCGCGCGGCAGCGCCAGGGCCGCCCTCGCGCACAGCGGCTGGCTGCCCGGGGTCGCACCGAGCACCGCTCCGCGTCAGTGGCTCGGGCACGATCCCGAGCGGTGGTCGGCCTTCAGGGTGGGTTGTCACCGCGAGCTCGAGGGCGACCCGGAGGCTGTCGACCGCTGTCTCGGCGCGTTCCGGAAGGGGCCGCCGACCCTCCTTTGCGCCGCCCGGGACCAGGAGCACGACCAGGCCGTGGTTCTCCGGGATCGCCTGCACGAGCGGCTGGACGCGTCGGCCACATGGCGAGCAGAATGACGGCGACGGCGCGCATCGACCGCTCGAGGACGAGGGCATGAGCAAGACTCCGAGGGGGAGCGTAACGCCCGGCCGGTACGCCTCGCCGCCCTGCCTCGCCTGCGAGATCGCCCCGGACTATTTCGACCCGCTCGCGGTCGATCCCGAGCAGGCGCGCGACGTGGCGCGCTGGCGCAAGGCCGAGCGGGCGCGGCTCCTGGCCCAACGCCGAATGTTGGGCACGACCGCACGCCGCGCCGCGAGCGCCGCCATCGCCGGGCATCTGCACGGCTTTCTTCTGGACCGCTTCGGCCCGCTTCGAGGCCGCGTGCTCGCCGCCTACTGGCCGATCAAGGGCGAGCCGGACCTCCGCCCGCTCCTGGCGGAACTGGACGAGGCCGGCGTCCTCCTTGCCTTGCCGGTGGTCGAGACCCGGGCGGCACCGCTGGTCTTCCGCCGCTGGACACCCCGGACCCGGATGGTGCCGGGGTTCTGGAGCATCCCGGTCCCGCCGCCGGATGCCCCGGCGCTGAACCCATCGATCACGCTCGCCCCACTCCTCGGCGGGGACGGCGACGGCTACCGGCTGGGCTATGGTGGCGGTTATTTCGATCGCACGCTGGCCGCCCTGGCGCCGCGTCCGTTCACGCTCGGCGTCGGCCTCCAGGGCGCGATGCTCGCCACGATCTTCCCGCAGCCGCACGACGTCCGGCTCGATGCGATCGTGACCGAGGCGGGCGTTCGATTGCCACCCGAGGCCGCCTGATCACGCGACAGCTCGCCTGGACGACCGCGCGCTCGCGGCCGTCGCCGTGGGCGGGCCAGGAGCCCTTATGCCGCGCCTGCCGGCGATGCTCCTCGTTCTCTACGCCGCGTTCGCCAACGGCGAGGGAGCGCCCCGGCTGCACGCCCGAGAGCCAGCCGCGCCGCCGCTGCCGTCGCGGTCTTGCAGGCCTGGGTGCTCGTTTCCGACGGCGACTTGGTCCGATCGATACGGTCTGACGCTCGGGTCTGCTACCACACCGATCCCTGGCTGTCCGAGCGCGACGACCGGGAGGTCGGCGTCGGCGGGGTGCCGTCGAGGTCTCGTTCGCCGTGCGGATCGCCGAAGAGCTGCTCACCCCGGGCTGCGAGCTGCTGGTCGGCGTCACCGCGTCATGGCTGATCGTGCCGCACGGGACGCCGCCCTCTTTCATCAAGATCGACCGGGCGCCTCGCGACGGCGGAACCTGCCAGGGCGACCTCGAGACAGGCGAGCCTGACGAGCTGGCCGACGCGTCCGGCGTGGTGGGCCGGATCGCGCATCGCAGCCGGCGGTGGGGCCGGCCAGCCCGGAACTGCGTCGGACATGCAGCACAACGCTGCAGCTGCCGTGGCCGGGCAAGTCCGTCTAGGCGTACTGCTTCATCAGCTCCTTGGCGATGATCGTCCGCTGGATCTGGTTGGTGCCCTCGTAGATCTGGGTGATCTTGACGTCGCGGTAGAGCCGCTCGACCTCGAAGCCGCGGATGAAGCCGCTGCCGCCGAAGACCTGGACGGCGTTGGCCGCGTGCTGGACCGCCATGTCGGAGGCGAAGCACTTGGCCATCGAGCAGAGCATGTTGGCGCTGCCCTGCTCGTCGAGCTGGCGGGCCGCCTCGTGGATCAGGCAGCGGGCGGCGGTGATGTCCTTGGCCATGTCGGCGAGCAGGAACTGCAGTCCCTGGAAGTCGATGATCGGCTGGCCGAACTGCCGCCGCTGCCGGGCCTGCGCCAGTGCCGCCTCTAGCCCCGCCTGGGCAATGCCGAGCGCCACCGAGGCGATGCAGATCCGTCCCTTCTCGAGCACGCTCATCATCATGTGGAAGCCGCGATTCTCGGGCCCGAGAATGGCGTCCGCCGGCAACTCGACATTGTCGAAGTGAAGCGCACCCACGGGATTGGCCCGCTGGCCCATCTTCCTTTCCTTGCGGCCGCGGGTGAAGCCCGGCAGGTCCGCATCGACGAGGAAGATGCTCATGCCGCGATGCCCGGCCGTGGGGTCGGTGCGGGCGAGGACGCAGGCGAAATCGCAGATCGGTGCCGAGTTGATCCAGAGCTTGCCGCCGTTCAGGACCCAGCCCTTGCCGGTCCGCGTCGCCGTGGTCTTGAGCCCGGCGAGGTCGGAGCCCGCCTCGGCCTCGGTCAGCGCATAGGCCGGCGTGCGCTCGGCCCTCAGGAGCGGTGCCAGATAGCGCTCCTTCTGCGCCTCGGTGCCGTGCGTCGCGATCAGCGAGCCGACCAGCTCCACGAGGCCGCAGCCATCGGCGACGGCGGCGGTGCCGCGGCTCAGCTCCTCGATGACGACCGCGTAGGCGACGCTGTCCATGCCGGCACCGCCGTCCGCGGCCGGGATGGTGATGCCCAAGAGGCCGAGCTCGGCCATCTTCCTGTAGATGTCGGCGGGGTAGCGCTCCTCCTCGTCGAGCGCCGCTGCGACCGGGCGGATATGCTCGTCCGCGAAGCGCCGCACCATCTCCTTCACCTGCTGCTGCTCGGCCGTCAACGGCATGGCCGTTTCTCCTCGGGCTCTCGTTGCTGGGGATGTCTCAGGGCTCGACCAGCACCTTGACGTGGTGCTCCGGCGTGTCGGTGAGGACCGCAAGCGCTGCCGGGAACTCGGCGAGCGGGAAGGTCGCGGTGACGATCGGGCGGGGGTCCATGGCGCCGCTGTCGATCAGCCGGATCGCCTCGGCGAAGTCGGCCTTGACGTAGTTGCGGCAGAGGATGATCGAGAGCTCGGGGCGGTAGGCGGCGGCATAGTCGACATCGATGCGCCAGCCCTTCTTCGGCGTGGCGACCAGCACCAGCCGCCCGCCCGGGGCCAGCGCCGCGACGCCGTCGGCCATCGTGGCCGGCAGGCCGACGCAGTCGAAGACCACGTCGAAGGCGCCCGCCTCGCGCAGGCCCTCGATGCAGCCGGGCCCGGCGAGCTGGAACTCGTTGAAGCCGCAGCGCTGCGCCAGCTCGCCCCGGCTGGCGAAGCGGTCGACCAGCGCCACCCGCGAGGCACCCATGGCGCGGGCGACCATGGCGGTGAGCATGCCGATGACCCCGGCGCCGATGACCAGCACCGCCTCCCCCGCGCCGGTGCCGGCGCGGCGGTTGACGTGGACGCCCACGGCACTCGGCTCGACCAGTGCGGCCATCGCGTTCCGCAGGCCCTCGGGGACGGCGATGAGCTGGCCTTCCGGCAGGACGAGCGCCTGCGCGAAGCAGCCGCTGTCGCGGTTGATGCCGAAGACCTGATAGGTCGGGCAATGGTTGACCCGGCCGGCGAGGCAGGCCTTGCACCGGCCGCAGCCGATGCTCGGGAACATGACCGCCCAGTCGCCGGGACGGAAGGCGCCGGGGCGGGCCGCAACGCCCTCGCCCACGGCCTCGACCACGCCGACGCCTTCGTGACCCGGGGTGAGCGGATAGGATGCCACCGGGTTCTGGCCCTTGATGACCGAGAGGTCGGAGGCGCAGATGCCGGCCATCACGACCTTCAGCAAGACCTCCCCGGGGCCCGGTGTCGGAACCGGCCGGTCGATGACCGAGAGACTGCCCGGGGCGTCGAGATAGACCGCTTGCATCGTGCGTTTCCTGCGTTGCGTGAAAGGCCCGGTCAGCCGGCACCGGCGAGCTGGCCCGCGGGCTTTTGGCCGTAGGCATGCTCGACGATGCGGGAGAAGCCGAGATAGAGATGCTCGAGCACGTCGAAGGTGCCGGCATCGACGGTGATCGAGCCCGAGCTGTTGGCGATGGCGACGAGCTGGCGAGCGATGTCCTCGACCGGTGCCTCGGCCGTGAGCTCGCCCGCCTCCTTGGCGGCGGCTACGGCCGCCATGACCATGGCCTCGAGCTCGGTGCCGAAGCGATCGAGTGCGCGCCTGGCCGACGGGCTCAGGAGGTCACGCTCGAGCCGCATCCGGGCGATCAGGCTCCAGGCCCGGCCGCCACCCGCGCCAGGGCCCCCGCCGGCGCCGTTGAACCGCTCGTAGCGCTCGCGATTGAAGGCGATCGTTCCCTGGATGCGCTCGACCAGGGTCAAGCCGGCGCTCTCCCAGGTCAGGCGGAAGCGCTCGAGGGTACCGGCGACATAGTCCTCGACCACCTCCTCGATCAGCCGCTCCTTGTTGCCGAAGTGATAGTGCACGGTGGCCCGGGTGGTGGCGAGGGCGTCGGCGATGTCGGCGAAGCGCAGGCCGCGGCAGCCGTGCCGCACCAGAAGCTCCACCGTCAGCGTCTTGATGCGCTCGCGCATCGGCAATGTCAGCCTGTTGCCGGCGCCGCCCGGGACCGTCGGCTCGCTCAAGGCTATGGTATCGTCCGGCACGATGGTCCGGTCGCCTCCCCGATCGTTGGCAATCGACAGCATGGCCCACCTTGCTCTCGACTATCCAACATGCTAGCACCTTACTTGCACGTATGTAAGAGCAACACGCCTCAAAGAGCAACTTGGGTGGAGGGTCGACGACGAGCCCCGTGCAGCCCGCTTTCGTCGGCGTCATCGAGCGGCCTCCCCCCGCACAGGGAGCGACAGGACCGATGCGAATGCTGCTTTCCCCCGATCGTGCCCGGCGGGCCATGCGCCAGGCGCTGCTGGCCGGCGCCGGCCTCGCCCTCATGCTGCCGGCGCTGGCCCAGGCCCAGGAGCGCGTCATCCAGGTCTGGCACACCGAGCCCAACCCCGCGACCAAGGCGGTGATGGACGAGATCATCGCCGAGTTCGTCGCCATGCATGGCGACGTCCGGATCGAGCACGAGGCCGTGGGCTGGGGCGACCTCGACCTGAAGATGCAGGCGGCGCTCGCGGCCGGCGCACCGCCGACGCTCACCCAGGGCCAGACCTATGTCGAGCGCTCGCTCGCCGCCAAGGGCATGCTGGCGCCGCTCGACGAGGTCTTCGACTCCATCGGCAAGGACGACATCTTCGATGTCATCCTGCGCATCCACACCTACGACGACGGGCACCACTACGGCATCTCGCACGCGGTGGGTGCGGACACGATCCTCTACCGCAAGGACCACTACCGCGATGCCGGGCTCGACCCCGACCGCGTGCCCGCCACCTGGGCGGAGTGGCTCGAGGAGCTCAAGGCGCTGACCGTCGACAGCGACGGCGACGGGCGGATCGACCGCTACGGCCTCGGCCTCGCCGGCCCCTCGTTCTTCATCAACGAGGACCT
>CAYWSB010000079.1:0-22937 GCA_964460465.1 uncultured Geminicoccaceae bacterium | reverse complement strand
TCAAAACTACATCGACAATGCAGGATATGTACGGTCAGCGTGAAAATGCTCTAGCTCAGTCCCGGGCGGTCGACTGCGAACGGGGTCGGGTCGACCCGGGGTGAGCGGCCGAGGACCAGGTCGGCGACGAGCTCGCCCGTGGCCGGGGCGTTCAGCATGCCCCAGACGCTGTGGCCGGTGGCGACGAAGGCGCCCGGGGCGCCCGGCACCGGGCCGATCAGCGGCAGGCCGTCGCGCAGGACCGGCCGAAAGCAGGCCTGCCGTGCCACCAGCTCGGCCGCGGCGAGGCCCGGGGCGAAGTCGCGGACCATGGCGAGCAGGCGCTCGGCCCTGGCCGGCGCGGGGGGCGACGCCGGCCGGGTCTGCCGGCAGCGGCGGCTGGGCCGAGAGGCCCGAGACGTAGACCGTGCCGTCGGCCCGGGCGACGACCTCGGGCCCGTCGGTGGTGCCGTCGGCCCCGCGATAGTCGACGAAGCAGGCGAGCGGTGGCGGCACCCCGGGCAGCTTGAACACGAGGCTGGTGCCCTCGAGGGCGTGCACCCTGGGCAGGTCCAGGCCCCGGGCGAGGCCCGACCAGGGGCCCATGGCCAGGACCACGGCGTCGGCGCCGAGCACGGCATCGTCGGCGACGACCCCGGTCACCCGGCCACCGGCGTCGCGGGCGAGCGCATCGACCCGGGCCTCGACCAGGCTGCCGCCGGCGGCACGGGCGGCTTCGACCAGCGCCCGGGTGAAGGCGGCAGGGTCCAGGGCGGCGGTGGTCTCGGGCGTGCCGAGACGCTGCACCGGGACGGCGGCGGGCGACAGCCAGGCCGGCAGCCCGGACGGCCGGACAGCGGTCGGCGGCCGGCCGGCGGCATGGCGGAGCTGCAGGGTGGTGACCCGGCGGTAACCCCAGCGATCGGGCATGGCGGCCGCGAGCCCGGCGTGGAGCGCGAAGCTGCGCCGGGCCAGCGGCTCCAGCAGCGAGCCGTCGCACCAGTCGAGGGCGAGAAAGCCGCCGGACTTGCCGGACGCCCCGCAGGCGACGGTCGCGCGCTCGATGACGACGGGTGCCGCCCCGGCCGCGGCGAGGTGGTAGGCGATCGCGGCGCCGATCACGCCGCCGCCGCAGACGATGACCCGCATGGCCGTCACGCGCGCAGGAAGCGCTCGAAGGCGTCCTTGAAGTCCGGGTGCCAGCGCGACAAAGGCGGCCGGTTCTCGATGATGTCGCCGGCGGCCCAGGCGATGCGCTTCTCGTCCATCGCCCGGGTGACGTCGTTGTCGGGGCAGAGGATGTAGAAATCGCCCCTGGCCATCCCCTCCATCAGCATGTCCACGACCCGCCCGGGCGTCCAGGCGCCGGCCGGCTTCTCCTTGTGGCGGACCCGGGTGAAGCCGGTGAAGGTGAAGCCCGGGATCAGGAGATGCGCGGTGATTCGGCAGCCCTCGGT
The DNA here is from genome assembly GCA_964460465.1 of uncultured Geminicoccaceae bacterium. Classification (GTDB taxonomy): domain Bacteria; phylum Pseudomonadota; class Alphaproteobacteria; order Geminicoccales; family Geminicoccaceae; genus SLRI01. The sequence continues at coordinate 21,501 of CAYWSB010000079.1, read as the reverse complement.
GTTCCTGAGCTCGTGCGCCAGCGCCTCGGTCACCACCTTCACGCCGGCCTTGGAGACGTTGTAGGCGGTGTCGCCCGGCGGGCAGGTGATGCCCTGCTTCGAGCCCGTGCTGACGATGGCTCCGGCGCCGCCCTGGGCGATCATCCTGGGCGCGAAGACCTGGATGCCGTTGACGACCCCCCAGAGATTGGTCTGCAGGATCGCCTGCCAGCGGCCGGGATCGCCGAGCAGCTGGCCACCGCCCTCGCGGCCGGCGTTGTTCATCAGCACCGCCACCTCGCCGAAGCGATCGTAGGCCCGGTCGGCGAGCGCCTCGACCGCCGCCCGGTCGCCGACGTCGGTGACCACCGCCAGGGCCTCGGTCACGGCCTCGAGCCGCGTGGCGGCGGCCTGCAGCGCCTCGCTGTCGACGTCGGCCAGGACGAGCTTCATGCCGGCGGCGGCGAACCGCTCGGCGGCGGCGAGGCCGATGCCGCTCGCCGCCCCGGTGACGACGGCGACCCGGCCGCGGGCGACAGCTGGATGGCTGGACATGGCGGCTTCCTCCCCTGCTCCATCGGCACGAGCTCGCGCGGTTCTAGCAGAGGCGCCGCCGCCTGCCGATCGCCGATGCGCGACAGCGCCCGGCCGTCAGGGGCGGTCCGCGACCTCGGACCGGCCCTGGAGACGGTCGAGCCGTTCCTCGACCTCGTCGAGCAGCGCCAGGAGCTCCGCCGCGTCCAGCGCCGGATCGTCGCTGTTGAGGAGGATCTCGGCCGTGGGCTCGCCGAGGAGGTCGCCGGTGGTCTCGTGGCAGAGAACCAGCCAGGCGGCGAGCAGCGACGGCGTCGGCGCGGCGCTCCTCAGGAAGGCGCGGGCCAAGCCGTGGCAGCCGGCAGCCGCGGTGCCCGGGCCAGCGTCGTCATTGGCGGGCGCCATCCGCCGGCCCAGGGCCATGCCGCGACCGACCAGGCGTCGGACGACGCGGATCGAGCGGCGCAGCTCGGCCACGTCGTCCGGCTCGAGGGCCAGCGCCGGCCGGGGCGCCACGGCGTGCTTGGTGCGGCGACGCGGATCGGGGTCCGGCTGGTCGGGCGAGCGGCTTGACATCACGGGAGGTCCGGCGAAAGCTCCAGGTCGTGCGACGTGGACACGGCGGCGCGGCCATCGGGCAGGTGACTGACGGTGACTAACGGTGAGGCCGACAGCCGGTTCCCGGGCCCGGGCGTCTCGCGGGCCGCCGTCGAGGCGGCGCTCGAGCGCATCCTGGCGAGCCAGGCCTTCGCCGGCTCGGCGCGGCTGCAGCGCTTTCTCCGCTACGTCGTGGAAGCGACGCTGGATGGCCGCGAGCGCGAGCTGCGCGCCTATGCGATCGCGGTCGACGTCTTCGACCGGCCGGCCGACTTCGACGCCCAGACCGACTCCCTTGTGCGGGTCGAGGCCGGCCGGATGCGGCGGAAGCTCGCCGCCTATGCCGCAGAGGAGGGCCGCGACGCGGCCGTGCGCATCAGCCTGCCCAAGGGCGGCTACGTTCCGGTGTTCGAGCCGGCGGACGCGACGCCGGCCGCGGCTGCTCGGCAACCCGCCGCGGCAGCCGCCGGGCGCGGGCGGCTCTGGCTCGCTGCGGGCGTCGGCGTGGTGGCGCTGGCGCTGGGTGCGGTGGCGCTGGTCTGGCCACCGCCGTCGGTCGCGCCACCGGCACCGGCCGAGGCGGTGCTGCCCGCGCGGCTCGACCCGGCGGTCGGGGTGCTGCCGTTCCGGGTGCTCGACGCCGATCCGCTGACCACGGACGCGACCGCCACGGTGGCGGCGGCGCTCACCGCGCTGGTGACCGCCGACCTCGTCCGCTTTCGCCAGCTCTTCGTCCTGGCCGAGCGCAGTGTCGCCGCCCTCGCCGCCGGTGCCGGCGACCCGATCCGGGCCGCCGCCGAGGCGGGGCTCGATTTCGTCGTCGACGGCACGGTGCGCCGGACGCCCACCGGCATCGTCGTCACGGCGAGCCTGGTGCGGACCACGGACGGCCAGGCGGTGTGGTCCGCCACCTTCGCCGAGCCCGTCTCGGATCGGGCGGCGCTCGACCTCGAGCACGAGATCGCGAGCGCCATCGTGACCGCGCTGGCGCAGCCCTACGGCATCCTGAGCCAGCAGCTCACCCGTGCCGCCGATCGCCGCGCCCTGCCGGCGAGCCTCGCCAGCTATGGCTGCATCCTGCTGACCGACCGCTACTACGCGAGCTACGCGCCGGCGGACTACACGGCGGCGCGCAACTGCCTGGAGGCCGCGCTCGGGCGCGAGCCCGACTACGCCCACGGCTGGGCCTATCTGGCCTATCTCCTGCTCGACGAGCTGCGCTACGGCTACGCCATGAGCCCGCTCGGCCGCGAGCTCGAGCGGGCGACCGAGGCGGCGCGCCGGGCGGTGGCGCTCGAGCCCGCGAATGCCGTCGCGCAGCGGGCGCTGGCGGCGGTGCTGTTCACCGCGGGCGATCTCGAGGGGTTCCGCCGGCACGCCGCGCGGGCGCTCGAGCTCAACCCCAACGACAGCGACGCGCTCGCCGATCTCGGCGGCAAGCTCGCCTATAGCGGCGACTGGGAAGAAGGGCTCGCAATGCGTGAGCGGGCGATGCAGCTCAACCCGGCGCATCCGCCGGCCTACCGCTTCCCCTTCGTGGTCGATGCCTTCCGGCGGGGCGACGACGCCGCGGCATTGGCCCTGCTCGGCGAGATCGGCCTGCCCGATTTCCTGATGACCCGGCTCCTGCGCACGGCCGTGCTCGGCCGGCACGGCCCACCCGAGGCGGCGGCCGAGGCCGCGGCGTCGCTGCTCGAGCTCGAGCCGCAGGCGGCCGCTCTGGCGCGCGACTATCTCGGCTACTGGAACATGGAGCCGGCCGTCGTCGACGCGTTGGTCGATGGGCTCGGGCGGGCGGGGCTGAGCGTCAGCTAGCGCCCGCCCGGCGCGCCGCGGGACGCGCCGGCGATCGGTACGAGATGCAACCTGCAGTCGCCAACAACGGCTTGATCTATCGCCGTTACCCGACGGCCGACCCTGCTCCCTTCAGGGTCGGGGTGCCAGGTGCAGGACACGAGGGCATGCGACGTTCATGGGCGCTGGTACTTCTGGCGGGCCTCGCGGGCTGTGGCGGGGGCGGCGGCAGCACGTCGGGCACGGCCAACGTGCCCTTCACCACGGTGAGCGCCATCGAGCCCGGCCAGGTGGTGGTGACGGCGGACGGCATCAGCCGGGTCGCCGCACTCGAGGTCGACCGTGATGGCGTGGTGACGGGCGTTCGGTCGCCGTCGTTCCTCGACGTAGACGACCCGCTCCGCGCCGGCTTCGACGACGCCGCCGCGCTGGTCGCTGTGCGCATCGCCACCGTCGACCTCGATTCGCGGCGCGACCGGGTCGATCGCACGGTGGCCGCTGCGGATCCCCAATTCCTGACATTTTCTCTCGATGCGTCCCCCCGGAACGCCGATCGCGCGACGCTCGCCGATCCGGCCACGGCCGGGCTCGAGCATCTCTTCTTCGGCGTCTGGCTCGAGGCCTACAACGACTTCGCCGACCTGGCCTTCCTCGGCGGCGGCGCCTTCGGCAACGTCACACCGGCCGACGCCGTGCCCACGGCCGGCACGGCCAGCTATGCCGGGGCTTCGGTCGGCTACCAGGTGCTCGCCGACGGCAGCGTGAGGGCCCTCTCCTCGAACGCCACGCTGACCACCGACTTCGCCGCCGGGGAGATCGGCTTCGCCAGCGGCGCGCCGCTCGACATCGCGTCCGGGGCGAACGTGCCCGGGCTTGCCGTCACGGGGACGCTCGCCCTCGCGGGCAGCGGCTTCGCCGGCACCGGCACCGCCGCGAACGGCTGGTCCGGGCCGATCGACGGCCGGTTCTTCGGCCCGGCGGCCGAGGAGGCGGGCGGCGCCTTCGACCTCGCGGGCCCTGGCATCGAGCGCTATGTCGGCGGTTTCGGCGCGCGGCGGTGAGCGACGAACCCGGGCGCCCGGCTCCTGCCGGACCGGCGGCCTCGCCGCCGTTGACCTGCCTCAAGGATCGGCCGGACCCACTCTGCTAGCCTGCTGTCGAGCAGGGAGAAAGAGGAGGGAGCACGATGCGGTGCACCGCTGCGCTCATGGTCCTCGGCGCTCTCGCCGCCTGTGGCGGTGGCAGCGACTCGGACGGGCCGCCGGCCGTGACCTTCACCACGGTGAGCGCGATCGAAGCCGACAGCTACGTCAAGACCCGGCAAAGCGTGGCGCGCGCCGTCCCGATCGTCGTCGCCAACGACGGCACGATCGCCAAGGCGGATGACCCTGCAGGGCCCTTCGATGCCGACCTTTTGGTCCGCTTTGACGACGTGGTTGACCTCGTGGCGGCGCGCATCCAGCCGTTCGCTGTCAACCTCGACGCTGCACGTCCCGGCATCCTGCGCGACGTCGCCCCGGGCGACCCGCGTTTCGTCGTCCTGGCCGAGGATACCATCCCCAAGAATGCCGATCGCGCCGTCATGGGTGATCCCGGCAGTGCCGGCCTCGAGCATCTCCTGTTCGGCATCTGGCTGCAGCCCGGCATCGCGTTCTTCGACGTCGCGTATCTGGGCGGTGCGGCCTTCGGCACGTTCACCCCAGCGGCTGCCGTGCCGAGCGGCGGTGCGGCGACCTACACCGGACCGTCGGTCGGGCACAGGGTCGCTGCCGACGGTGTCGTCAGCGCGGTCTCCTCGACCGTCACCCTGGTCGCCGACTTCGACCAGGCGCAGGCGAGCTTGGCGACCGATGCCGGCCTGGACATCGCCACCGGCGCCGTCCTGCCGGATCTCGCGATCAGCGGCACGCTCGCGGTTTCCGGCAACCGCCTCGCCGGCAGCGGCACCACGGCCGGCGGCCTGAGCGGCCCGATCGACGGCCGCTTCTTCGGCCCGGCGGCCGAGGAGGCCGGCGGCGCCTTCGACCTCAAGGGGGCGGGCGTCGAGCGGTATATCGGCAGCTTCGGTGCGAAGCGATGAACGGCCGGCGGCCTGACAAGACGAGAGCCGTGATCGGCGGTGCGGCCAGGGTGCTGCTGCTCGTGGTCCTCGTCGGCTGTGGCGGGGGCGGCGGTGGTTCGTCGGGGAGCGGAAAGGTGCCGTTCACCACGGTAAGTGCGATCGAGTCGGGGCAGGTGGTGCAGCCGCAGCAGGGCTTTGCCCGCCATGTCACGGTCGACATCGACGGCAATGCGGTCGACAGCATCGAGGGCACCCGGCTGCTCGCCGCCAACCTCGTGGCCCGGTTCGACGACGCGCGCGAGCTCGTGGCGGTGAGCACCGGCCCCTTCGGCGTCAGCCTCGACGCGACCCGGCCAGAGATCGAGCGGCGCGCCGCGCCCGCCGATCCGCGCTTTCTCCTCTTCGCCCGGGCTGGCAACCCGCTGCAGCGGCGGGCGAGCATGGCCGATCCGAACGTCGCAGGTCTCGAGCACCTGCTGTATGGTGCCTGGCTGAACCCGTCCGCCGACATCGGCTTTCTCGAACGGGGCATCCTGGCCGCCTCGGTGCACGGGACCTTCACCCCCGCCACTGCCGTTCCGACTGCCGGCGGGGCGAGCTACCAGGGGGCGGCCACCGGCTTTCTCGTCAGTGCCGATGGCTCGGTCCGGGACGTTTCGGCCGATGTGGCGCTGAACGCCGATTTCGCCGCCGGCAGCATCGCCTTCAGCAGCGGCGCCGCCCGCGAGCTCGAAACCGGGGCAAGCCGCCCGGAGTTCGCCACGACCGGCACGCTGGTGATCAGCAGCACACGCTTCGACGGCACCGGCACCGCCGCCAACGGCTGGAGCGGGCCGGTCGACGGGCGCTTCTTCGGCCCGGCCGCCGAGGAGGTCGGCGGCACCCTCGACCTCCGGGGCATCCGCGTCGAGCGCTACCTCGCCGCGTTCGGGGCCAGGCAGTGAGCGGCGCTACCCGCCCCGGCGGCTCACTCCGCTGCCAGGGTCAGGTCCGGCCGGCCGCGCCGCGCCCGCCAGACGGCGGTGGCGGCATCGCTGGCGCTGTCGTCATACTGGTAGGCGAGGCCGACATCGATCCGTGCGTTCCGCCAGCTTTCGAGTGCTCGGCCCGGCGCCACCTCGAAGGCGTCGAAGCCGACCCGGCGCATGAACGGGTGCTGGTCGACCAGGACCTCGCCCACGGCGCGGATCTCGCCCTTGAAGCGGTAGCGCTGGCGCAGCACGGCCGCCGCCGAGAAGGCCCGGCCATCGGCAAACTTGGGGAAGACCAGGACCACGAGCTCGAGGCGCTTCAGCCAGGCCTCGAGCGCCTCGACCGGCTCGTGGCTTTCCAGGCGCACGCCGAGCCGGCAGGCGCAGTGGAAGAGGAACTCGCCATCGTCGCCCTGCAGCCGGGCCAGGGTCACGATCTTCGGCCGCTGCGTCGGCACCGGCTGGTCGTCGGCGTAGAAGCGCCAGTCGTCCTCGATCCATTCGCCGTTCTTAAGCAGGGGCATAGAGGGCCTCCTTGAAGGGCTTGATGCCGACCCGGCGGAAGAAGTCGAGGAACCGCTCGTCCCTGCCCTTCCGGCCGTCGAGATAGACCCGGACCACGGCCTCGACGGCGTCCACGATCTCGTCCGCCGCGAAGCCCGGGCCGAGCAGCTGGCCGATCGCGGCGTTCTCGTCGGCCGAGCCGCCGAGCGTGATCTGGTAGGATTCGACACCCTTCTTCTCGAGGCCGAGGATGCCGAGATGCGCCACGTGGTGGTGGCCGCAGGCGTTGATGCAGCCCGAGATGTTGATGTGCAGCTCGCCCACGTCCTCCTGCCGCGCGAGGTCGGCGAAGCGGCGGCTGATGGCTTGTGCCACCGGGATCGAGCGGGCCGTGGCGAGGCTGCAGTAGTCCATGCCGGGGCAGGCGATGATGTCGGAGACGAGGTTGAGGTTGGGCGTGGCGAGGCCGGCCGCGTCGAGCGCCTGCCAGAGGGCATGGAGGTCCTTGGTGCGGACGTTCGGCAGCACCAGGTTCTGCTCGTGCGCCACCCTGATCTCGCCGAAGGAATGGCGCTCGGCGAGGTTCGCCACGAGGCGCATCTCGTCCGCCGTGGCGTCGCCCGGAATGCCGCCCGTGGGCTTCAAGGAGATGTTGGCGATGGCGTAGCCCGGCACCTTGTGGGCGGCCACGTTGTGGCGGACCCAGCGGGCGAAGGCCTTGTCCTCGAAGAGACGGGCCAGATGCGCCGGGTCCTTCGCCGGCAAGGTCTCGTGGGGCGGCGGAGCGAAATAGGCCTCGATGCGGGCGACCTCGCCGGCCGCGAGCTCGATGGCCTCGACGTGATCACCCTTCGCGAACTCGGCCTCCACCAGCTCGCTCATGGCGTCGACGCCGATCTCGTGCACCAGGATCTTGATCCGCGCCTTGTACTTGTTGTCCCGCCGGCCGAAGCGGTTGTAGACGCGCATGATGGCGGTGACGTAGGGCAGGAGCTCATCGGCCGGGAGGAATCCCCGGATGGTCTTGCCGACCATCGGCGTCCGGCCGAGCCCGCCGCCGACGATCACCTCGAAGCCGGCCAGGCCCTCCTCGTTCCGGTGCATGCGCAGGCCGATGTCGTGCACCTTGACGGCCGCCCGGTCGAAGGGAGCACCGGTCACCGCGATCTTGAACTTCCGCGGCAGGAACGAGAACTCGGGGTGCAGGCTCGACCATTGCCTGAGCAGCTCGCAATGGGGCCTCGGGTCCTCGATCTCGTCGGCCGCCACGCCGGCATACTGGTCGGTGGTGACGTTCCGGATGCAGTTGCCGGAGGTCTGGATGGCATGCATCTCGACCGCGGCCAGGGCCTCGAGGATGGCCGGGACGTCGTCCAGCTTCGGCCAGTTGAACTGGATGTTCTGGCGCGTGGTGAAGTGACCGTAGCCCTTGTCCCACCGCTCGGCGATCATCGCGAGCTGGCGGAGCTGGCGCGAGGACAGCACGCCGTAGGGGATGGCGACCCTGAGCATGTAGGCGTGGAGCTGCAAGTAAAGCCCGTTCATCAGCCGGAGCGGGCGGAACTCCTCCTCGGTCAGCTCGCCCTTGAGGCGGCGGGCGACCTGGTCCTTGAACTGGGCGGTGCGCTCGGCCACGAACCGGGCGTCGAACTCGTCGTAGCGGTACATCAGCGGGCTCCGAGCGTGGCCTGGTGGCCGAGGTCGGGGCGCACCGTCGGGCCGCGCGTGCGCATCACCTCGCGGTAGTGGAGCGGCACGATCCGCGAGCCCTCGCGGCGCACCTCGACCACATAGGCGCCGACGACGATGTCGGCGGCCTCGGCGGCGGCCGCCCGCCGCTCGAGGACGGCGAGCGTCGCCTCGTCGTCGGCGACCAGGGCGAGGTCGACATTGGGCGTCCAGCCGTTCTCGGCGAGGAAGACCACGTCGCCGGCGGCAAGATGGTTGGCGGTGACGATCCGGGGCATCAGGCGGCCCTTTCCAACGGGAGGGGATGGGCGAGATCGACGGAGGGATTGCCGGAAGAGGCGGCCGGTATCGGGGCCACGCCGATGAAGAGGATGGCGGGGCCGCGGATACCGGCACGGAGCAGCAGGTCCGACACTTGGTCGAGGCGCCCGGTCGCGGTCTGCGCGGTCTCGAGCGAGGCGTTCTCGACGATGCTGACGGGGGTCGCGGGATCGAGCCCGGCCGCGATCAGGCTCCGGGCGATCTGCGGCCCGGCCTTGACGCCCATGTAGACGGCGAGCGTCTGGCCGCCCTGGGCCAGGGCGCGCCAGTCGTGCTCGGCCGGGCCGTCCTTCGTCTGGCCGGTGAGGATGGTCAGCGCGCGGCGCTTGCCGCGCTCGGTGATCGGCAGGCGGGCACTGGCGGCTGCCGCGAGCGCCGCCGTCACGCCCGGGACGATCTCGACCGTGACGCCGGCGGCCTCGACCGCCTCGATCTCCTCGACCGCCCGGCCGAAGACGAAGGGATCGCCGCCCTTGAGCCGGACGACGCGATGGCCGGCCAGGGCTTCCGCGACTAGGATGGCGTTGATGGCTTCCTGGCTGGCCGAGGGGCCGCCCGGCACCTTGCCGACATGGATGCGCCGCGCGTCGCGGCGGGCGAGCTCGACGATCCGCGGGTCGACCAGGCGGTCGATGACCAGGACGTCGGCCGACTGCAGCGCCCGATGCGCCTTGAGGGTCAGAAGCTCGGGATCGCCCGGGCCGGCCCCGACCAGCACCACGCTGCCCGGTGCCGGGGCACCGGCGAGGGCGGCGTCGACCAGCCGCTCGGCCTCGGCCTCGCGGCCGGCGAGCAGGTGGCCGGCGATCGGCCCGTCGAAGAACCGTTCCCAGAAGGCCCGGCGGCCACGGCCGTCGGCGAAGGCCCGGCCGACGCGGCGGCGCAGGGACTGGGCGAAGCGGGCGACGCCGCCGAGCGCAGCGGGGAGCTCGGCCTCGAGCTTCGCCCGGATCCGGCTGACCAGGACGGGGGCGGCACCTTCCGAGCCGATGGCGACGACGACGGGATCGCGGTCGACGATGGCAGGGGTGACGAAGCTGCAGAGCTGCGGCCGGTCGACGGCGTTGACGGGGATGTTGCGCGCCCGGGCGGCGAAGGCGACACGGGCCGCGGTCTCGAGGTCGTCGGTCGCGGCATAGGCCAGCCGGCAGCCGGCGAGCTGGTCGGGGTGGAAGGCAGTGGCGAGCCATTCCGCCCGGCCCTCGGCCACCGCCAGGGCCAGCTCGGGCGACAGCTCGTCGGCCACGAGGCGGATGCGGGCAGTGGTCCTGGCCAGGAGGCGGAGCTTCTGCGCGGCCTGCTCGCCCCCGCCGACGATCAGCACGCCCTGGCGGTCGAGATCGACGAAGATCGGGAAGTAGCGCACGCGGCACCTGCCTTTCACGGACGGTTCAACGCCGTACCGCGTGCCATTGTCGAATTTTACATCGGCAAGTCAAATGAATTTATTATTCCACTTCTTTTTAGCGTTATAACGTTCGCGCGATCTCCCGCACGACCGCCCAGCCGGTCTCGACGTGGCGGCGCTTGGTCGTCGTCTGGCCGATCGAGAAGCGCAGCGCCGTGCGGCCGCGGACCCTGGTCTGGGTCAGATAGATGCGGCCGTCGTCGTTGATTCGCTTGAGCAAGTCGGCGTTGAGCGCGTCCAGCCGGGCGTCGTCCGCGACACCGGCCGGCTGGTAGCGGAAGCTGAGCAAGGCGAGGCTCGGCGGCGAGGCCAGCACGAAATCCGGCGCGGCCTCGATCCAGCCGGCGAGCTCGGCGGTGAGCTCGATGTGCCGGCGCAGCATCGCCTGCAGCCCCTCCACACCCGTGCAGCGGATCACGAACCACAGCTTCAAGGCGCGAAATCGCCGGCCGAGGGGAATGCCCCAGTCGCGGTAGTCGATCACCTGCCCCGTCTCCTGGCCGGTGAGGTAGGCCGGGTTGACGGTCAGCGTGCGGACCAGCTCGTCCGGGCGGCGGAAATAGTGGGCCGAGCAGTCGAAATTGACGCCCAGCCACTTGTGCGGGTTGGTGACGAAGCTGTCGACCGCCGCGATGCCCTCGATCATCCAGCGCCATTCGGGCAGCAGCAGCGCACTGCCGGCCCAGGCGGCGTCGACGTGCAGATAGGCACCGTGCCGGCTCGCCACCGCAGCGATTGCGGCCAGCGGGTCGATGCCGCCCGTGCCGGTGGTGCCGAGCGTGGCGACGATGCAGGCGGGCTTGATCCCGGCCGCAAGGTCCTGGGCGATCGCGGCCTCGAGCGCGTCGGGCCGCATGGCGAAACGATGGTCGGCGGGGATCAGGCGCAGCGACTTCCGGCCCAGCCCGGCGATCCTGACCGCCTTCTCGACCGAGGAGTGCGCCTCCTCGCTGGTGTAGACGGCCATGGGCGGGCCGCCGGCCAGCCCCTCCTCGCTGCTCCGCCAGTCGGACGCCCGCTCGCGGGCCGTGAGGATCGCCACGAGCGTCGCCGAGGAGGCGCTGTCCTGGATGACGCCGTGCCAGCCCTCGCCCAGGCCCAGCATGCCGGCGAGCCAGGCGAGGATGCGGGTCTCCATCTCGGTGGCGGCGGGCGAGGTCTGCCAGAGCATGCATTGCGCCGCGATCGCGGCGGTCAGCATCTCGGCCAGCACCGAGGGCGGGCTCGAATTGGCGGGGAAGTAGGCGAAGAAGCGCGGATGCTGCCAGTGCGTGATGCCCGGCATGACGATGCGCTCGAAGTCGGCCATGATCGCCCGGAAGTCCTCGGGCGCAGCCGGCGGCTCGGGCGACAAGGCGGCGGCCACCTCGCCGGGTCGAAGCTGGGAGCGAACCGGGCGTGCCTCGATGGTCGCGAGGTACTCGGTCATCCAGTCGACGAGATGCTTCGCCTCCTGGCGAAACCGGTCCAGATCCATCGGCATCTCCCCACGGTCGGAGAGCTGCCGATCTAGCAGAAGACCGGCACCGGCGACAGGCTGACCGTCGCCGATGCCGGGGCTTCCGGCAGGTGGCTCAGAAGCGGTGGTCGCCGTGGGCGAGCACGCTCTCGGCCGACTCCCGCGCGATCTTGCGGATGTCGCAGCGGGCGATGCCGATGTCGTTGAGCTCGCGATCGCTCAGGAGCTGCAGCTCGTCATAGGTCTGCCGGTAGAGGCTGTGCGCCGAAAGACGGCGCTGCAGGCCCCGGAGCAGTGCGCCCAGGCGCGAAGTCTCGTGGAGATCGCCACGCCAGGCGCCGGCGGTGCCGCCAACGGGGAAGACGGATTGCGTGGTCATGATGCAGGTCCTCGAATCTGTTGCAGTGCAACATTGCTGACGACGGTGATATGGAGCGGCGCCGTTTCCCGCACCACGTGTGTTATTGCAATGCAGCATTGCTTTCGCAGATGATCCGCCGCAACCGTTCCTTCATCGCTGTCGTCGCCGGCGGCCCGGCCGCTCACGCCCTTATGACCGCCCGTCATCGCCTGCGCCGTTGGCCGCTGCCGGTCGAGCGCGTAGAGCAGCCTCGCCACCGGAGAACCCAGCCGAGGATCCTGGCGATGCCCGACGTCCCCGAGCGCCGCCTGCTGCCCGCCACGCGCCGCCTGCCGGCGACGCCCGGGCACCTGCCGGCCCGGCACCGTGATCTCGCCGGGATGCTGCACCGCTGCGCGGAACAGCTGCAGCTGCTAGTCTTCGGCCCGCCCTTGCCGGCCGCGATGCCGAAGCGCATCGTCGAGGCGATCAGCCGCGAGCAGGCGCGCAGCGAGGTCCTGGTCAGCCTGATCCAGATCGCCGCCATCGTCGGCTTCTTCGTGCTCTACAGCCTGACGCCGAAGGCGTTTCCGCCCGACGTGCCGTTCGAGCCGGTGCCGGTGGCGCTCTCGGTCTATGCCGCGTTCACCCTCTGGCGCCTCTACCTGGCGGTGGCCGAGCGGCTGACCCGCGCCGTTCTCGCCGCCTCGGTGGTCGTCGACATCGCCGTCCTCATGCTCACCATCTGGAGCTTCCACCTGCAGTACGGCGCCCCGGCGGCGATCTACCTCAAGGCGCCGACCTTGATGTACGTCTTCATCCTGATCGCGCTCAGGACGCTGCGCTTCGAGCCGGGCTTCGTGCTCCTCGCCGGGCTCAGCGCGTCACTCGGCTGGCTGTCGCTGGTGGCCTACGCGATCTGGACGCAGGACGGGCCGATGCTGACCCGGAACTTCGCCGAGTACATGATGAGCTACCGCATCCTGGTCGGTGCGGAGATCGACAAGGTGGTCTCGATCCTGGTGGTCACCGGCATCCTGGCGCTGGCGCTGCACCGCGCGCGCAAGCTGCTGGTGCGGGCGGCGGTCGAGGGCCAGGCGGCGGCCGACCTCAAGCGCTTCTTCGCCCCGGAGATCGCCGGGCGGATCACCGAGACCGAGGGCGAGCTCGTGGCCGGCCACGCCGAGATCCGCGAGGCCGCCATCCTGTTCGTCGACCTGCGCGGCTTCACCCCGTTGAGCGAGCGGCTCCAGCCGGCCGAGGTGATGCAGATCCTCGGCGAGTACCAGGCGCTGATGGCCAAGGCGGTCAGGGCCTCGGGCGGCAGCATCGACAAGTTCATGGGCGACGGCATCCTCGCCAGCTTCGGCGCGGTGCGGCCGTCCGACCGGCAGGCCGCGGCCGCGCTCGAGGCGCTGGAGGCGGTGCTCGAAACCGGCGGGCGCTGGGCCGAGGCCAGGACCCGGCAGGGCCTGCCCGGCCCAGCCGTGGCGGCGGCAGTGACCACCGGGCCCGTCATGTTCGGCACAGTGGGCGACGCCGAGCGGCTCGAGTACACGGTCCTGGGCGAGGCCGTGAACCTCGCGGCCAAGCTGGAGAAGCACTGCAAGGCCGAGGCGGTGGCCGGCATCGTCATGGCCGACACCTACGCTGCGGCCGGCGCCCAGGGCTTCGTCCCGCGGCTCGCCTGGCAGCTGCGCACCGCGCGACAGGTGGAGGGTGTCGGCCGACCCGTCGATCTGCGGGTCTGCTGAAGCGCTGGCGCGGCTCTTGGTCGAGGTCGGCCGCCGGCGGCCGGCCCGCGCGGGTCGGCCGCGGCGCCGCTCAGGCGGGGTTGACCTGCGACGCCACGATCAGCGCCACGGCGGCAGCGATGCCGGCCAGCAGGATGATTGTACCGAAGTCATGGAGGCGCATCGGCCCGGTCTCCCTCTTGCTCGTCCCGATCGCATGATGCCTAGGCGTCCGCCGCGCACTTGTCCACGCCCGCGCGGCCGCCCGGAGCCAGCAGAGCCCGGCCGTCGTCATGTTGTCCGCTTGTCCACGCCCGCGCGGCCGCCCGTGACCCGGGGCCACATTGTGCCGAGCGTGATCGCGGCCCATCTGGTCTGGCGCTGCCGCGCAGCACGAGATGGGGGACGCATGGCGAGAACCGCAGCGATCGCACGGCGGCGCCGGCTTGAGCCGGCGCCATCGGCCCGGGAGAGCAAGCCCACGGGCGCACGGGAAGCGGCCCGAACAAGGGCGGCGAGCGACCCGGCCGCCGGCCAGACCGGGATCGCGCCGGGCCTGCTGCCGCGCTACACCCAGCTCGACCGGCTATGGCATGCCGGCCAGGCCAAGCTCACGGCGGGCATCTCGCTGCCGGCGGTCGCCGCCGCCTGGAGCGACTGGGCCTCGCATCTGGCGAACGCGCCCGGCCGCCAGCTCGAGCTGGCGCAGGCGGCCTGGCACGACGCCTGGCGGCTCGGCCTGTTCGCCGCGCGGGCGGCCGGCGAGGGCGCCAGCGAGCCCTTCCCGCCGGAGGGCGACGACACCCGCTTCGCCGACCCGGCCTGGCACAAGTTCCCGTTCAACGTCTGGGCGCAGGGCTTTCTCGCCACCCAGGCGTGGTGGGATGCCGCGACCACCGGGCCGCGCGGGGTGACGGCACAGCACGAGCGGCAGGTCAGGTTCATGGCCCGCAACGCCCTCGACCGCATCGCCCCCTCCAACCTGCCGCTGACCAATCCCGAGGTGCTCGAGCGGACGCTGGCCGAGCAGGGTCGCAATCTCGCGCGCGGGCTCGGGCACCTGGCCGAGGACGTCGAGCGGCGGATGGCCGGCCGGGGCCCGGTCGGCACCGACGACTTTGCGGTCGGCCGCAACATGGCGACGACGCCGGGCCGGGTGGTGTTCCGCAACGACCTCTGCGAGCTGATCCAGTACGCGCCCGCCACCGCGACCGTGCATCCCGAGCCGGTGCTCATCGTCCCGGCCTGGATCATGAAGTACTACGTGCTCGACCTCGAGCCCGGTCGCTCGCTGATCGAGTTCCTCGTCGCCCGGGGCCACACCGTCTACTGCATCTCCTGGAAGAACCCGGGCGAGGCGGAGGCCGAGCTCGACCTCGACGACTATCGCCGGCTGGGCGTGCTGGCAGCACTCGACGCGGTGACGACCATCCAGCCCGAGCGCAAGGTGCATGCGGTCGGCTACTGCCTCGGCGGGACGATTCTCGCCATCGCCGCCGCCGCCATGGCGCGCGACCGCGACCAGCGGCTGGCCTCGCTGACCCTGCTCGCCGCCCAGACCGACTTCTCCGAGGCGGGCGAGCTGATGCTCTTCATCGACGAGAGCCAGATCGCCTATCTCGAGGACATGATGTGGGAGCAGGGCTATCTCGACACTGAGCAGATGGCCGGCGCCTTCCGCCTGCTCCGCTCGAGCGACCTCGTCTGGTCGCGGATGGTCCGCCAGTACCTGATGGGCGAGCGCGAACCGATGACGGCGCTCATGGCCTGGAACGCCGACGGCACGCGCATGCCGGCGCGGATGCACGGCCAGTATCTCCGCGCGCTCTTTCTCGAGAACCGGCTGAGCCGCGGCCGCTACGCCGTCGACGGCCGGGCGATCGCCCTGACCGACATCAGGGCTCCGATCTTCGCCGTGGGGACCGAGAAGGACCACATCGCACCCTGGGAGTCGGTCTACAAGATCCGCCTCCTGACCGACGTGCCGGTGACCTTCGCGCTCACCAATGGCGGGCACAATGCCGGCATCGTCAGCCCGCCGGACCACCCGCGCCGGCACCATCGCATCGCCACCATGGCGGCGGACGCGATCTACCAGCCGCCGGAGCGCTGGCTGGTCGGCACCGAGCCCCGGCCCGGGTCCTGGTGGCTGCCGTTCCAGGCCTGGCTCGCCGAGCGCAGCGGCGAGCGCACCGCACCGCCACTTATGGGGGCGCCGGAGCAGGGGCTGCCGCCGCTCGAGGCCGCCCCGGGACGCTACGTGCTGGAGCGCTGAGCGAGGCCCGGGCGTGCAACGTGTGGTCGATCGTCGCGGGGCCGCACCAGCTGCGGGATGATTGATCCGCGTCAATTCCGCGACAGCGCTGCCATGGCATCCGTTTGGAATCTCTGCACGGCACACGGCTCCCAACAGTGCCGGCCATTTTGGGAAAACGCATCATGACGAACAACCTCTTGGTCGAGGCCAGTCTATTCGGCTACGACACCTTCGCCAGCGTCGCCGACTATCAATCTACGCCCGACTTGCCGAAGCTGCCGACCGGCAATGCGGTGGAGCGTGGGTGGGTGCCGCTCGCCCTGCCGGGCCTGGCAAGCCCGGGCGTCGACTTGGCGGACGTCGGCCTCTCGGTGGGCCTGCCGGCCGGCACCTTCACCAGCGCCGCGCATTTCTACACCGGTGACCTCGAGGGCCAAAAGACCCTCGTGGTGACCTACCGGAGCACCGACGAGGCGAACGAGTTCGGCTTTCAGGGCCTGGAGGTGGCGCCCGGCGTGCGCGGCTGGGACCTCTACTTCGCGGCCCACCAGGGCGCCACCGTCGCGGCGCTCGGCTACGCCGCGAACCCGGCGAACGGCATCGAGCAGATCCTGCTCTCGGGCCACAGCCTCGGCGGCATCATCGCCGAGCAAGCCGCTGCCCGGCTGCTCGACTCCGTCCCGGAATTCGCCGGGCTCGGCGACAAGACTCTGCTGGTCACGCTGGGCTCGCCGGGGTCGACCCAGGTGGTCCAGGGTGTCGAGCAGCTCAACCTCGTCCACACCGACGATTTCGTCGCCCGGCTGTCCGACCTGAGCCCGCTGTTCATCGTCGGCGGTGCTGCCCGCGAGGGGCTGGACCTCCTGATCGACCGGCCCGAGGCGCGGCTGCCCAACTTCAAGCCGAAGGACCTGGACACGCCGGAGGAGCTGATCCTGGCCAGCCAGATCCCGGGCATCGGCGACGAGCACCCGATCCTCCTCTACATCGACAGCGCCTTCCTGCTCGACGCGGCCGAGAGCTACGTCCCGGTGGTCGGCGACGCGCTCGACGACCCGTTCCGCTGGCTCGCGGCCGAGCTCGACCGGACGATCGTCGGCGCCGACGACCAGACCGTCGTCATGGGCACCAAGGGCGACGATCTGGTCCTCCCGCAGGCAAGCAACAGCATCGCCTTCGGCAAGGAGGGCAACGACGTGCTGGTCGCCGCCGGGCTCGAGAGCACCACGCTGTTCGGCGGCAAGGGCAACGACATCCTGGTCGGCGGCCTCGGCGATACGGGGCTGTTCGGCGGCAAGGGCAACGACACCATGTATGTCGGCGGCGGCAACACCTTCGTCGACGGCGGCGGTGGCACCGACCGGGCGGTCTTCGCCGGCGATCTCGCGGACTTCACGGTGACGACGCTGCGCAACAGCATCTTCGTCAACCAGGACGGCGACGCGCCGTCGGCGACGGTGCTGCGCAACGTGGCCCTGCTCGAGTTCGACGACCAGACCCTGGCCTTCGAGCGCGGCGGGCTCAAGCCGGTGGTGCCGGAGCCGGTGGCCGTCGCCAGCGTGCAGCTCGACGAGCTGGTGATCACGAGCGACGTCGCCTGAGCCGCAGGGCTCGGCCCGCCGCCCGCGACCACGCCGCGGCCGGGTGCGGTTGACCGTGCCCGGCCGCCGGCTATGGTGCGCTGCAACGAGCCGCCACCATCGCCGGGGACCGTCGCCATGAAGCCTGCCGAGATCGTCGAGATGCCGGTCAAGCCGCAGGACCACGAGGCCTACAGGCGGCTCATCGCCGCCACCGAGGGCATCCCGCCGGCGCGCACCGTCGTCGCCCATCCCTGCGACGAGAGCTCGCTGCAGGGGGCGCTCGATGCCATGGACGCCAAGATCATCGTGCCGATCCTGGTCGGCCCCAAGGCGCGCATCCTGGCTGCCGCCGAGGCGCTGGGCCGCTCGCTCGACGGCATCGAGATCATCGCTACCGAGCACAGCCACGCCTCGGCCGAGAAGGCCGTCGAGCTGATCCGCGAAGGTGCGGGCGCCTTCCTGATGAAGGGCAGCCTGCACAGCGACGAGCTCCTGGGTGCCGTGGCCAACCGCGATCGCGGGCTCCGGACCGAGCGGCGGATCAGCCATGTCTTCGCCATGGCGGTGCCGACCTACCAGCAGCCGCTGTTCATCACCGACGCCGCGGTCAACATCTTTCCCGATCTCGATGCCAAGCGCGACATCGTCCAGAACGTCATCGACCTGGCGCTCGCCCTCGGCCAGGACCCCAAGGTGGCGATCCTCTCCGCGGTCGAGACGGTGACGACCAAGATCCCGTCGACCATCGACGCCGCCGCCCTGTGCAAGATGGCCGATCGCGGCCAGATCACGGGCGGCAAGCTCGACGGGCCGCTGGCCCTGGACAACGCGATCAGCCCGGAGGCGGCGCGGATCAAGGGCATCGTCTCGCCGGTCGCGGGCCAGGCCAACATCCTGGTCGTTCCCGACCTCGAGGCCGGCAACATGCTGGCGAAGAACCTGACCTTCCTCGGCAACGCCGATGCCGCGGGCATCGTGCTCGGTGCCCGGGTGCCGATCGTGCTGACCAGTCGCGCCGACACCCCGCGCGCCCGGATGGCGTCCTGCGCGGTGGCCGCCCTGTTCGCCGAGCACCAGGCGAAGCACCGGCCGATGGTCGGCACCTGACGCCGCAGCACGTGCCGCCGGACCGGGGCGGCACGGCCGCGGCGGCCGGTCTATTGAACGACGGGGGTAGCGGCGTCCGCCACTGGCTCGGCCGCGGGTAGCGGCTCCAGCGCGGCCAGGACCTTGGCGCAGAGATCGGCCGACTGGCGCGTCGCCTTGTCGGCGTTCGGCATGACCGCCCAGCCGCCCTGCTCGATGAACTCCCGCTGGCGGTAGGCGCTGTCGATCGCCTGGAAGTCGACGAGCTGCTGCCGGGCGTCGGGCGCGGCCAGGAACTTCTCGACGCAGATCACCGAGGCGAGCTCGTAGCGGCCCTGGTCGCCGGCGGTGGCCGCCATGCCGCGCGCCGTCCCGCCGGTCACCCAGCCGCCCCACAAGAAGCCCACCGCCAGCGTCGCGGCAACGGAGCCCAGGCAGGACCACACCAGGATCGTCTTCGTCGGCTGCAAGTCGCTCCAGCGCTGGCTGAGCGATGCTTTCTTTAGTTCTGACATGATATTTTCCCTTCGCAAATCAATCTGCGCTCATTATTCGAGATTGTCAAAAAGAGAAAGAATGATGTCCCTTTTTTAATAGTCACGCCGCTCCAGATTTATTTGACCTGCCGGCGCGGTCAGCCGGCGGCGATCCGCGCCTCGAGGGCGGCGATCAGGGTCTCGAGCACCTTGATCCGGCCGTGCTTCTTGTCCTCGGCGGCGACCAGGGTCCAGCGGGCGTAGCTGGTGCTGGTGCGGTCCAGCATGTCGCCGATGGCGGCGTGGTAGTCGTCCCATTTGGCCCGGTTGCGCCAGTCCTCCTCGGTCAGCTTGTACTGCTTGAACGGCGTGCGCTCGCGCTCCTCGAAGCGGCGCAGCTGCTCGTCCTTGCTGATCCCCAGCCAGTACTTGACCAGCACGTGCCCGCTCTCGACGAGCTGCTCCTCGAAGGCGTTGATCTCGCCATAGGCGCGCAGCCACTCGGCCTCGGTGGCGAAGCCCTCGACGCGCTCGACCAGCACCCGGCCGTACCACGAGCGGTCGAAGACGGTGATCCGCCCGGGTGCCGGCAGCCGCTTCCAGAACCGCCAGAGATAGGGCCGGCTCTTCTCCTCGTCGGTGGGTGCGCCGATCGGGTGGACGGTGAAGCGCCGGGGATCGAGCGCATAGACCAGACGACGGATGGCGCCGCCCTTGCCGGCCGCATCGTGGCCCTCGAAGACGACGACCACCGGCACCTTCCTGAGAGCCTTGTGCGCGGCGAGCTGGAACAGCCGGCCCTGGGCCGCGTCGAGCCGCTCGAGATAGTCCTGCTTCTTGAGCTTGTGCCCGAGGTCGAGCTCGTCGAGCTGGTTCTTGCGGGCGAAGCTCGGGATCATCGCCAGCGGCTCGGACGGGACAGCGGTGCCGTTGCCGGCGAGGTGCCGCTCGAGCGTCTCCAGCACGATATGGCCGAAGGCGACGTCGCGATAGGCGGGATCGGCCGCCGGCAGCACGAGCCAGGGGGCGGCGGGCGTGCTGGTCAGCCGCACCGCCTCCTCGGCCACCGCGCGGATCTGCTTGCGCCTGACCGACCCCTTGCCCCACTCGTCGAAGACGTGCCGCTCGAACCGGCCGCCCTTGCTGTCGAGGGCCTTCAGCCGCTTCTGCTCGTCGGCCTCGGTGATGAACGGCATCACCTTGAGCAGCCGCACGCCCTCGGCGACGAGGATCGCCTCGAAGGCGTTGATGCGGTTGAGCCGGCGGCGAAAGGCCGAGGCATCGTCCTGGCCGTCGGCATGGCGGAGCAGCGCCTCGTTGTACCAGGAGCCGACGACCACGCCGATCTCGCCCTTGGCCGGCAGGTCGCGCCAGTAGCGCCAGAACGTCGGCCGCTGCGGCTCGCCCTTGGCCGGCAGGTCGTAGGCGTTGGTCCGCAGGCTGCGCGCATCCAGCCACTCGTAGAGCCGGAACATCAGGGGCCCCTTGCCGGCGCCGTCGGGCCCGGCGAGGACGATCAGGAGCGCGAACCCGCCCTGGTCGCGCAGCTTGAGCTGGGCCTCGATCAGCCCGGTGCGCAGCCGCGGCAGCTCGTCGGCCAGCGTCGTGCCCTCGAGGCGATGCGGTTGCAGGGCCGATTCGAACATGCTTGCCTCCAGACGGCGCGACGCGGCCACTACGATAGGCAGCGCCCGGTGCCGCGCAAGGTTCTGGACAAGACGATGACAGCCCGGTGACGGCGACGCGTCGGCCGGCAGCCGCTCAGGGGCCGGCGGGCACGGTCAGGATCGCGATGGTCGAGGCCATGGGCGGTTCGTCCTGAGCGGCCAGCGCCGCCTCGAGTGCCTCGAGATAGGCCTCGGCGGCCTCGATCTGCGGCCGCGGCTCGGCGAAGAGCGGCGCCCGGCTGGCCAGCACCAGGATCAGCTCGTGCCCGAACGGCTCGGCGATGCTCAGCCACTGGCCGTCGACGGGGTCGCCGATCCGCAGCTCGGTGCGGGGGGCGAGCGGCTCGGGCTCGGCCGCGTGCTTGGTCAGGTGCACGACCATGCCGTCGGCGGTGAAGTAGTCGACCACGACGTGGCTGGCGAAGTCGGGCGTCAACACCCTGACCACCAGCGGCTCGCTCGCGGCGAGCCGGTAGTCGGCGCGCGAGGGATAAAGGTCGGCCAGGCGCGGCAAGGCCACGGCGGCGCGCCCGGCGAGGAGATCGTAGAGCCGGCAATAGGCGTCCTCGGCATCGAGGCCGATCGCCACGTGGTCGACGTCGTGAAGGCCGGCCACCGCCGTCAGCATGGCGGTGCGGTCGGCGGCGCTGCGCGTGCTGCCGACGAGCCGCAGGCCAACCGGCGTGGGCTCGACCTCGAGCCGGCTGCAGGGCCGGGTGGCGACCTCGGCGAGCAGCGCCTCGAGCTGCGCGCGCGTGTCGGGCAAGGCCGGCGGCGGGGCAAGCGGCACCGCCGGCAGGGCGGCAAGGACCTCCTCGAGCGGCACGGGCCCGACCGCATCGGGCGCGGCCGGCACGGGCGCCGCCTCGCTCGACGCGGTCCGGGCGCCGTGCGGCTCCGGCGGGGCGGCGGGCGCCAGCGCCTCGGGTGGCGAAGCCTCGTGCGGCAGCTCGGCCGCGGGCCAGAGCCAGAGCACCGTGAGCCCGGCCAGCGCCAGCAGCCCGGCCAGCGCGCCGACCAGCAGCCGCGGCCGGCGGCCGG
>CAYWSB010000078.1:0-23319 GCA_964460465.1 uncultured Geminicoccaceae bacterium | reverse complement strand
GCGATCATCGCAGCCGCGAAGAGAGGACATCAAGTGTTGGAAACAATCCACTAGCTGCACGGCGAGGAACGCTTCCACCATTTCTGGCACCGCTTCCGCCGGGACCGCGAAGTTGGAGACGAAGTTCGATGCCCGAGCGATTTAGGCCAAGCCCCAATGGCACTCACACAGGCGTAAAATTGAGCCCTACTTCCCGATCGAACTGCCAAGCAATCATAAATCGTCACCTTGCTTCGTAGACAAATAGATTCTCCTTGTTTCCAGAATAGCCAATATAGTCTCAGCCATGCGATAAAATGTATAGAGACACTCGAGGTAAACAAATATAATTATAGAATGAAATAGAATGCCCATTATATCTGCGATATTGCTGAATAAAATAAACCAATTGCTGGCAAACAAAACCTGCAACCACTTCTCCTCCATTAACCAAGAGTTCATCGAAGCAGGAACAGAAAATTCGACGCTCGTAGCAGCAAGAAGTATCACCTCAATTATAGAAAGCGCAATAAAGTAAGATGATCTTGCACCAAAATTTTTTGATAGTGTTTCTAGCCGCCTCAGGTCTTGCACGTCATTCTCGTTTCTCGGTTGCGGCAGGCCAGAAGAAGCCAATGCATGATCGGAAAAGAGAGCAGTGAAGGTAAAGCCAGTGAGAACTGTAACGCCCGTCGCCATCATCGAATAGACGCCTGATAACGCTTGAGGAGCAAATACAGAAACGATCAACGAAATAAAACAAAAAATAATCAACCTTAGGGTGTGACCTTCTCGCTGCCCTAATGAAGCATCAATATAAGTGTCATAATTTTTTTTCAATAATTTGAACATAAGACTAGGCCAAAAGCGGCATAATTTTTTCTCTCATTACGCCAATAATGGCATTCTTCACTTGTTCACGATCAGGAATTCCAACGCCATTTACTTCTACATCTAGTCTAAATTTTGTTGCCATATTACTTCCACCAATAAAATAGACCGTCGTTGTGCGTCCGTTTTCGCGAACGATTGCGGAGCATCCTACAATATCATCGTCATCAAGTTCAATAAGATTGCCTTGCTTGACCAGTTCAGCAATTTTTCGCTTTCTTTCTTGAGTATCGCCGGCGACCTCATCTGCAATTCGCAAAACTGCTTCTTGAAATCCCTCTCCAAAATCCGCGCTCTTTATCGCAAAGACACCAGTTTGTCCAAATATCCCCCGTCGTTCTGGCCTATTGTTTGCGTTTCTATAGATTAGCCGTAGTTCGATAGGAGTCCCGGTGCCTATATCTTCACGTAGACTCGTAATCGTGCGGGATCGGATATTGTGATTGCCTCGTCCCAATAAATGAGTCAAACATTTTTTCATTCCTTCATAATCACCAAACTGAGCGTTATAAGTAACGCCAACAAGAATTTTTCCATCACGCAGGAGAGTAATTAAATAGTGAAAAGTTCTTAGATTTAAACTATCGGCAGATATGACGCCATATACGTTATTTCGATATTCTTGACCATAGTAGGCTCCGTCAAAATTGCCAAAATGAAGGTATCCATCTACTATTTCATGCTCGCTGAACGGAAGATCTAGGCCTCCCTTGATTCTTTCAATTACCGCGGGGTCGTTCTCATCAATAGGGTTGGCGTCCGAGATGCGTGCCACTACCCGCTGAAATTCGGCCTCTGTGAAAGGGTGTTCAAGGGGTCTTGCCGGATCGGCTTCGTTTGGGGAGGTTTTTATAAGATAATGAAAAGAAGCTGTAATTAAGTTGCTTCGATGCCGTTTAGCCATCGCGATATCCTTGAAAATCACTTCAAGCGCGCGTGCGCATTCTAGGCGGGGCAGTTACATCGGTCTAGTGGCGCTCTGAACCGCTCTGGGTTCCCGCAACGCCGGTTTGGCGTTTCGAGGTACGCACTCCATACTAGCGGTTTGGGTTACCTTCGCAATATCCAGGTACGACCGGAGAGGCTCCGGCGAGCGCCTCGTTCGGCTTAGGGGGACACCTCCGGCTTAGGGGGACACCTCCCTTCCGGCTTAGGGGGACACCTCGGCTTAGGGGGACACCTCCCTTTTTAACCATTGCCGCTGTCCGGCTTAGGGGGACACCTCCCTTTTTAACCATTGCCGCTGGGAGCGAACGGGGACCAGATTTTCTTGAGCACATAGGAGAAAGAGCCGTTGCAGGTGCGCCAATGAAGCCTTGATCTGCGCAACACGCGCGATCAGCGCGTTCGCAGGTACTCGAGCATCGTCTCCGCACCCGACACGTCGAGGGGCACGCCCGCCGGGTTGTCCTTGAAGCCGGGCTCGATGAAGAGCTTGTCGATCAGGCGGTCGGTGACCAGCATCGAGTAGCGCCAGCTCCGCATGCCCATGCCGTGGTCGGTGCGCTCGACCAGCATGCCCATCTTGCGGGTGAACGCGCCGTTGCCGTCCGGCAGCATGAAGACCTTCTCGATGCCGCGCGACAGCGCCCACTGGTGCATCACGAAGGCGTCGTTGACCGCGAGGCAGACCACCTTGTCGACGCCCTCGGCCAACAGCGCGTCGTGCAGGCGCTCGTAGCCGGGCAGATGGCTGTCCGAGCAGGCCGGCGTGAAGGCGCCGGGCAGGGCGAAGAGCACGACCCGCCGGCCCGCGAACACGTCGTCGCTCGTCAGCGTCTTCCACTCGAACGGATTGGGGCCGCCGAGCGCCTCGTTGCGGACGCGGGTGTGGAAGGTGGCGTCGGGGACGTGCCGGGGTGTCATGGCGTTGTCCTCTCGTTGGCGCGGGCGATCCTAGCCGGCTTCGGCGATCGCGTAAGCCCCGATCAGACTTGCGGGGCCGCGCCCGGCGGCCCTTGCGACACCGTGGAACGACCGCGGCTGCGCCACCGAGAAACCTGTCGCAAGAGGCGCCACGAGCGTTGCCCATGGCGCACGAATGACACCTGCGGCCCCGTGTCGGTCGATGGTGCGTCGGCTCAGCGGCGCGCTTCGCCCTCGGCGGTGAGCGGCGGGGTGGTGCCGATTCGATGGTGGTCCGGCAGGGCCTGCCAGGGGGCGAGCTCGGCGGTCACCGGCTCGATCGCGAGCCAAGCGTAGGGCAGGCTGGCCCAGGGCCTGGGTGCCTCCTGGCGATTGTCGAGCACCAGCGTGCCGAGGTCGGTGTGGATCGCCAGGACCGCGTGGATCTCGCCCTGCTCGGTCTCGGCCACGGCGATGTCGAGCGCCCCGCGCGGCAGCCCGGCCGCGACCAGCTCCTCGCGCCAGGTGAGCGCGTAGTCCTCGCAGTCGCCGAAGCCTCGGCCATGCACGACCTGCCAAAGGTCCTGGCCGGGCGGCTCCTCCTCGGCGGTGATGCGGTCGCGCACCGCGTGGAAGACCCGCTCGAGCAGGACCGCCGTCCGGGCGTCGAGCGCGATCACCGCCGGCGCGTCGCGCAGGCAGGCGTCAGGATGCCCGGCGCACCAGGCCTCCCACCCGGCGGGCCCGCGGATCAGCCCGGCTGTGAAGTCGCGCAGCGTCGGCGTCTCCGGCCACTTGCCGACCGCCGCCACCGGTCCGGGCGCCGCCGCGAGGGCGAAGGCCAAAAGGCCGGCGCACGACACTCCCCGACGCAGCTTCCCGTCCAACATCGCCGGGTCTCCATTCCCGCTGTTGGCGTTTCCTCTGCCGTGCAGTGTCGCTCAGGTCGCGGACGTTAACAATCCGTTAACGTACCGGGACGTATCACCTTGCGGCGATCGGTTTACCGCCCATGCCGGCGCCGGCCGGGCGACCGGCCGGCGCCGGCCTCGAATCAGGCCTGGGCGAAGCCGGCCTTCTGCGGCAGGCCGAGCCTCTTCAGCACCATCACGACCGGGCAAAGGCCGGTGAAGCTCGCCTGCATCAGGTGAGCGCCGAGCAGGCCGGTGATCCAGAGCCAGCCCAGGCTGTGGTAGACGGCCAGCAGCACGGTCAACAGCACGAGGCAGCCGACGGTGAACAGGACGGCGCGTTCGACGGTCATCGGGTTCCCTCCCGCAATTTTTCGTGGAACCCTCTGAATGTTGGCGTTGGCGACGGCTGGCGCAAGCGGCCGCGCCGGTGCCCGTGTCGGCTTCGGGTGGCTGCGCCGCCAGCACCGGTCTCGGGCTCGAATGCCCGCACCGCCGCCTTGAGCGTGGGAAAGCTGCGCGTCGGCTGCGCCGCCCGCCGCGCCGCCACGAAGCGCGGGTCGAACGACCGCGCCGGCTGCCGCCTCGCCGCGTCTGGCCGCGCATCGCGTCGTTGACGGCGATGCGCGAATCCGCACCGGTCACCGGAAAGTCTCGGGCCAGGGGCAGGGCGATGTTGCCCGCACCGAACGCCCTGGGCTCCTGGTCGACGTCGTAGCGACGGCACCGGGCGAGGCCCTTGGTGGTGCGCATGCCCGAGGTGCAGCTGATCGGCATGATGCCGAGCGCGTCGCGGCCGAGGGCGTGGACGGCGACGATGCCGAGGGCGACCATCACCAGCGCCGCCGGCGGGCTCGGGAAGCGGCGGCACGGCGTGATGAGGGCGGCCCGCAGCCCGAGACCGAGCATGGCGAGCCTGGGGATGAACGCGTCCGCGGTCCTCGGATGGCCCGGGAGCCGCGGCAGCCGGACCAGGATGACGACGAGCGCGATCCCGTTGTGGTAGCCGTCAGGATCGACTTGGAGCATAAGCTCGCGACGAAGCCGAGTCGGGCCAAGCGCGCCGCCAGGTAGAAGCTGGCGGTGTCGGCACCGGCACCGGCGCCAGGCAGCGCTCGGGACCGCCCGCGGCGAGCGGCGCCGGGCGCGCTGCCACCGTGAGGCAGGTGGCGGTGTCGGGGCCGATGATCAACTGCCGCGACGAGCCGAGGAGCGCGTCGGGGAGAAGCGGGAAGACGACGGCATGGATGCCCATCTCCACCGGCGCCCCGGCGAGCCAGGCGCAGGCGATGCCGACCGGCAGCGCGATGGCCGCGACCGACAGGCCGGCGGCCGCGTCCTGGCCGAGCCAGCGCCGGCCGCGGGCGACCGGCGGCGCCGGCCCCGGCAGCCAGCGGGCGAAGGCCCCGCGCGCCGGCGCCGTCTGCGTTTCAATAGTGCATCGGGATCGGTTGGCCGGCACCGAGCGCGGTGGTGGCTCCCCTGGGCTGTGGCTGCACCTTGGGCATCTTCGGCAGGTCCGGCTTCACCTTCTCGTAGGGGATGCTGTCGAGCAGGTGCCGGATCAGGTTGAGCCGCGCCCGCCGCTTGTCGTCGGCGGGGACGATGTTCCAGGGCGCCTCGGGCGCGTGGGTGGCCTCGATCATCCGCTGGTAGGCGGTCGTGTAGTCCCACCAGCGGCGCACCGATTCGGTGTCCATCGGGCTCAGCTTCCAGTGCTTGACCGGATCGGTGATCCTGGCCTCGAAGCGCCGCCGCTGCTCCTCCTGGCTGACGTCGAGGAAATACTTGCGGAAGATGATACCGCTATTGACGATCATCTCCCGCTCGAAGGCCGGGGTCAGCGCCAGGAAGCGCTCGTACTCGTGGTCGGTGCAGAAGCCCATGACCCGCTCGACGCCGGCACGATTGTACCAGGAGCGGTCGAACAGGATGATCTCGCCGGCCGCCGGGAAGTGCTGGATGTAGCGCTGGGAGTAGACCTGGCTTTTCTCGCGGTCGGACGGTGCCGGCAGGGCCACGTGCTTGTAGACGCGCGGACTGGTGCGGGCCGTGATCCGGCTGATCACGCCCCCCTTGCCGGCGGTGTCGCGGCCCTCGAAGACGACGATGACGCGCTGGCCCTCGGCCTTGACCCAGGCCTGCAGCCGGACCAGCTCGACCTGCAGCGCGTAGAGCTCCTCCTCGAACGCCTTGCGCGACAGCTTGCCCGTGGACTGCGCCTCGTCCTTGGCCTTGCGGTCCTTCTTCTTTCCCATCCCGGCCATCTCCGGCTGTCGTGCAATCGAGCCAGTCTGGCGACAGATCGCCGACCCCACAAGTCCGGCGCAGGCTCAGCCAACCTCTTGCTTCACCTTGCCGCTGGAATCGAAGATGGCGGCCCGCACGTGGGCGAGGCGGGGCTGCGGCTCCTTGATGAACGGCAGGGGCCGGGTCAGCCGGATGGCCTCGAGGCCGAGCCGGCCGGCGAGCAGCGCATTGCCCGCCCCCTGGCCCGCCCGGGCGGAGACCAGGGCGGTGAGCGAGGCGCCGACATGCTCGATCGCGGCATGGCTGACGGCATCGGCGAGCCCGGCGATCGCGGCGTTGCGGATGCAGCTCTTCAACAGGCTGATCGAGGCTGCCGGGCTCAGCGCCAGGCCGTAGGCGCGGGCGATGCTCCGCAGCATCATGGTCGTCCGCCAGAGCACCAGCACGCCGTCCATGAGCCCGAGCGGGCTCAGCGCGGTCAAGAGGCCGATGTCCCGGCTCGCCTCCAGCACCAGCCGATAGGCGCGCTTGTCGCGCGGCGCCAGCACCTGCCGCTCGTAGAGCACGACGATCTCGGCGTCCGACAGCCCGCGCTCGATCGCCGCCTCGACGTCGGCCTTGGCCGTCACCTCGAGCTGCCGGTCGAGCGCCGCCAGGAACGGCCTGGCCTCGCCGTGCAGCTCGGAGGTGGCCAGCCTCGCCCCGGTCGAGCGCAGGCTTTCCGCCCGGCGCACGCGGCGGATGTCGAAGACCTCCTTCCAGAGGGCGGCCAAGGCGGTGAAGACGGCGACCGCCAGCAGGATCGCGAACGGCCAGCCGAGCAGCGGTGCGCGCGCGATCAGGCTGGTCAGGTAGTCGACCGCCTGGATCAGCACGATGCCCACGATCGCGACCAGCGCCATGAGCCCCGGCCGCCGCCACCAGGGCCGCGGCGGCTCCAGCGCGATCGGCAGCTCGGGCCTCTCGGGCGGGGCCTCCACCGGCTCCTCGACCCGCTCGAACCGGCCGGTCCGGGGGTCGAGCTCGAAGGGGAAGATCGGCCCTTTCTGGTTCATGCCAGCTTGTCCCCGATCAGGAACTCGATCGCCTGGTCGAGCCGGAGATGCTGGCCCTTCTGGCCCGAGACCAGCCGGCGCGGCCGGAAATCCTCGAACCGGAAGCGGCCCGAGCGCCAATCGTCGTCCTCCGGCAGCTCCGGCGGGATCTCGCCCGGAAACAGCACGGCATCGCGATCCTCGTCCTTCAGCCGGCCGCGTACGCAGGAGAGCTGCTGGCCCTGATGCTCGGTCTTGACCGTGTCGGTCGCACGCAGGGCGGCGAGCGCCAGCACGTCCGTCGTCAGCCCGACGAAGCGCGCCTGGCGCCGGGCAGGCGCAATCATCAGCTCGAGCAGCTGCTTGAGGTTGGCATGCTGGTTGGCCGCCACGTGGTCGGCCTTCGACGCGGCGAACAGCAGCCGCTCGATCCGCGGGCTGAACAGCCGGGCGAGCAGGCTGTTCGACCCGTAGCGGAAGCTCTCGAGGATCGTCGCCAGCGCCTCCTGGCAGTCCTCGAAATGCGCCCGGCCGGCATTCAGCGCATGGAACAGGTCGACCAGCACGATCTGCCGGTCGAAGCGGCTGAAATGCCGGGTGTAGAAGGGCTCCACGACCTGCGCCTTGTAGGCGTTGAACCGCTTCGCCATGGCGAGCCGGAGGGGCTCGGGGGCTTCGGGCGGCAAGGGCGCGAAGCCGGTGTCGGGATCGGGATCGGCGGTGACGAGGCGCCCCGGCTGGACGATGCTGAGCTGCAGCTCGTGCTGCACCCGGCGCAGATAGCGCCGGTAGGCGTCGACCAGCCGGGCCGGATCGGTCGTGGCCGAGAGCCCGGCGAGGGTCGCCCGCCACTCGCCCGCCACTCTGGCCCTGGGCTCGCGCGCGTCCCTGGCCATGGCCGCGGCCGCGAACTGGCCGTAGTCCATCGCCAGGAGCGGCAGGTCGAGGAGCCATTCGCCCGGATAGTCGACGATCTCGAGCAGGAGGCTGCCGGCGGGGGCCACCCAGCGCTGGACATAGCCCGTCGCCTGAAAGCGCAGCTCGAGCTTGAGCGTGGTCAGCCGTTCGGTCGCCTCGGGCCAGACCGGGGCATCGTCGCTCATCACCCGGCGGAAGGACTCGAACGGAAAGGTGGGGCCCTTGACCGGCAGGAGCCGCGCCCCCCGGTAGCGGCCCTCGTGCACGGCCGCCACGAACGGCAGGTCGTGGCCGTCGAGCAGATGATGGACGAGCGCGGTGGTGAACACCGTCTTGCCGCTGCGCCGGAGCCCGGTCACCGCGAGCCGGAGATGCCGGTCGACCAGCCGGTCGCCGAGCAGGCCGACCTCGCTGCCCAGATCCTGCACGAGCGTGCCCAGCCGGCCGAGGCCCAGCCAGTCGCCATAGGCCGAGCCGGCGTTCAAGCGAGGTTCCAGTGGCCCAGCAGCAGCGCCACGAGGACCAGGAGGCCGAGGCTCCGATTGGTGCGAAACCGCAGCAGGCAATCGGCCGGATCGTCGAGCGCCAGCCCCTGCACCTGCCACGCCAGCACCCCCGCCACCGGCAAGAGCGCCATGAAGTAGAGGCCGCCCAGCCCGGCGGCCAGGCCGGCCGCGACGAGGCAGGCGAGCATCACGCCGTAGAACCCGTAGAGCCACACATGGGTCGCATCACCGAGCTTGAGGGCCGACGACTTCACGCCGATCAGGGCGTCGTCCTCCTTGTCCTGATGCGCGTAGATGGTGTCGTAGC
Organism: uncultured Geminicoccaceae bacterium; assembly: GCA_964460465.1. Lineage (GTDB taxonomy): Bacteria > Pseudomonadota > Alphaproteobacteria > Geminicoccales > Geminicoccaceae > SLRI01. The sequence continues at coordinate 14,678 of CAYWSB010000078.1, read as the reverse complement.
CGAGCGTCCAGAAGAGCCCGGCCACATAGAGGAAGAGGGCCGGCAGGCCCAGCCCGCCCATGACCACGGCATAGCCGACCAGCACCCCCCAGTTGAAGGTCAGGCCGAGAAACGCCTGCGGCCAGTAGGTGATCCGCTTCATGAACGGGTAGGCGATCACGAACGGCATGCTGCAAACGGCGATGATGGCCGCCGTCGGCGGCAGGAAGAACAGGACGACGAGGCCGACCAGGAGTTGCAGCCCGACGAACAGGAAGGCCTCCCGCATGCCGAGCCGGCCGGCGGCGAGCGGCCGGGCGCGGGTGCGCTCGACCATCCGGTCGTACTCGCGATCAGCCATGTCGTTGATGGTGCAGCCGGCCCCGCGCATGGCGATGGCACCCACGGCGAACAGCGGTGCCCAGAGCATCGTCTCGGTCCCGCCGGCGAGCGCCAGCCCCCACAGGCACGGGATCAACAGGAGCCAGGTGCCGATCGGCCGGTCGAGGCGGGCCAGAAGGCCGTAATCCTGCAAGCCGCGCGGCAGCCGGGCGAGCCAGCCGAGCTGCTCGTCCGGAACCCGTGTGTAGTTGCCGCCCGCTTGTTCCGTCATGGCGGTTCACTTAGCGTTGCGGCGGTGCACGGTAAAGGCGACGACATCCCGCATGCGCGACACCCGGCTCCATCTCGACCAGCCCCTCGGGCGCGACGCGGCGCTGGCCCTCGATGCCGACGCCACGCACTACCTCAGGGCCGTGCTGCGCGCCCGCCCGGGCCACGAGCTGCGGGTCTTCAATGCCAGGGACGGCGAGTGGCGCGCCCGGCTCACCCGGCTCGACCGGCACGCGGGCGAGCTCGTGGTCGACGCGCGCCTGCGCCCCGCAGCGCCGGAGCCGGGTCCCACCCTGCTCTTCGCGCCTATCAGGAAGAGCCGGCTCGACTGGCTCCTCGAGAAGGCCACCGAGCTCGGCGTCGCTCGCCTCTTGCCGGTTCGCTGCCGGCACGGCGTGGTCGAAGGCTCGCGTCCGGAGCGGCTGCGCCGCCACCTCGTCGAGGCGGCCGAGCAGGCGGAGCGGCTGAGCGTGCCCGAGCTCCTGCCCGAGACCGACCTGCTCGACGCCGTGGCGGCTCAGCCGGACGGCGTCGTCATGGCCGACGAGGCCGGCGGCGCCCCGCTGCTCGCCACCCTCGCCGAGCACCCGGCCGCGGCGCTCCTCACCGGGCCCGAGGGCGGCTTCAGCCCAACCGAGCGCGACGCACTTCGCCGCATGCCAAGGGTCTTCCCCGTCACCCTCGGCCCCGCCATCTTGCGCGCCGAGACCGCCGCCCTCATGCTACTCGCCTGCCATCGGGCGCTAGTGACGGAGACCGCGCCGCGATGCCCCTGACGCAGCACGAGGACCGCTTCGAGCTGGCCGAGGAGCTGCACAGCCGGCCGCCCACCGAGCTCGCCAGCCCGTGCGCCGTCTCGCACCTGGCGATCATGACCCCGGCCGACGGCGACGGCCTTCACGGTGCCGTCACCGACCTCTGCCGGCGCTACGGTGCCGCCCCGCCGCACCAGGAGCGCCACCACGCGGTGGCGCTGGGCGCCTACCGCCTGCGCTGGGAACGGCACACCGAGTTCGTCTCCCTCACCGTCATCCAGGAAGGCAGGACCGACGGCTTCAAGCGGACCCCGGTCGAGCTCCTGCCCGAGGACTGGCTGGCCGGGCTCGACGGCCAGCTGATCGCCGCCAACCACGTCGTCGTCGAGCGGGCGAGCCATCCCGAGGAGCCGGACGTCACCACCATCGAGCGGCTGTTCGAGGGCCAGCGGGTGGTCGGCGGCCGGGTGCTCGGCGGCACGGCCGAGGCGTTCACCGCCTTTCGCAATGCCGGCGACGACTTCGGCCGGTGCTACGTGCGCGACCACGGCATGAGCCGCGGCCGCACCGGGCGGCTGGTGCAGCGGCTGATCGAGATCGAGACCTACCGCATGCTGGCCCTTCTGGGCCTGCCGATCGCCAAGGCGACGAGTCCGCAACTGAGCGGGCTCGAGAGCCGGCTGGTCGACCTCGTGGCCAGGCTCGGGGCGACCGCCGACCTCACCGAGGACGAAGCACTCCTGGCCGAGCTCTTCGCCGTGGCCCAGGAGTCCGAGCGGCTGGTGGCGCAGAGCGCCTATCGCTTCTCGGCCACCGGCGCCTATGGCCGGCTGGTCCGCGATCGCCTGCACGAGCTGCGCGAGACCCGCCTCGAGGAGTTTCAGCCGATCGCCGAGTTCCTCGAGCGACGCTTCGAGCCGGCGATGCGCACCTGCGCCTCGGTCGCCGAGCGGCAGGAGAGCCTGAGCCGGCGCATCGCCCGCACCGCCGACCTCGCCCGCACCCGGGTCGACGTTGCGCTGCAGACGCAGAACCGGGCCCTGCTCGCCTCGATGGAGCGCCGGGCCCGCGTGCAGCTCCGCCTGCAGGAGACCGTCGAAGGCCTCTCCGTCGTCGCCATCAGCTACTACGCGCTCGGCATCGTTGGCTACCTGATGGGCGGGTTCGTCGGGCCCGACCTCTTGAAGCTCGTGGTCTCGGCCACCGCCCCCGTGCTCCTCGTCGCGATCTGGTTCACCCTGCGCCGCTGGCGTGCCCAGCTCACCCGGGAGAGCTGACGGCCCGCGGCCTCCGGACGCCCTTCGTGGGCGGAAGTGCTCGCGGCGAGCGCGAAATTTTGCGACATCGTGTCACTGACGCGGCCGGCTCGCCCGCCGTATCGTGGCGGCGCCTGGAGGGGGCGGACCGGCCTGGAAAGGTTCGGGTCAGTTCACGCTGCCTCCTCGCGATCCGTCTACGCCTCAAAGGGAACCGAGCCCCATGCGCTGGCTGCTCGCCTGCCTCACCGGCCTTGTCGCCTACGCCCAGAGCCTCGCCGGCGGCGGTGCGTCAGCGGCCCAACCCGAGCCCTGGCAGCTGGGCTTCCAGCCGGCCGCCAGCCCGATCATGGAGCGCGTCGCCAGCTTCCACGACCTGCTCCTGGTGGTCATCACCGTGATCTGCCTCGTGGTCCTGGCGCTGCTCGTCTACGTCTGCGTCAAGTTCCGCGCCGACCGCAACCCGACGCCTTCCCGACGCACGCACAACACGCTGCTGGAGGTGGTCTGGACCGCCGTGCCGGTCCTGATCCTGGTGATCATCGCCATCCCGTCCTTCCGCCTGCTCTACTACAACGACGTGATCCCCGAGACCGAGATGACCATCAAGGCCATCGGCCGGCAGTGGTACTGGTCCTACGAGTATCCGGATCACGACAACTTCACCTTCGACGCCTTCATGCTGCGCGACGACGAGCTCGAGCCCGGGATGCAGCGCCTGCTCGAGACCGACAACCGGGTGGTCCTGCCGGCCGGCACCAACATCAAGGTCCAGGTTACCGCCTCCGACGTGCTGCACAGCTGGGCGATGCCCTCGCTCGGCATCAAGATCGACGCCGTCCCGGGCCGGCTCAACGAGGTCTGGATCCACATCAACGAGCCCGGCGTCTACTACGGCCAGTGCTCGGAGATCTGCGGCGTGATGCACGGCTTCATGCCGATCACCATCGAGGCGGTGCCGCCGGAGGAGTTCGTGGTCTGGGTCGAGGAAGCCAAGACCATGTTCGCCCGCGTCGACGACCGCGGCACCCAGGTCGCCAATCGCTGAGCCCCCGACGACAATCGACGTGACGACAACCGAAGCGCGACGCCCGAGGGGAACCCCGGCGCCTTTCGCGGAGACGAGCTGACATGGCCTACGCTACCGCCCACGACCATCACGACCACACGCCGACAGGCTGGCGCCGGTGGGTCTACTCGACCAACCACAAGGACATCGGCACCCTCTACCTCGTCTTCGCCTTCGTCGCCGGCCTCATCGGCATGCTGATGTCGGTGGTCTTCCGCCTCGAGCTGATGGTCCCGGGCGACCAGGTGCTGGGCGGCGACTATCACTTCTACAACGTGCTGATCACCGCGCACGGCCTCATCATGATCTTCTTCTTCGTGATGCCGGCGCTGATCGGCGGCTTCGGCAACTGGTTCGTGCCGCTGATGATCGGGGCGCCCGACATGGCGTTCCCGCGGATGAACAACATCAGCTTCTGGCTCCTGGTCCCCGCCTTCATCCTGCTCATGGGCTCGGCCTTCGTGGATGGCGGCTTCGGCGGCGGCTGGACGGTCTACCCGCCCCTGTCCTCCGGCCTCGGCCACCCCGGTGCCTCGGTCGACATGGCGATCTTCGCGCTCCACCTCGCCGGGGCCAGCTCGCTGCTCGGGGCGATCAACTTCATCACCACCATCTTCAACATGCGCGCCCCCGGCATGACGATGCACAAGATGCCGCTGTTCGCCTGGGCCATCCTGGTGACCGCGTTCCTCCTGCTGCTCGCCGTCCCGGTGCTCGCCGGCGCCATCACCATGCTGCTCACCGACCGCAATTTCGGCACCCACTTCTTCGACCCGGCCGGCGGCGGCGACCCCGTGCTGTTCCAGCACCTCTTCTGGTTCTTCGGCCATCCCGAAGTCTACATCATGATCCTGCCGGCCTTCGGCATCGTCAGCCACATCGTCTCGACCTTCTCGAAGAAGCCGGTGTTCGGCTATCTCGGCATGGCCTACGCCATGGTGGCGATCGGCGTGATCGGCTTCGTCGTCTGGGCGCACCACATGTACACCGTTGGCATGGGGGTCGACGCCAAGGCCTACTTCACCGCCGCCACGCTGATCATCGCCGTGCCCACCGGCATCAAGATCTTCAGCTGGATCGCCACCATGTGGGGCGGCTCGCTGACCTTCGACACGCCGATGCTCTGGGCGGTGGGCTTCATCTTCCTGTTCACCGTCGGCGGCGTCACCGGCGTCGTCCTCGCCAACGCCGGTGTCGACGCGGTGCTCCACGACACCTACTACGTCGTCGCCCACTTCCACTACGTCCTCAGCCTGGGTGCGATGTTCGCCATCTTCGCCGGCTTCTACTACTGGATCGGCAAGATGACCGGGCGCAGCTACCCCGAGCACATGGGCAAGATCCACTTCTGGCTCACCTTCATCGGCGTCAACGTCACCTTCTTCCCGCAGCATTTCCTCGGCCTCGCCGGCATGCCGCGGCGCATCCCCGACTACCCGGACGCGTTCGCGCCCTGGAACATGATCAGCACCATCGGCGCCCTGATCTCGGCCGCGGCCGCCGTCTACTTCTGCTACATCGTCTACCGGATCTTCACCTCCGAGCCCGCGGTCGCGGACAACCCGTGGGGCGAGGGCGCCACGACCCTCGAGTGGACCGTGAGCTCGCCGCCACCGTTCCATACCTTCGAGCAGCTGCCGCAGGTCCGCTGACCCCGTGCCCCCGGCCGGCACCGGCCGGGGGTATTGTCATGCCTCTCGTTTTTCTGGAAGATCATGGCCCGCGCGATCGACACCGCGACCCGAACCGCCCACCCCGCCGACCTCGCGGGCGGCGAGGCGGAGCTCGCCGACTACTGGACGCTGCTCAAGCCCAACGTGATGAAGCTCGTCGTCTTCACCGGCGGCGTCGGCCTGTTCATCGCGCCCGGCAGCATCCATCCGTTGATCGCCTTCGTCGCCATCCTCGCCATGGCGGTCGGGGCCGGAGCCTCGGCCGCGATCAACAACGCCTACGACAGCGACATCGACCGGATCATGGTCCGCACCCGCCGCCGGCCGACCGCCGCCGGCCGGATCGCGCCCGCCGAGGCGCTGGCCATGGGCATCACGCTCGCCATCGCCTCGATCGGCACCATGGGCCTGGCCGTCAACTGGACCGCCGCCGGGCTCTTGGCGCTCACCATCGCCTTCTACGTTCTCGTCTACACCCTCTGGCTCAAGCGCCGGACGCCGCAGAACATCGTCATCGGCGGGGCCGCCGGCGCCTTCCCGCCGCTGATCGGCTGGGCGGCCGTGACCGGCGGCGTCGAGCTCATGCCGATCCTGCTCTTCCTCGTGATCTTCTTCTGGACGCCGCCGCACTTCTGGGCGCTCGCCCTCTACCGGGAGAAGGACTACGCCAATGTCGGCGTGCCGATGCTGCCCGTGGCGGCCGGTGCGGCGGCCACCCGGCGGCAGGTCCTGGCCTACTCGGTGGTCCTGGCGCTGACCAGCCTGACGCCGGCGCTGCTCGGCAGCGCCGGCTGGCTCTACGCCCTCTGCGCGGTCGGCCTGTCCGGCGTGTTCCTGCGCGACGCCTGGCTGCTCTGGCGCCGGCCCAGCGACCGCCGGGCGATGCGCCTGTTCAAGTACTCGATCGTCTACCTTTTCGCCCTGTTCTCGGCTATCCTCGCCGATCATCTCGTGCTCGCATGGCTGGGCTCATGATCAGCGGCGACGAACAGCGCCGGCGGCAGCGCTCGAAGAACATCGCACTCGGGCTGATCCTGCTGGCCCTGGTGGTGCTCTTCTACCTGATCACCATCGTCAAGATGGGGACCGCCTGACCATGCGCCGCGACCAGAAGAACCGCCGCACGGCACTCCTCGCCTCCGGCATCATCGTCGCCATGGCCGGCCTGACCGCCGCCTCGGTGCCGCTCTACGACCTCTTCTGCCGGGTCACCGGCTTCGGCGGCACGACCCAGGTGGCCGAGAGTGCCCCGGAGGCGAGCCTGGACCACAGCATCCGGGTCAGCTTCAACGCCGACCGCCAGCCCGACCTGCCCTGGCGCTTCCAGCCGCTGCAGCGCCGGCTCGAGGTCAGGGTCGGCGAGAGCCACCTCGCCTTCTACGCGGCCGAGAACCACTCCGACCGGCCGATCGTCGGCCGTGCCGTCTACAACGTCACCCCGCACAAGGTCGGCGGCTACTTCGCCAAGGTGCACTGCTTCTGCTTCGAGGAGCAGCTCCTGCTGCCGGGCGAACGGGTCGAGATGCCGGTCTCCTTCTTCGTCGATCCGGCGATCCTCGACGACCCGGGCACGCGCGGCGTGCGCGAGATCACGCTCTCCTACACCTTCTTCATCGACGAGGACGCCACCGCCGCGCTCGCCGCGAGGGACACGGCGCACCTCGACACGACCGACGCCACCAGCCGATCCGGGGGACTCTGACCGATGGCCGACGCAGCACACGCGGGCGGGCACGCCCACCACGGGGGGAGCCACGCAGCGCCCAACCACCCCTACTACCTGGTCGACCCTAGCCCCTGGCCGGTGGTGGGGGCGATGTCCGCCCTGGCGCTGACCGCCGGGGCGGTGATGTGGATGCACGGCTCGACCTTCGGCGGCTTCCTGATGACCGGCGGCTTTCTCGCCGTGCTCTACACGATGTTCGTCTGGTTCCGCGACGTGCTCCGCGAATCGCTGCGCGGCGAGTACAGCGAGCAGGTGGCATCCATGCTGCGCATCGGCATGCTGCTGTTCATCGCATCCGAGGTGCTGTTCTTCTTCGGCTTCTTCTGGGCCTTCTTCTGGGGTGCCCTGGTCCCGCCCGACCTCGTCCACACCACCTGGCCGCCGGAAGGCGTGCATCTGCCGACCTGGCAGATCCCCTTCCTCAACACCCTGATCCTATTGCTCTCCGGCTGCACCATCACCTGGGCGCACCACGCGCTGCGCGAGGGCGACACCGCCACCACCTTCAAGGCGCTCGCCATCACCGTGGGCCTGGGCGTCATCTTCCTCGGCTTCCAGATCTACGAATATGTCGAGCTGGTCCACGAGGGCCTGACCATCGATCGCGGCATCTTCGGCTCGGCCTTCTACATGGCGACCGGCTTCCACGGCTTCCACGTGCTGGTCGGCACCACCTTCCTCGTCGTCTGCACCATGCGCGCCTGGTACGGGGCCTTGAAGCCCGAGCGCCATGTCGGCTTCGAGGCCGCCGCCTGGTACTGGCACTTCGTCGACGTCGTCTGGCTCTTCCTGTTCGTCTCGGTCTACTGGTGGGGCGGCAACCTCCACTGGGTGTCCCCGCCGATCCAGTGAGGTGCGAGAGCCGTTGACCGCCGTCCCGTCTCCCCTTGCCACCGGCCTCGTGGGCCGCTGCCCGGCCTGTGGCAAGGGCGACCTCTTCGCCGGCTTCCTCACGGTGGTCGAGCACTGCGCGGCCTGCGGCGCCGATCTTCGGCAGCAGGACAGCGGCGACGGGCCGGTCGCCTTCATCACGCTCGTCGCCGGGGCCGTCGTCGTCATCGCCGCCCTCGTGGTCGAGGTGCGGTACGGCTGGCCCCTCTGGCTGCACATGGCCGTCTGGCTGCCGCTCGCCCTGGCCCTCTCGGTCGGCCTGATGCGGCCGCTCAAGGGCCTCATGATCGCGCTCCAGTTCAAGCACCGGCGGAGCGATTTCGAGCGGCAGGGCTGACGCCGTGGCGACCGCGACGGCGCCCCGCTTCCGCCCGGGCTGGCTGCTGACCGGCCTCGTGGCCGCCGCCCTCGTGGTGCTGCTCGGGCTCGGCACGTGGCAAGTCCAGCGTCTGCAGTGGAAGAACGACCTGATCGAGCGGGTCGAGGCCGGTCTCGCCGCCGACCCGGTCCCGCTGCCCGACGACGAGGCCGGGATCCGCGCCCTCGACCATCGCCCGGTGACGGTCGACGGGCTCCTGCGCTTCGACCGCGCCTTCGCCAGGGGGAGCCAGCAGAAGGGCGGCATCCCGGGGGCCCGCCTCGTGGTGCCCCTCGAGCGCGACAGCGGCGTGCCCGTCCTGGTGGACCTGGGCTGGATCCCGGAGCCCGTGGGCGATTTCCTGGGCGGTCCGCCGACCCCGACGGCACCGGGCTTCGCCGCCACCGTCTATCTCGACCACCCGGCGGCGAAGCCCGCCTTCCGCCCGGCCAACGAGCCCGACGCCCGCCGCTGGTTCTGGCTCGACACGGCGGCGCTGCGGCAGTGGACCGGCCTGCCCGACCTCGCTGCCGCCACCCTGGTGCGCCGCCCCGACGGCCGCGAGCGCACGCCCCCCATCGCCGACCCGCCGGCCATGACCCTCGCCAACGATCATCTCGGCTATGCGCTCACCTGGTATGGCCTCGCCCTGGGCCTGCTCGTCATCTATCTCCTGATGGGCCGGGCGCGCGCCAAGGAACCCCAGCCATGACCACGCTCCGCAACCTTTCGCTCGCCAGCCTCGTCCTCACCTACGGCCTGATCATCCTGGGCGGCTGGGTGCGCGCCACCAACTCCGGCCTCTCCTGCCCGGATTGGCCCACCTGCTACGGCCAGTGGTGGCTCACCCCGGCCGACTTCGCGGCCCTGGGCGACGTCGGCTACCACTACTACCAGGTGATGCTGGAATGGGTGCACCGGCTGATCGCCGGCGTCTTCCTCGGCCCCCTCATCCTCCTGATCGCCGGCATCGCCTTCTTCCGCCGCCATCTCGACAAGGGCGGCTGGCACCTGGCGCTCGGCATCTGCCTCGTCCTCCTGATCCAGGCCAAGATCGGCGGCATCACCGTCTGGGATGCCAACAGCCCCTGGTCCGTGGCGCTGCATCTCGGCAACGCCCTCTTCCTGTTCACGCTCCTGATCTACTTCACCACCCGCCTGCTCCCCGCCCACCACTTCGCCGCCCCCGAGCCAGCCGGGTGGCGGCCGTTCCTCCTCGGCCTCTGGCTGGTCGTGCTCGGCACCATGCTGACCGCCGCCGTCACCGCCAAGAGCGGCGCCTCCCTCGCCTGCTACGAATGGCCGTCCTGCAACGGCGGCTGGCTGCCCGATCTCGGCGACCCGCAGCTCCGGATCCACTTCTTCCACCGCACGCTCGCTGCCCTGACCGGCCTCGGCGTGCTCGCCTTCCTGCTGCTGGCCTGGCGGGGCGACAACCCGATCCTCCGCCGTCTCGCCACGGCCGCCGCCCTCCTCGTCGTCGCCCAGGTGACGCTCGGGGCGCTGGTCATCGTGCTGCTCGTCCCGGTCTGGACGGCGGTGGCGCACCAGGCGATCGGCGTGCTGCTCTTCGCCGTCATCGCCACGGCACTGGCCACCGTCTGGCGCGCCCCCACCATCGCGACCGAGGAGCCCGCCCATGTCGGCCTATATCGCCCTTGAGCGCCGGCTGAAGCGCCTCGCCGATCTCGGCGGGGCCGCTGCCGTCCTCAACTGGGACCAGGCGGCGATGATGCCCAGGGGCGGCAACGCGGCCCGCGGCGAGCAGCTCGCGGCACTCGGCGGCCTGATGCACGAGATCCTGACGGCCGAGGCCACCGCCGAGCTCATCGAGCAGGCCCGGGCCGAGCCGCTCGATGCCTGGCAGGCCGCCAACCTGAAGCTGATCGAGCAGCGCTACATCCGGGCCACGGCCCTGCCGCAGGACCTGGTCGAGGCACGGGCCCGCGCCACCAACACCTGCGAGATGGCCTGGCGGCAGGCCCGCGCCGACGACGACTACGCCAGCCTTCGCCCGCATCTCGAGGAGGTCCTGCGCCTGACCCGCGAGGCCGCGGGCCTCGAGGGCGCAAAGCTCGGCCTCGACGCGTATGCGGCGCTCCTCGACCAGTTCCAGCCGGGCCTCGACGAGGCCACCATCGACCGCCTCTTCCAGCCCCTGAAGGACCGGCTGCCGGCGCTGATCGAGGACCGGCTGGCGACCCAGCCGACCGCCGAGCAGCCTCGCGGCCCGTTCGCCAAGGCCAGGCAGAAGGCGCTCGCCCAGGACCTCATGGCCCGGATCGGCTTCGACTTCGACCACGGCCGGCTCGACGAGAGCACGCACCCCTTCTGCGGCGGCACGCCGACCGACATCCGCATCACCACCCGCTACGACGAGAACGAGACTGTCTCGGCCCTCATGGGCGTGCTGCACGAGACCGGCCACGCCCTCTACGAGGCGGGCCTGCCCGAGGCCTGGCGCGGCCAGCCCGTGGGCACCAGCCACGGCATGGCGATCCACGAGAGCCAGTCCTTGATCATCGAGATGCAGGCCTGCCGCTCGCCGGCCTTCCTCCGCTACCTCGCCGGGCGGCTCGCGGAAGCCTTCGGCGCCCAGCCCGCCTTCGCCCCGGACAATCTCGTCGCCCTCTACACCCACGTGGCCAAGGGCCTGATCCGCGTCGACGCCGACGAGCTGACCTATCCCTTGCACATCGTGCTCCGCTACCGCCTCGAGAAGGCCCTGATCAAGGGCGACCTCGACCTGAAGGACCTGCCCGCCGCCTGGAACGACACGCTGCGGGAGCTGCTCGGCATCACCCCGCCCACCGACCGCGACGGCTGCCTGCAAGACATCCACTGGCCCGTGGGTGCGTTCGGCTACTTCCCCAACTACACGCTGGGTGCGCTCCTCGCCGCCCAGCTCTTCCAGGCCGCCGAACGCGAACTCTCGGACCTCCTGCCGCAAATGGAGCAGGGCGACTTCACCCCGCTCCGCCACTGGCTCAGGGCCAACATCCACGAGAAGGCCTCCAGCCTGCCCATGCCGGCCCTCATCGAGCAGGCCACCGGCGCACCACTCGGCACCGAGGCCTTCCTCGCCCATGTCCGCGGCCGCTACGGCGGCAGGTGACGCGGTCGGCTCGGGCTCAGCGGGGCACCCGCACCACGGGCGGCACCTCGACCACCGCCCAGCCCTCGCGCTCGCGCGCCGGTGGCGGCCCGCCGCCGAGGACGTCGTCGCGCAGGCTGTCGCGATCGACGGGCTGCCCGGCGGCGAGGCGCTGCGCCATGTGCCGGGCGACCTGTGGGGCGGCGACGCTCGTGCCGGTGAACGCCACCACCGAGCCGCTCGCGGTGCCGGCCGCGAGCACCCCGCGCAACGCCCGCGAGGTGTCGGCCAAGGCCAGCACGTCCGGCTTGCGCCTCATCGTATCCGGTGCGGCATCCGCCAGGGGGTTCGCCGGACCCCCGGCCGAGTAGCGGGCGACGCGGTTCTGGCGCTGCCACCAGCCGCCGGCGACGATCACCCGGGCGCCCGAGGCGATCGCGTTGAGATGCGCCACGCGCTTGACCAGGCTCACGCCGGCCGCCACCTGCCCGGGGTGATCGTCCTCCTCGACCGGCTCGCCGCGGAAGTCGTGGCGGACATGCGCCGGATCGTCGAAATAGGACTGGCGGCCGCGGATCGGATAGCCGTAGGGCGCGTCGTCGCGCTGCACCCAGGCCTGCAGCCGGGCATCCGCCGGCAACGCCTCGCGCAGGAGCCGGATCGTCCAGACACCGGCCGGTGCCACGGGCAGGGCCGGGTCGAAGGGTGCGAGCCGCGTCGTCGGCTGCAGCTCGATCGTGAAGACCCCGCGAAAGGTGGGGGCACCGACGAACGTCCAGCTCGCCTGACCGATCACCCGGCCCGCGGCATCCAGAATCTCGAGAACGGCCGTGTCGTCCTCGCCGAGCCAGACCGGCGGGGCGGTGCCGGCGAGGCCGTGCGGGGGTACCAGGGCGAGCCGGACCCGCGACGGGGCCGGCTTGGCCTCGCCGCCGTAGGGCATCCAGATCTCGACCGAGCTCGGCGTGCGGTCGTCGGGCTGGACCCGCCAGGGCAGCGTCGCCTCGACCTCGGGCGGCGGCGGGAAGCGGATCTCGGCATGGGTGCGCTCGAGATGGCTGTTGCCCGCGGGCAGGACCGCCGTCCGCTTCGACGGGGCCGTCTCGATCAGGTCGTCCAGGGCCTGCTCGACCGGATGGCTGCCGTCGTGCGGTCCGGCATACATGCCGAAGCTGAAGCAGATGACGAGCGGCAGCGGCGGGTCACCGGGCTCGGTCAGCATGGCCGCCCGGTTCAGGATGTAGGTGATCGCGGCGAGCACGGGCTGGGTCAGGAGCTTGAAGCTCGTGTCGGCGACGGCCGCCGTCGGCAGGTCGACCGCGATGATCGGCCGGCTCCGGGGATCGGCGCCGGGCTCGATCGCCGCCGCCAAATCGAGGACATGCGTGCCATGCGCCGCCCGCCAGGCCGCGGCCTTGTGCCCCGGGTGGCCGAAATCGACGAGCCCCGCCGCGCGATAGAGCCCCGCCTCGTCGAGCCAGTCGTTCGCCGTGAAATCGTCCAGCAGATCGTCGATGACGGACTTGGTCAACTCGCGCCCGAAATCGACCGTCAGCGGCGCGACGGGCAAGGCCCCCTGCAGCCAGATCGCTTCGACCCGGCTCTTCTTGTCCGTCAGGCGAAAGCGCCGGTGGGCGAAGGCGATGCCGTCGTCGATGACGCCGATCACCACCGTCCCCGGCGGCCAGCCGCCAGTCGGCGGCTCGATCGACGGCGCCTTCAGGACAGGCGGCTCGTCCCCGATGCCGAAGGGCAGCACCTCCGGCGCCAGCGGCGAGCCCAGCACCACGGCTTTGGTCTTGCCCTGGAGGTCCCGGTAGGGACCCTCGGGCTCGGCCAGCGCCTCCAGGAACGACCGGGCGGCGAAGCCCGGCACGATCTCGAACTTCTTGTTCGCATAGGCCGCGCGCGCCGGGTCGGTGATCTGCAGCGGATAGAAGAGGCCATCGGCGCTGTCGATCGTGGCCCCGGGCTCCAGCAGGAAGGTGCACGGGATCATCATGGCAGCACCGCCATCCGGCAGGAAGTCGTGGATGCCGGGGCCCAAAAGCCAGTCGGCCCGGGGATCCATGCCGGTGAAGCCGAACCGGCGCGCACCCTCGCGCAGCCGCACCTCGAGCTGCGGATCTTCCATCATGGCCACTCCGCCTTGGCCCTGTTCCAGAGCCAGGCCAGGACGGGCGAGCGAAAGCCGGCATCGACCGGCACGGCGGCGATCGAGTGGACATGCGCGCCGCTCGCCTTGACCGCCGGTGGCGCCGCCGGATCGACCAGGTCCTGCCAGCGGAAATCGAGCGCCTGGGGATACGCCTCGCCGTCGAAAACACAGCTGACGGCCGTGCCCGCCGGGGTGGCCCGGGCCGCCAGATAGCGGCCGAGCACCACGCCCAGCACCGCACCCGCCACGCTGTCGACCGGATAGTGGACCCCGGCGATCGTCCGGTTGATCGCGATGCGGGCGGCGAGACGCAGCAGCTGCTGCGCGAAGGCGCCGCCGGCATGGGCCGGGTTGCTGCCGTCACGCATCACGTTCAGGAGCACGACGGCCAAGGCGAAGGCCTCGGTCGCATGGCCGCTCGGCAGGGAAGCGTGCGCCGGAGTCTGGATCATCGGCTGGACCTGCGCCGAGAGCTCGTGCGGCCGCCGGCAGGCGAGCGCGTGCTTGGTGCGGAAATGAACGAACTGGGCGAAGCGGAAGGCCAGCGCCAGCAGCTCGAGCGTCCAGCGCGTGCGGACCGGATGCAGATAGCCGATCGCCGTCAGGAAGGGGATGGGCGCGGCGAGCTGCGCCAGGATCTCGCTCGCCCGGTCCGGGCGGAGATCGGCGTAGTCGGCCACCAGATCGAGCTGACGGCGAAAGATCGTCTCGGTCGGCCGGACCATCTGGATCAGGCGCTCGTAGTGGACGGTCGGGGCGGCGATGCCGGTCGCAGGTGGGGTGACCGCCAGATGCCAAAGAGCAGTCCAGTGCTTGGCCGGTGGCGGAGCGGTCTGGTCGGTCGAGAAGCCGACCCTGGACTGCAGCTCGAAATCGAGGACGCTGGCCCGCACCCCGATATCCCAGAGCTCCAGATGGGCGGGGGCCTCCACCGGCAGGGCCGTGACGTTGGTCCCGATCGGCTGCCAGGTGCCGGCGAGCGCGTCGCGCGTGCGGATCAGCGCCTCGGCGAGGAGCGGGCTGTCGGTCGTAGCATCCGCACCGCTCGCGCCACTGGCACCGCTCGCGCCACTGGCACCGCTCGCACCACTGGCACCGCTCGCACCA
>CAYWSB010000077.1:2068-23542 GCA_964460465.1 uncultured Geminicoccaceae bacterium | reverse complement strand
GGGCTCGGCAAGTCGACCCTGGTCGAGACCTTCGTCGAGGCCGCGTCCGGCACCGGCGGCGCCGTGCTGCAGGGCCACGCCGCCGAGGCCGAGCAAGACCAGCCCTACGCGCCCTGGCAGGTGGCGCTGGCCGGGCTCGAGGGCGGCTTTCCGATCGGCGCTGCCGGTGGTGCCGATCTCGGCCGTTACGACGACCGCCGCCAGGCCCGCGAGCAGCTCCACGCGCCGGTGGTCGAGCAGCTGGCGGCGCTCGCCCGCGAGCGGCCGCCGCTGATGCTGGTGCTCGAGGACATCCACTGGCTCGACGAGGCGTCGGCCGCCCTGCTCGGCCAGCTGGTCCGGGCGCTGCGCCACCTGCCGCTCTTGGTGCTGCTCACCGCCCGCGACGGCGAGCTGCCCGACAACCCGCCGATCCTGGCCCTGCTGCGCGGCCTGCGCCACGACCGCCAGCTCGACGAGATCGAGCTCTTGCCCCTCACCGCCGCCGAGACCGCGCTCCTCGCCGGCCGCGTCGCCCCGGGGATCGACGGCCGCCGGGTCGCGGTGGAGAGCGGCGGCAACCCGCTGCTGGCCCTGGAGCTGGCCCAGGCGCTGGGCGCCGGCAGCGACGCGGTGCCGCGCACGCTGCAGGCGCTGGTGCGCGACCGGATCGAGCGGCTGCCGACGATCGCCGCCGAGATCCTGCAGACCGCGGCGGTGCTCGGGCCGAGCTTCCACATCGACTGCCTCGAGCGCCTGCTGCACCTCGACGCCGTCGTGGTCATGGAATCCCTCGAGGTGCTCGAGCGTCACGCCCTGCTCCGCCCGGGCCACGACCCGGCCAGCTTCGCCTTTCGCCACGAGCTGATCCACCGGGCGGTCTACTCGAGCCTCTCCGAGCCGCGGCGCCGCCTGCTGCATCTCAAGATCGCCCAGCTGATGCGCGCCCAGGAGCCGCTCGACGAGGCGGTCGCGCTCGAGCTCGCCCACCACGCCGCCATGGCCGGCGACGACCGTCTCGCGGCCGAGGCCTGCCTCGGCGCCGGCCGCCGCTGCCTGCGCCTCTTGGCCGGCAACGAGGCCGACCTCTTGGCCCGGCGCGGCCGGCGGCATGCGGAGCGGCTCAAGGAGCCCGACCGCACCGCCTTCCTCCTCGACTTCCTCCACGTCCGGCTCGCCGCGAGCCCGCCCGCCGATCCCGAGGCCCTGGCCCGCGAGATCGAGGCCCTGGCCGGGCGGGCGGTCGATCACGGGCTGATCGAGCACGCCCGGCGCGGCTACCACATGCTCAGCCACATCCGCTGGGAGCAGGGCAACGCCTCGGAGGCCGAGCGCGAATCGCTGCGCTGCGAGCTCCTCACCCGGGCGACCGACGACCGCGAGCGCGTGCTCGCCCTGGCCGAGGCCGCCCGCTGCCTGACCCTGCTCGAGCGCGACCCCGGGCAGGCCGAGGCCCTGGTGCTCGAAGCCCAGGCCCTGGCCCTGCGGCAGGGGATCGAGCCCGACGCCGTGCCCGATACGCTGGGCATGCTGCGGCTGCAGCAGGGAGCGCTCGACGAGGCGGCCGGGCATTTCGAGCGGGCGCGCGAGGCCGCCCGGCGGGCCGGCGAGCGGGCGAGCGAGTTCATGGCGCTCGAGCACCTGACCAAGCTCGAGATCCGCCGCGGCAACTGCCGGCGGGCGCGGGAGCTGGCGGCCGAGCTCAGCGGGCTTGCGCTCAGGCTCAGGGCCGGCAGCGAGCTGCCCTTCGCGCGGGTGGTCGAGGCTCTCTGCCGCAGTGCCCAGGGCGATGCCGCGGCCGACGCCGAGCTCGCGGCAGCCCTCGACACGCTGGTCGCCGCGGACGCCAAGCAGCGCCTCGCCTTCGCACTCAACGAGGCCGCCTGCCTCGACCTGCGTGCCGGCCGGCACGAGCGCGCGGCGCGCCGCGCCGCGGAGGCGCTGCGCCTGGCGCAGCTGCTCGAGCTGCCGACCGAGACGGCCATCGCCCATGCGCGGCTCGCCCGGCTGGCGGCCGCGGCGGCGAACGGCGCCGAGTTGGCCGGCCACGCGGCGGCGCTGCGCGGCCTGCTCGGCGCCAACATCTCGGCGCACGCGCGAGCACTCGCCGAGGCGGTGCTGGCCGAGCTGCAGGCGGCGGCCGCGGAGTAGGCCCCGGCCGCGGGGAGTCCCCGCATGGAGCACGTCATCGTCGAAGGCCGCTACCCGGAGCCGACCACGCCCGAGGCCATCCTCGAGCGGGACAAGGTCCAGCGCTTCTGCTTCGATCTCTACCGCAGCCACCCGGTGACCCACTACCTGTCGCTGGACGGCGGGCACATCCTCTGCGTCTTCCGCGCCCCCGACGCCGAGGCGGTGCGGCAGAGCCTCAAGGCCATCGGCGTGCTGCCGCCCGACCGGATCTGGACCGCCTCGCTCGAGGGCGAGCCGAGGGATCCGGCCGAGCTCGCCGCCCGGGCCCGCACGGCGAGCGAAACCGCGGCCATCGTGCTGGTCGAGCGCTCGTTCCCGGGGCCCGTCGACTTCCCTGCCGTCCAGGCCATGGAGGACGCCGGCCGGTGGTGCCTCGACCTCAACGGCGTGAGCTTTCTCGCCAGCTTCTTCGCCCGCGACCGGACCCGCATGGTCTGCCTCTACGCCGCCCCCGACGCCGAGGCGGTGCGCCGCACCAACGCCCGCCTCGGGCTGCCCTTCGAGCGCGTCTGGGCCGCCCGGGTGTTCGGTGCCGAGCCCGGTTGAGCGCAGCCCGGCCGACGACCCCGCCGCCCGTCGCGGACCCTTGGCAGGCCGCCATGACATGTGTCATGATCTGACGACGGGGGCTGAAAAGCATGACAACGATCGCGCCGATCCAGCGTCGCAAGCTGTTCCAGGAGGTGCTCGACAGGTTGATCGAGCGGATCCGTTCGGGCGAGTTCCGGCCCGGCGACCAGCTCCCCTCCGAGCGCGAGCTGATGACCACCTACGGTGTCGGTCGCCCGGCGGTTCGGGAGGCCCTGCAGGCGCTCGAGCGCGACGGCATCGTCAGCATCAGCCACGGCGAGCGGGCGCGCGTCGTGACGCCGACCCCGACCACGCTGATCGAGCAGATCGCGAGCTCGGCGCAGCATCTCCTCACGGTGGAGCCCGGCACCCTCGACCACCTGAAGGATGCGCGCCTCTTCCTCGAGACCGGGCTGGCAAGGCTGGCGGCCGTCAAGGCCACGCCGGAGGCCGTGGCGGCGCTGCGCCAGCGGCTCGAGGCGCATGTCGAGGCGCGCCACAGGCTCGCGGAGTTCCTGCCGCGCGACATGGAGTTCCATCGCCAGATCGCGGCGATGACCGGCAACCCCATCTTCCCGGCGATCATCGAGGCCATGTTCGGCTGGCTGGGTGCCTTCTATGTCGACATGGTGAGCGTGCCGGGTGCCGAGGATCTGACCATCGCCGAGCACCGGCGCATCTTCGAGGCGATCGCCGCGGGCGACGCGGACGAGGCGGCGACGGCCATGCACGACCACATCGCCCGGGCCAACGAGCTCTATCGGCAATACGAGCGCCGACGCTGAGCCGCCTCGCGCCAGCAGCGGCCACGTGACCACGAGGGAGGACTGCATGACGACGAGCGAAGCCATGGCGCTCTACGGCACGACCCAGCCACGGCCCGAGGTGAAGCGGCTGACGGCCGGTCCGCTCAGCCTGGACCTCGAGAACGGTGCGATCCGCTACGTCCGCCATTCCGGCTACGAGGCCATTCGCGGCATCGACTACCTGGTGCGCGATTCGAGCTGGCGCACGCCGCCCGCAGCGCTCACGCTTCGCTCGCTCGACGAGTCCGCTGATCGCTTCGAGGCGGTGCTCGACGGCGAGGTCAGGCAGGACGAGATCCACTACCGCTACACGCTCACGATCGTGGGCGAGAGCGACGGCACGCTCGAGGTGGCGGCCGAGGCCGAGGCGCTCTCGACCTTCATGACCAACCGCACGGGCTTCGTCGTGCTGCATCCGATCCGGGACACGGCCGGCCGGCCGGTGACCGTGACCCACAAGGACGGCAGCACCTCCCAGACCACCTTCCCCGAGCTGATCAGCCCGGGCCAGCCGATCTTCGACATTCGCGCGCTCAGACACGAGGTGGCGGATGGGCTCTTCGTCACCTGCCGGATGGAGGCGGCCTTCCCGCACGATCCCGAGACCATCTACGAGATGGAGGACCAGCGGAACTGGACGGATGCCTCCTACAAGACCTATGTCTGCTCGCTGCTCGACCCCTGGCCCTACGAGATCGCCGAGGGCGCCAGGGTCAGCCAGCGCGTCAACCTGACCTTCGAGGGCACCGCCCCGGCCCGCCCGGGCCAGGCCGGCGATCTCGCCACGCTCCGCCTCGGCGAGGGCGAGGCCGGCCGGCTGCCGCAGATCGGCCTCGGGCTGATGCCGGCCTACCGCCGCGGTGCCGGTGCGGCCGGCGACACCCTGGCACGCCTGAAGCCCGCCTTCTTCACCGCCTATGTCGAGGCCGACGCCGCCGACTTAGAGCAGGCGCTCAAGGACTACGCCGCGCTCGCGGCCGCGCTCGGTGCGGCGGTACAGCTCGAGCTGATCCTGCCGGAGGGCCGGCCGCCCGCCGCGGTCCTCGACGCGGCCGCCGCCGCCTGCCAGACCGCCGGCCTCGCCCCGGCCCGCGTCCTCGCCTGCCCCCGGCCCTACCTCAAGAGCATCCAGCCGGTGGGCCCCTGGCCCGAGGTGGCCGATCTCGGCCACATCATGAACCAGGTGCGCCGCGCCTTCCCGGATGCGGCGGTGGTCGGCGGCATGGCCAGCTACTTCACCGAGCTGAAC
Source organism: uncultured Geminicoccaceae bacterium (assembly GCA_964460465.1). GTDB lineage: Bacteria > Pseudomonadota > Alphaproteobacteria > Geminicoccales > Geminicoccaceae > SLRI01. Next base: position 18,745 of record CAYWSB010000077.1, on the reverse strand, counting down.
AGGAAGAGGCCGCCGGTGGCGACCATCGACGCCATCTCCTGCACCACGACCCCCATCGTCCATGCCGCCGACGACCGCTCGGTGATGGAGACGCACGAGGCGCTGCCGGCCGTCATCAGGAGCATGGCCGCCATGGCGCCGGGCAAGAGCCTGCATCTCGGCCCTTCCGCGATCGCGATGCGCCACAATCCCTACGGGGTCGCCACGGCACCGAACCCGAGCCACCAGCGCATCGCCATGGTCGAGGACGACCCGCGCCAGAAGGGCCTCTTCGCCGTCGCCTGGAGCGTCGGCTATGCCGCCGCCGTGGCCGCGGCCGGCGGGGTGGCGACCCTGGCGCTCAACCACCTGGCCGGCCCCGCGGGCATGCTCGGCGAGAACGGCAAGGTGCTGCCGGTGTTCCACGTCATGGCCGCGCTTTGCCGGGCGGGCGGCTGCGCCATCCGGCCGCTCGAGTTGTCGGACGACGGCCTCGCCGGCCTCGCCTGGTCGGCCGACGGCCAGGATCACCTGCTGCTCGCCAACCTCACCGCGGCGCCGATCCGGGTGGCGCTCGCCGCGCCGCTGCGCGGTCGCGTGCTCGACGCCGCGAGCATCGCCGCCGCCGCCGACCCCGCCTGGCTCGACGGCGAGTCCGCGGAGCTCGGCCCGACGCTCGAGCTCGGCGCCTATGCGACGGCGCTTGCCGTGGCGTGATCGGCGGCACCCAATGCGACGGTGCGGGCCGTCGCCGCCGCTTGAAGCCGCCGGGCAATTGGTATAATCAGCGTACATCCAGATCATCAGACGGCGTCCGATCGCCGGAACGCCATGGGAGGCGACAATGTCGAGGCTGTTTGGGTCCAAGCTGAGCCCGCGGGTTTCCCGCCGTTCCTTCACTGTCGGCGCCCTGCTGGCGGCCGGCACCGCCGGCCTGCCGATCATGGTCAAGGCGCAAGGTGGCAAGACCGTCGCCCTGCTCTTCGACAGCCTCGTCTCGCCATTCTGGGTGTCGGGCATCGAGATCATGCGCGAGGAGGCCGGCAAGCGCGGCTGGGAGACGCTCGAGGCCATCTCGGACTTCGACGACAACCGGCAGTTCGAGCAGGTCCGCGCGATGATCGAGCGCCAGGTCGACGGCATCCTGATCATCCAGACCGACGCCAACGCCGTCATCCCGGCCATCCGGGCGGCCAACGAGGCCGGCATCCCGATGGTCCACTTCAACCGCCCGCCGGCCGAGAGCGACGCCTACTCGGTCGCCATCCAGGCCGACAACCGCAAGATCATGGCCGACACCGTCCAGTTCCTGGTCGACGAGGCCAAGGCCATGGGCGGCAGCTACAAGGCCTGCATCCTGATCGGTGATCTCGGCGACATCAACGCCATCCAGCGCCGCGACGGCTTCTTCGACATCGTCGACCAGCACCCCGACCTCATCGAGGTGGTGGCCCGCGTGTCGACCGAATGGAACGCCGACAAGGCCTTCGCCGGGCTGATGAACGCGCTCCAGGCCAACCCCGACATCAACTTCCTGGTCACCTCCTCCGACTTCCTCCACCCGCAGATCGAGCAGGCGCTCAAGATCGCCAACAAGTGGCACAAGCGCGGCGAGGAGGGCCACGTGCTGTTCGCCGGCTTCGACGGCGACGAGGGCGCCTACCAGCGCCTCGTCGACGGCTATCTCGACGCCTGCGGCGTGCAGAACCTGTTCCTCGAGGTCGACATGGCGTTCGACGCCTTCGAGGAGCTCTGGGCCGGCAACCAGCCCGACAAGCTGCTGCTCGACCCCGGCTTCGTCATCACCCAGGCGAACCTGGAGGAGGTTCGCGACGAGATGTGGGGCTACATCGTCTGGCAGAAGCAGCAGGGCTAGGCCGACGCTGATGGCGAGCGGGCCCGTCCACGGCGCGTGGGCGGGCCCGCTCCATCACACCCGACACGATGCGAGAGCGGCCCCTGCCATGAAGCGACCGGCGGCATGCTGAGGACGACCGCGGCCACGGCCGCCACCGCGAAGGCCGGCATGCCGGCCTGGCTCGAGCGGCTGATCCTCTCGGAATACCTCGTCTTCTACCTGACGATCGCCTACTTCCTCGCGGTCTGGCCGATCGTGCCGGAGATCGCCAGCCGCAGCTCGCTCGCCAACATGCTGACCGACATGCTGCCGCTCCTGGTCGTCGCCATCGGCCAGACCTTCGTGCTCATCGTCGCCGGCATCGACCTCTCGGTCACCAGCATCATCGCCATGGCCAGCGTCATGGGGGCCTCGGTGATGACCGCCGACGGCGGCTATCTCGGCAACACCGTCCTCGCCGTGCCGGCCGGCATCCTCACCTTCCTCCTGGTCGGCGGCCTCGTCGGCTGGTTCAACGGCGGGGCCGTCACCCGGCTCGGCATGCCGCCGATCATCGTCACGCTGAGCGGCCTCATGTTCCTGTCGGGTGCCGCCATCTGGTACACCACGGGGCACAGCGAGACGAGCAGCATCGCCGGCCTGCCGCGGAGCTTCGTCGTCATCGGCCAGGGCAGCATCTCGGGCATTCCCAACGCGCTCTGGGTGGCGCTCGCCGTCGGCGTCACCGCCCACGTCCTTTTGGCCTACACCGTCTTCGGCCGTTGGCTCTACGCCATCGGCATCAACCGGAAGGCCGCCGAGGTGTCGGGCGTGCCGGTCGGCACCGCCATCCTCTGGGCCTTTGTCATCTCCGGCGTCTGCGCGGCCATTGCCTCGATCCTCTATACCGGCCGGCTCGAGACCGGCACCCCCGTACTGGGGCAGCGCATCCTGCTCGACATCATCGCCGCCGTGGTGATCGGCGGCACCAGCCTCGCCGGCGGCAAGGGCAAGATCGTCTGGACCGTGGGCGGGGTGCTGTTCCTCGTCGTCATCGACACCAGCCTGAAGCTGCTCGGCATGTCGCTTTTCGTCGTGTTCGCCGTGAAGGGGGCCGTGATCCTCCTCGCCGCCGTCATCGACGCGCTGCGCCAGCGCATCATGCTCAGGGGCTGAGCGATGCCCGGCGAGGAGATCCTGCGCATCGAGGGCCTCACCAAGCGCTTCTTCGGCGTCGAGGTGCTGCACGGCGTGGGCTTCACGCTGCACCAGGGCGAGGTGCTCGGGCTGGTCGGCGAGAACGGCTCGGGCAAGTCGACGACGATGAACATCCTGGGCGGGGTCCATCAGCCCGACGCCGGCACCATCACGCTGGCCGGCCGGCCCTACCGCCCGGCGGGCCCGCGCGACGCGCAGGCGGCCGGGCTCGCCTTCATCCATCAGGAGCTCAACCTCTTCGAGAACCTGAGCATCGAGGAGAACCTTTTCATCTCCGGCTTCCCGCGCCGCCCCGGCCGGCTGCCGCTCATCGACCGCGGCGCCATCCGCCGGCGGACCACCGAGCTGCTCGAGATGGTCGACGTGCGCTACCCGCCCTCGACCCCGGTCGCCAAGCTGAGCCAGGGCGAGCGGCAGCTCGTCGAGATCGCCAAGGCGCTCGGCGTCGACGCCCGGATCATCCTGCTCGACGAGCCGACCACCTCCCTGACCCGGCGCGAGACCGAGAAGCTCTTCGCCATCATGGCCAGGCTCAAGGCGCAGGGCATCGCGCTGGTGTACATCAGCCACATCCTGGGCGACGTGCTGCGCGTCTGCGACACCGTCCAGGTCCTGCGCGACGGCCACCTCGTCGGCGGCGGCCCGCGCGAGGAGCAGAGCGTGGATTCGCTCATCCGCATGATGGTCGGACGCAAGATCGAGAGCCTGTTTCCGTCCCGCGACACCGAGCCCACGAGCGTGCCGGCGCTCGAGGTCCGCGGCCTGACCCAGCCCGGCGTGATCAAGGACATCGGCTTCACGCTCCACAAGGGCGAGGTGCTGGGCGTCGCCGGCCTCATGGGCGCCGGCCGCTCGGAGCTCGCCCGCATCCTCTTCGGCCTCGACCCGTTCGCCACGGGCGAGATCGTCGTCGACGGCGAGCCCCTGGGCATGGTCACGCCCGAGCATTGCATGGCCAAGGGCATGGCGTTCCTGACCGAGGACCGGCGCGGCGAGGGGCTGATGATGGAGGCCTCGATCGTCGACAACGCGGCCCTGCCCTCGCTCCGTACCTACGCCGCCTCCTTCCTCGGCTGGATCGGCAGGGGCAGGCTCGACGCCGACGTCGCGGCGGTCAGCAAGCGGGTGCAGATCAACACCACCGACTATCGCGGCACGCTGGTCAAGAACCTCTCCGGCGGCAACCAGCAGAAGGTGGTGATCGCCAAGTGGCTGCTCCGCGAGCCCAAGGTGTTCATCCTCGACGAGCCGACCCGCGGCATCGACGTCGGGGCCAAGTTCGAGGTCTACAAGATCATCAACCAGCTCGTCGCCGAGGGCACGGCCGTTCTGTTCATCTCCTCGGAGATGGAGGAGCTGATCGGCATGTGCGACCGCATCCTCGTGATGCACCGGGGCGAGATCACCGCCGTCCACGACCGGCACGAGTTCGACAGCGAGCGCATCCTCGAGACCGCCCTCGACACCGGCCTCTCGACCAGCCTCGAGGGCGCGGCCTGATGGTCGCCGACAGCGGCGGCCGCCGCCTCGCACTGCTCGTCCTGCAGAATGCGCCGCTGATCGCCTTCGCGGTCGTGCTCGTCGTCTTCGGCACGCTCTCCGACCGCTTCCTGACGCTCGCCAATTTCACCAACATCGTCACGCAGAGCTCGCACATCGCGATCATGGCGATCGGCATCACCTTCGTGCTGCTCACCGCCGGCATCGACCTCTCGGTGGGTGCGGTCATGTATGTCGGGGTCGCGATCCTCGCCCTTTTCCTCGGCGACCTGCCGGTCGTCCTCTCGTTCCCGCTGATCGCCCTGCTCGGTCTGCTCCTCGGTGCGGTCAACGGCTTCTTCGTGGTCCAGCTCAGGGGGCTGCACCCGTTCATCATCACCCTCGCCATGCTGTTCATCCTGCGCGGTGCCGCCCTCTACATGACCGACACCCGCATGGTCTTCGTCACCGAGCCGATCATGAGCCTCGGCCGGACGAGCTATCTCGGCGTGCCCTGGGCGATCTGGATGTTCCTGGGTGTCTTCCTCGCCGCCTGGCTCGTGCTGCGCGAGACGCCGTTCGGCCGGCAGGTCTACGCGGTGGGCCAGGACCCGGTGGCCGCCCAGAAGGCGGGCATCAACGTGCCCCTCGTCCTGTTCGCCGTCTACTGCATTTGCGGGCTTTGCGCCGCGCTGGGCGGCCTCGTCTCGATCGCGCAGGTGGCCGCGGCCTCCTCGACCTTCGGCTTCCAGAAGGAGTTTCCGGTCATCGCCGCTGCCGTCCTCGGCGGCACCAGCCTCTTCGGCGGCCGCGGCACGGTGGTCGGGACGGTCTTCGGGGCGATCCTGATCCAGACGGTCGAGAACGGCCTCGTGATGACCAACGCCAACCCCTACATCTACCCGCTGGTGACGGCGTCGATCATCTTCCTCGCGGTGCTCGTCGACAGCCAGCGCACCCGCATTCTCGAGGCCATGAACCGCCGCACGATCCGCGTCGAGGAGAGCTGACGGACGGCCCACACGGGGGCCGTCTAGGAGGCCCGGTCCACGATGCCGGCGCGATCGAGGAGCTCCTCCAGAACCAGCAGGCGGCGCTCGATCGCCCCGAAGCGGCGGTCGAGCTCGTCGACGTGCATGTAGCGCGGCACCGGCTGCTCCTGGACGAACTCCCGCACCCGCGCCTCGTACTCCACACCGCCCCCGCGGAGCCTGAGGACGAGCAGCCGGACGAGCTCCTCCTGGGTTGCGGTGAGCGCCAGGTTCACCTGCCGCGTGCCCTGAACGGGCTTGCCTTGCACCGTGGGTGACTTCATCGCCTGACGCTCCCCGCCCTTTGCTCGCGCTGTTGCCCCTGGATACCGCTGCGTTGCGTGACCCGCAATTTGCCGCTTGGCATTCATCGTCGGCGCCGCTACGAACCCTAGACTTTCAATAGGCGGTGCCTAGGACCCCTTCGCGAACGGACCCGCGCCCCGCCTTTGCCTGTCCTCAACAAGCCTTCCCTGCGGGCCACGTGGCTCGCCGCAACCGCGTACCCATGCCCGACGGAGGGGCCTCATGCCGCGCGAGCTGATCAAGCGCTCTTGGACCCTCGAGCATCCCCTGACCCTGGAGCGCTTGCTTCTCTATGTCGCCGGCTGCGTCCTCTTCTCCCTGGGCGTGAAGATGTTCATCGATTCCGCCCTCGGCACCGACCCGCTGCACGCCATGATCATCGGCATCGTCGCGACGATCGACCGGCCGCTGATCGGCATCGGTGTCGTCGAGAGCCTGTTGACCCTCTGCTTCCTCGTCGCCTGGACGATCTGGAACAAGCGGCTCCCGCCCTTGATGACCTTCGTCACCATGGCGGCCGTGGGCTTTCTCGTCGACCTCTGGAACACGCTCGGCGTCGAGCGGTGGACGACCGGCGTCCTCGAGCCCGTGCCGCTCATGGTCCTGGCGCTGCTCAGCGTGTCCTATGCCTCGTCCCTCATCATCATGAGCGGCATCGGGATCCGGGTCATGGACCTGCTCGCCATCACCTTCGTCCGCCGCCTGGGCTGGCACTTCATCTGGGCGAAGCTCTTCTTCGAGGCGAGCTTCGTGATCCTGGCGCTGGCGTTCGGCGGGCCCGTGGGCCTCGGCACGCTGGCCTTCGTGGCCCTCGTCGGCACCCTGATCCCGCCCATGATGTGGGCCAGCAGCCGCTATCTCGGCCTCGCCAATTACGGTATGGGGCAGCCGCCCTTCCCGCTCCAGCGCTCGGCCGGCACGGCCTGAGGTGGACCCGGATGCGCCCTACCTGCAGCCCGGACGCAACGCCATGATCACCGCGGTCTACGTCGTCGCCATGGCGGGCCTGTACCTCGCCTACACCTGGCACCTGATCCTGCTGAAGCGGCGCGCGCGCACCCGGCGGGTCGACTGGCCGATGCGCCACTACGACCGCGCCTCGCACGGGCGGAATTTCGTCGCCCAGTACACGCCCTTCGCCCTCCTGCTCCTGGCGGTGGTCGAGCTCGGCGGGGCGGCTGCGGCGATCGTGCACGGGCTCGGGCTGATGCTCGTCCTGGCGGCTGTCCTGCACTGGCGCTCGTTCGGCTTTCCGGCGCACATGCGCACCGGCATGGCGGCGATGGTGCTGGTGACGGCGATGTACGGCCTCGCCGGCGTCCTGGCGGTGGCCCAGCTCACCGGGCTGGTCGCCGGCGCCGGGCCGGCCACGACCCAGGCCCTGGTCCTCCTTCGATGACCACCACCATCGACGGCGACGAGGCGCTCGCCTTCATCCTGCGGAGCCTGCGCGAGCGCGGCCCGGCGCAACATGGCCAGCACGGCTACCACCTGACCGTGGTGGATCTCGCCGCGCGCTATGTCGTCGAGGTGCTGGGCGAGCGCCATCCGGATCGCCGCGAGAACGACAGCACCTATGCCGTCTCGACCGCCTTCTACGACGCGACCTGGGAGCTGGCGCGGCGCGGCATCCTCCGGCCGAGCGTCCACAGCTCGTTCATGCAGTTCGATGCCTTCCAGGCGACCGGCGGCGGCTACACGCTCACCGCCGTCGGTGCCGAATGGCTGGCCGGCCTCGGCGACGAGCGCCTTTCCCTCCGGGCGAGCTGGGGCCCCTTCGCCGCCGGCTGACAACTCGCCCTTGCCTCGCCGTGCCGGGCTGGTATGATCACCAGCTAAGACGAGCGAGGGGGGCCATCATGCGCAGGTCGATCCGCCCATGTTGAGGGGCGGTGTCATCGGCTGCGGTTTCTTTGCCGGCAACCACCTGGCGGCCTGGCAGCTCCTGGACGGGGTGGAGATCACCACGGTCTGCGACCGCGATCCGGCGAAGGCCAAGTGGGACCGGGCGCGAGCCTACACCGACACGGCGGCGATGCTGGCGGCGGAGAAGCTCGACTTCGTCGACATCGTGACGACCGTCGACAGCCACCGGCCGCTGGTCGAGCTCGCGGCACGGCACGGCGTCGCGGTGATTTGTCAGAAGCCCTTGGCCCGCGACATGACGGACGCCCGCGCCATGGTCGCGGCCTGCAGGGAGGCCGGTGTGCCGCTCATGGTGCACGAGAACTTCCGCTGGCAGTCGCCGCTCATGGCGGTCAAGCAGGTGCTCGATTCGGGCGAGATCGGCACCCCTAGCTATGCGCGCATCCAGTTCCGCCACGCCTATGACATCTACGCCAACCAGCCCTATCTCACGACCGAGCGGCGCCTCGCGATCATGGATCTGGGCATTCATGTGCTCGATCTCGCCCGCTACTATCTGGGCGAGGCCACCCGGCTGCATTGCCGGACCCAGCGGGTCAATCCCGAGGTCGCGGGCGAGGACTGCGTGACCATCGTCCTCGACCACGCCGGCGGTGCCGTCTCGCTCGTCGACTTCTCGTTCTACACCTCGCTCGAGCCCGATCCCTTCCCGCAGACCCTGGTGCGGATCGAGGGCACGACGGGCACGGTCGAGCTCCTGCAGGGCTACCGGATGCGGGTGTCGGGGTCGGGCTGGCATCGCGACGAGGACGTCGAGCCGGACGTCCCCTCGTTCGGTGCCAGGCCGTGGCACAACATCCAGGAGAGCGTCGTCAACATCCAGCGCCACTGGGTGGACTGCCTGAAAACGAAGCGGCAGCCCGCCACCTCCGGGGCGGACAACCTCGAGACGCTGGCCCTCGTGTTCAAGGCGTACGAGTCGGCCGCGACCGGGAGGGCGCTGTGAGCCCGCTGCGCGGTGCCGTGATCGGCTGCGGCTTCTTCGCCCAGAACCATCTCAAGGCGTGGGGCGACGTCCAGGGCGCCGACCTCGTCGCCGTCTGCGACGTCGACCCGGCCAGGGCCGCGGCGGCCGCGGCGCTCACCGGTGCCACGGCCTATGCCGACGTCGACGCGATGCTGGCGGCCGCGAAGCCCGACTTCGTCGACATCGCGACCACCATGGAGACGCACGAGGCGCTGGTCGCCAAGGCCGCGGCCGCCGGCGCGCACGTCATCTGCCAGAAACCCTTCGCCCCGGACATCGCCGGCGTCAGGCGGATTCTCGAAACGGCGGAAGCCGCCGGCATCCGCATCATGGTGCACGAGAACTTCCGCTTCCAGACGCCCTTGATCGAGCTGCGCCAGGCCATGGCGGCCATCGGCGAGCCGTTCTTCGCGCACATCGCCTGGCGCACCGGCTACGACGTCGTGGCAGGCCAGCCCTACCTCGCCCTGGTCGAGCGCTTCATCATCCTCGACCTCGGCATCCACGTCCTCGACGTCGCCCGCTTCCTGCTCGGCGACGTCCGGGACATCTACGCCCGCACCCAGCACACGATGCAGGGGGCCAAAGGCGAGGCGCAGGCCACCATGTCGCTCGGCCACACCTCCGGGGCCGTCTCCGCGGTCACCTGCACCTACACCAACCGCATCGACCCCGACCCCTTCCCGCAGACCCTGATCGAGGTGGAGGGCGCCGCCGGCACGCTGCGGCTCGGCCGGGACTACCGCCTCGAGCTGCACATGGACGGCAAGGTCGAGGTCTGCGAGGTGGCGCCCAACGTTCCCGCCTGGGCGGACCCGCAATGGGCGCTGGTGCAGGAATCGGTGCTCAACACCCAGGCGCACTTCATCGACTGCCTCCGGTCCGGCGACGCGTTCCAGACCTCCGGCCGCGACAATCTCAAGACCTTCGCCCTGGTCGAGGCGGCCTACGCCTCGGCCGCAAGGGGCCAGCCGGTGGTGCCGGAAGCGTGACCGACCGCATCCTGGCCCGCTACCTGATCGAGACGGCGGACGATCCGCGCCGGGCGGTCGAGGTCATGGCCGGCGAGCAGTCGTCCGGCACATTCATCGCCCTGCCCGGCGAGACGCCCGAGCTCAAGGAGCGCTTCGGCGCGCGGATCGAATCCCTCGAGGTGATCGAGGCGCTGGCCACCCCCAGCCTGCCCGGGGCCAAGCCCGGCCCGCTGTACCGTCGGGCCGTGGTCGAGCTCTCCTGGCCGCTCGAGAACCTGGGTCCATCGCTGCCCAACCTGGTCGCCACCGTCACCGGCAACCTCTTCGAGCTCAAGCAGTTCTCGGGGCTCAGGATCCTCGACATCACCCTGCCCCCGGCCTTCGCCGCCGCCTACCAGGGCCCCGCCTTCGGCATCGCCGGCACCCGCCGTCTCACCGGCGTCGACAAGGGGCCGCTCATCGGCACGATCATCAAGCCCTCGGTCGGGCTCTCGCCCGCGGCCACGGCCGAGATGGTCGAGGCGCTCTGCGAGGGCGGGATCGACTTCATCAAGGACGACGAGCTGCAGGCCGACGGCCCGCACTGCCCGTTCGACGAGCGCGCCCGGGCGGTCATGGCGGTGGTCGACCGCCACGCCGACCGGCTCGGCCGCAAGGTCATGGTCGCCTTCAACCTCACCGGCGACCTCGACCAGATGAAGCGCCGCCACGACCTCGTGCGGGATCTCGGCGGCACCTGCGTCATGGCGAGCCTGAACTCGGTCGGCCTCGTGGGCATGATCGAGCTCCGCCGCCACAGCCAGCTCCCCATCCACGCGCACCGGAACGGCTGGGGCTATCTCTCGCGCCACCCGCTCCTGGGCTGGTCCTATCCCGCCTGGTCGAAGCTCTGGCGGCTGGCCGGTGCAGACCACATGCACGTCAACGGCCTGCGCAACAAGTTCGCCGAAGCCGACGAGAGCGTCGTCGAGGCGGCCCGGAGCCTGCTCACCCCGATGTGGCGGGAGAAGCCCTGCGTCGCGATGCCGGTCTTCAGCTCCGGCCAGTCGGCCGCGCAGGCCGTCGACACGTTCGGGGCGATCGGCACCACCGACCTGATCTTCGCCGCCGGCGGCGGGATCATGGGCCATCCGGACGGCATCGCCGCCGGGGTGCGGAGCCTGCGTCAGGCCTGGGAGGCTGCCGTGGCGGGCGCCACGCTCGAGCATTTCGCCGAACGCTACGCCGAGCTGCGGGCGGCGCTCGCCGTGTACGGGCCATGACGGGCCTGCCCGACGGTCGACTGATCGCCTTCTACGGCGACGACTTCACCGGCTCCTCGGCCGTCATGGAGGTCCTCGCCTTCGCCGGCCTGCCGACCGCCCTCTTCACCGGCCCGCCGAGCGCGGCCGAGCTCGCCCGCTTCGCCCACTGCCGGGCGATCGGCATCGCCGGGATCGCGCGCGCGAAGAGCCCGGCCTGGATGCAGCGCGAGCTGCCGCAGCTGTTCGAGGGCCTGGCCGGGCTGGGCGCGGCGCTCACCCACTACAAGGTCTGCTCGACCTTCGATTCCGCCCCGCATGTCGGGTCGATCGGCAAGGCCATCGACCTCGCCGCCCCGATCCTGGGTGGCGCCTGGCACCCGCTGCTGGTCGCCGCCCCGGCGATCCACCGCTACCAGCTCTTCGGCAATCTCTTCGCCACGGTGGACGGCGTGGGCTTCCGCCTCGACCGCCATCCGACGATGAGTCGCCATCCGGTCACGCCGATGCACGAGGCCGACGTCCGCCGGCATCTGGCCGAGCAGACCAGGCGCAGGACCGGCCTCGTCGACTATCTTGCCCTGACCCAGGGCCGCGGCGAGGAGGCATTGCGCCGCGAGCTGGCCCACGGCGCCGACGTCATCGCCCTCGACGTGATCGACGAGGCGAGCCTCATCGCTGCCGGCCGCCTCATCTGGGAGCAGCGCGGCGAGCGGCTGTTCTGCGTCGGCAGCCAGGGCGTCGACTATGCCCTGATCGCCTATTGGCGCGCCGCCGGCCTGCTCGGCGACGCCCCGCCGCGCCGCGCCGCCGAGCGCGCCCGCATCGCCGCCGTCTCGGGCTCGTGCTCGCCGGTCACCGCGCGGCAAATCGCCTGGGCGCGGCAGAACGGCTTCGCCGCGATCCGCCTCGATGCCGTGGCTGCCGTCGACGAGACGCGCTGGAGCTATGCGCTCGATGCCGCGATCGAGGAGGCGCGGATCGTGCTCAAGGCCGGCATGTGCCCGCTCGTCTTCACCGCCGACGGCCCCGACGATCCGACCGTCCGTAGCCTCGCCGACACCATCGCCACGGTCGGCGCCGATGCCGAGACGGTGAATGCCCGGATCGGCCACGGGCTGGGCGCGATCCTCAAGGCTCTCGTGACGACGGCCGGCATCCGCCGCGTGGCGATCGCCGGCGGCGACACCTCGGGCCACGCCCTCGCCGGTCTCGACGTCACCGCCCTCGAGGCCAGGGTCGAGCTGGCCCCGGCCTGCGCGATCAGCCGGGCCTCCAGTGGCGATGCGCGGCTCGACGGCCTCGAGGTGGCGCTCAAGGGCGGCCAGATGGGACCGGTGGATTTCTTCGGGTTGATCGAGCGCGGTCGGCCTCCAAACGGGGAGCAACAATCATGACCAAGGTGGCATTGCTGGGTGCGGGCGGGAAGATGGGGGTGAGGCTCGCCACCAATCTTCAGGGCTCGCGCTACGACGTGGCCCATGTCGAGGTCAGCGAGGTCGGCAGGAAGCGCCTGAAGGACGCGATCGGCGCCGAGTGCGTCGAGCAGTCGACGGCGCTCGCCGATGCCGACGTCGTCCTGATGGCGGTGCCGGACGCCCTGATCGGCAAGATCGCGCACACCTTCGTGAACCAGCTCAAGCCCGGCTGCGCGATCATCATGCTGGATGCCGCGGCACCCTGGGCCGGCGAGCTGCCGGAGCGCGCCGACATCACCTATTTCGTCACCCACCCCTGCCACCCCTCGATCTTCCGCTACGAGTCGACGGCCGAGGCGCAGAAGGACTATTTCGGCGGGGTCAAGGCGAGCCAGGCGATCGTCTGCGCCTTGATGCAGGGGCCGGAGGCGCACTACGCGCTGTGCGAGGCCATCGCGAAGCTCATCTACCAGCCGGTCAGCCGGTCGCACCGTGTCACCGTCGAGGGCCTGGCGATCCTCGAGCCCGGCCTGTCCGAGACGATCGGCGCCACGCTCGTCACGGCGCTGCGGGAGGCGACCGACCGCGTCGTCGAGAAGGGCGTGCCCAAGGAGGCCGCCATGGATTTCATGCTGGGCCATCTCGGCATCGAGCTCGGCATCCTCTTCGAGGACTTCCCCGGGCAGTTCTCCGACGGGGCGATCTACGCCATCAACCAGGCCAAGCCCAAGCTGCTCAAGGACGACTGGCTCAGGGTCCTCGAGCCCGACGAGATCAAGCAGAGCGTTCGCGAGATCTGCAACCCGCCCAAGCGCGCCTAGAGGGGAGCGACGAGATGAGCGTCCATATCGGCGATCTCCTGGATCAGCAGGGCCTCAAGATCGGCCACTATGTCGGCGAGTTCGCCACGCCGGGCATCGGCTTCATCCTGAAGGAGGCCGGGGCCGAGTACGTCTTCTTCGACATGGAGCACAGCGGCAACTCGTTCGAGACCGTGCACCGCACGCTGCGCTACTTCGAGGCCGCCGGATTGCCGTCCATGGTCCGGGTCCCCTCCGACAGCTACGACCATATCGCCCGGGCGCTCGACGTGGGCACGGACGCCATCGTCATCCCGATGGTGGGCTCGGCCGACCAGGCCCGCGCCATCGTCGAGAAGATGAAGTACACGCCCAAAGGCAAGCGCGGCGTGGCGCTGGGCCTCGCCAACGACCGCTACAGGCCGGGCCCGGTGGCGGAGATGCTCGCCGCCGCCAACCGGCGGACCCGGCTCGTCTGCCTGATCGAGACCGCGGACGGGATCGCCAATGTCGACGCGATCGCCAAGGTCGACGGGGTCGACGTGCTCTGGGTCGGCCATTTCGATCTCACCTGCAGCATGGGCATCCCGGCCCAGTTCGACCATCCGGACTATACGGCGGCCTTGAAGAAGGTGCTGAAGGCCGGCAAGCGCGAGGGCAAAGGACTCGGGCGGCTGGTCGGCGACGTCGCGTCCGGCGTGGCGCTGGCCCAGGAAGGCTGGGACCTGATCTGCTACGGCGGCGATGTCTGGCTCTACCAGGCGGCCATACGGCAGGGCATCGACGGCATCAGATCGGGCTTTGCGGACGGGACAAAAGCCGCCAAGAAAGGCGGCAAGGAGAAGCCCGGCAAGAAGGGCAGGAAGACATGAGGGGGAGCTTGCGGTGACGACCTTCGAAGTGGCCTTGAGCGGTGATTTCCGGCTGCCCGACGGCAGCCCGGCCTATCCGTCGTTCGATCTGGCCCCGCTCCATGACCACCCGGGTGTGAACGTCCGCTTCGTCGATCCGGTCGACGGGGCGATCCCGGCGGCCGCCCTCGAGGACGTCGACGCGCTGATCCTGCTCGTCCCCCGCTTCGGTGCGGTCAGCGTGCCGAAGAGCGGCCGTCTCGCCGTCGTCGCCCGGTTCGGCGTCGGCTTCGACACGGTCGACGTGCCCACCTGCACGGCCAACGACATCGCGCTCGTCACCACACCGGACGGCGTCCGCCGGCCGGTCGCCGTGGCCATCCTGACGTTCATGCTGGCGCTGGCCGGCAGGCTGAAGGTCAAGGACAGCCTGGTGCGTCGCGGTCCCGAGGGCTGGGCCGAGCGCTCCAGGCACATGGGCGTCGGCCTCGTCGGCAAGACGCTGGGCCAGCTCGGCATCGGCAATATCGGCGCCGAGGTCTTTCGCATCGCGCGGCCGCTGGACATGCGCTTCATCGCCCACGATCCCTTCGCCGACCCGACCGTGGCGGCGACCCTCGGCGTCGAGCTGGTCGACCTCGAGACCCTCTTCCGCGAGAGCGACTTCCTCTCGATCAGCTGCCCGCTCAACGAGCAGACGCGCGGCATCGTGAACGCGCAGCGCCTCGCGCTGATGAAGCCCACGGCGTTCCTGATCAACACCGCGCGCGGTCCGGTGGTCGACCAGAAGGCGCTCCACCAGACGCTGAAGGCCGGGCGCATCGCCGGGGCGGGGCTCGACGTGTTCGAGCTCGAGCCGACCCCGCCGGGCGAGCCCATCACCCAGCTCGACAACGTGCTCCTGGCCCCGCACGCGCTCTGCTGGACCGAGGAGTGCTTCGCCGGCATCGGGGCGGCCGACGTCGCCGCCGTGCTCGCCGTCATGCGGGGCGAGGTGCCGCGCGGCATCGTCAATCGCGAGATCACCGACGAGCCCGGCTGGCAGGCCAAGCTCGCCGGCTACAAGAGGACCTTCGCCGGCTGAGGTCGGCCGGCGTCCAGCGGGAGGCGCAAAGGATGAGAAGAACCTTCGTCATCGCCGGGGCCAGCGCCCTGGCCCTTGGGCTCGCCGGCCAGGCCCTGGCCCAGTCGGCAGCCGAGACCGCCGTCGAGGCGGCCAAGCAGTATGCCGGCACCGAGATCACCATCGTCTGGGAGGCCGGGCTGCAGTCGCTCGATCCCCTGAACTTCTCGGGTCCCAGGTGGAAGGAGCTCACCGGCATCGACGTCCGCGTCATCGAGGTGCCGACTGCCGAGATGTTCACCAAGATCCTGCAGGAGCACCGCGCCGGCACCGGCGCCTACGACGCCTTGAACGTGATTCCTTCCTGGATGGCGGACCTGGCGCGCGCCGGGGCGCTCGAGCCGCTCGATGCGTATGTCGACCGCTACGGCTTCCGCGACGAGCTCGAGACCATCGCCCCGGTCTACCGTGACAACCAGATGAAGGTGGGCGACACCATCTACGGCTTTCCCGACGACGGCGACGTCTTCGTCTTCTACTACCGCACCGACGTCCTGGGCGACCCGGCGATCCAGCAGGCGTTCGAGGCCGCCAAGGGCTACGCCCTGCCGATGCCGCCCGAGGACTGGGACCAGTTCCTCGACGTCGCCTGCTTCATCACCGAGCACACCGGCGGTGCGCCCTACGGTGCCGGCCTGTTCCGCGACGCGCCCTATACCCAGTTCATGTTCCAGGAGCGCTTCCGGGTGAACGGCGGCCGCTTCTTCGACGCCGACACCATGCGCGCCACGGTCAACAGCGAGGCCGGGGTCGCCGTCTTCCAGGCCATGCTGGAAGAGAACAAGTGCATGCCGGCCGGGGTCGAGACCTGGGGCTTCGTCGAGAACCTGGCGGCCTTCCTCCAGGGCGACACGGCGATGACCATCTCCTGGCCGCCCTATGGCCGCTGGGCCGCGGGCTACGGCCTCGAGGAGGAGGCCTTCTCGTGGGTGCCGCGCTCGCAGATCGCCGGCAAGGTCGGCTACGCCCTGACCCCGGGCGGCCACCCGCAGCTCGCCGCCGGCTTCTCGCTCTCGGTCTCGGCCAGCTCGCGCAACAAGGAGGCGGCCTACCTCTTCATCCAGTGGCTGAACTCCGAGGACATCAGCATCGAGCGCGTGCAGCTCCCCTACGCGTTGCGCGACCCGTTCCGCGACAGCCACTTCACGAGCGAGGAGTACATGTCCCGCTGGCCCGAGGCGCCGCAGTACCTGGAAGCTCTCCAGGCGGGTGCGGTGAGCGGCCTGCTCGACCTGTCGCTGCTGCAGACCGACCGCTACGAGGAGGCGCTTCGCCAGGGCATCTCGCGGCTCTGGGCGGGCGAGGACCCGCAGGCGATCCTCGACGACGTGGCCCGGCAGTGGGACGCGATCACCGACCGGATCGGCGTCGACGCCCAGCGCGAGGCCTATCTGGACTGGTCGTCCAAGCCCAACGCCTATCCGAACTGAGCCGACGATGCGGGGAGGCAGCGCCGCCCCCCCCCCCCCCCCCACAAAACAACCCCCCCACCCCCCCCCCCCCCCCCCCCTTGTATACTCCCTTCGT
>CAYWSB010000077.1:0-2058 GCA_964460465.1 uncultured Geminicoccaceae bacterium | reverse complement strand
CGATGCGGGGAGGCAGCGCCTCCCCGCACCCCTCCGGAACTTCGCACCCGCGCCTGTCCCCGGCACTGGCGCCAAGTAGCGAGGGGGCGTGGGGGAAATCATTTCCCCCGCATCACTTCACGAGCCGCGCATGACCCAGACCACCGGCCAGGCCTTCGTCAGCCGCCGCTTCAAGTACGGCATGATCGGGCCGGCCGTCTTCGTGATCCTGTTGATCGGCCTCTTCCCGCTGATCTACACCTTGATCGCCAGCTTCCAGAACATCGACATGTTCGACGAGGACACGTCGTTCCACGGGCTGATCCACTATGCCCGGCTGATGGACGACGCGCGGTTCTGGCAGTCGATCCTGCACACCGTGCTGTTCCTCGTCGTTGCCCTGCCGATCCAGCTCGGCCTCGGCCTGCTCCTGGCGCTGCTCTTTCTCGACCGCCTGCCCGGCAAGCAGATCTTCATCGCCCTCATGATCCTGCCCGTGGTCACCTCGCCGATCATCGCCGGGGCGACCTGGCGGCTGCTCTTCGACAACCGCTTCGGGCCGATCAACCAGATCGTCTCGTGGCTCGCCGGCGAGCCCGTCACCATCCTCTGGACCGTCAACCCGGCCTTCGTCTACCCGGCGATCCTCATCGCCGAGGTCTGGCAGTGGACGCCCTTCATGTTCCTGCTGCTGCTCGCCGGCCTGTCCAATGTCGACCAGTCGCTTCAGGAGGCGGCCGAGCTCGACGGCGCCGGCTTCTGGCAGACCTTCTGGTACGTCACCCTGCCGATCATCAAGCCCGTGATCATCATCGCCTGCCTGATCCGGGCGCTCGACCTCTTCCGCCTGTTCGACGTCGTCTGGGCGCTGACCCGCGGCGGCCCCGGGACCATGACCGAGACGATCTCGATCTACGCCTACGTGCTCGCCTTCCAGCAGTTCGAGACGAGCTATGCGGCGGCGCTTGCCGTCGTCGTCATCGTCATCCTCTCGATCGTCGTGGTCCAGGCCCTCAAGCGCGTCGAGATCGCCCGATGAGGCAGAGCCGCGGCAAGCTCCTGGTCCGCTACGTGCTGGTGCTGCTGGCCCTCGCCTTCTTCCTCTTCCCGATCTACTGGCTCGTCATGATCTCGTTCAAGACGCCGGACGAGATCTTCGCCTCGCCGCCGGTCTGGTGGCCGGCGCAGATCCAGTTCGCGAACTATGCCGTGCTGTTCAAGGACGGCGACGTCCGCGCCATCTACAACAGCCTGATCGTGGCCTCGACCAGCACCGTGCTGGCCATGCTGCTGGGCACCATGTGCGCCTACGCGATCGCCCGGTTCCGGACCGGCGGCGACACCTTCGCCACCTGGGTCATCTCCAACCGCATGATCCCGCCGATCGTCATCGTCTTCCCGGTCTTTCTGCTCTACGTGAAGCTCGGCTGGGTCGACACGCGCGGTGGCCTGATCCTGCTCTACACCGCCTTCAACCTGCCCTACGTCATCTGGATGATGCGCGGCTACATCCAGGACGTGCCGATCGAGCTCGAGGAATCCGCCCTGGTCGACGGCTGCTCGCGGCTGCAGACCTTCTGGCTGATCGTCATGCCGGTGGTCCGGGGCGGCCTGTTCGCGACGGCCGTCTTCACCTTCGTCTTCGCCTGGAACGACTTCATCTTCGCGCTGGTCTTGACGCGGAACGACGCCATCACCTTCCCGGTCCAGGTCACCCACTACTTCGGCGGCCAGTCCAACTTCTGGGCCAAGATCGCCGCCATGAGCACGCTCGGCACCATCCCCATCTTCATCGCCGTCGCCATGCTCCAGAAGTTCCTGGTCAGGGGGGTGTCGATGGGTGCGGTGAAGGGGTAGGAAGGAATGTGGGGGAAATGATTTCCCCCACACCCCCTCGCAACTCAAGAAAATCGTTGGGGCGCGGGGAAGATCATCTTCCCCGCATCTTCTCTTTCAGTAGACCGCGCGGCCGCCCGAGAGGTCGAACACCGCGCCGGTGCTGAAGCTGCAGGCCTTGGAGCAGAGCCAGAGCACGAGGGCGGCCACCTCCTCGGGCTCGCCCAGGCGGCCCATCGGGCT
>CAYWSB010000076.1:0-24306 GCA_964460465.1 uncultured Geminicoccaceae bacterium | reverse complement strand
CAGAACGGGTAGAGGGCCATGAGCTCGGGATCGAGGGCGACGTCGGCGGTCATCTCGCCGTCGTACTCGAAATCGACCTGGCGCTGGTCGAGGGCGTGGACAGCGTCCCGCACCCGCGCCGCCTTGCTGATCCGGGGATTGCCGAAGGTGGCGAAGGAGAGGAAGGCGACACGCGGGACGAAGCCCATGTTGCGGGCGACCTCGGCGGTCTGGATGGCGATGTCGGCGCAGACCTCGGCGTCGGGCAGCTCGTGCACCGTGGTGTCGGCGATGAACACGGTGCGGCCCCTGGCGATGATGATGGTGACCCCGAACATGCGCCGCCGGGGCAGGGGGCTGACGACGAGGCGGACATCCTTGATCACGGTGTTGTAGCGGCGGGTCAGTCCGGTCACCATGGCATCGGCGTGGCCGGCCGCCACCATGCAGGCACCGAAGACGTTCCGGTCCTGGTTCACCAGGCGCTGGCAGTCGCGGAACAGGAGCCCGCTGCGCTGGTTGCGCTCGTAGAGCAGCTCGGCATAGGCGCGGTTGTGCGGGCTGAGCCGGGCGTTGTGGATCTCGATGTCGTCGAGATCAGCCTTGCCCATGCCCTTCAGCGTCTCGGCGATGCGCTCCTCGCGGCCGATCAGGATCGCCCGGCCGAGGCCGCTGTTGCGCCAGGCCAGCGCCGCGCTGATCGCCTTCTCCTCCTCGCCCTCGGCGAAGACCATGCGCTTG
The DNA here is from genome assembly GCA_964460465.1 of uncultured Geminicoccaceae bacterium. Lineage (GTDB taxonomy): Bacteria > Pseudomonadota > Alphaproteobacteria > Geminicoccales > Geminicoccaceae > SLRI01. The sequence goes on along the minus strand of CAYWSB010000076.1, from coordinate 23,586 downwards.
GGGTTGGCCTTGACCCGGTCGATGATGAGCTGCATGCGGCTCGCGGTCGGATCGAGGCGCGAGCGCAGCTCGTGCCGGTAGCGGTCGAGGTCGAGGATGGGCTTCCTGGCGACGCCGCTTTCCATGGCCGCCTTGGCGACGGCCGCCGGGACCGCGGTCACGAGGCGCGGGTCGAACGGTGTGGGGATCAAGTAGTCGACGCCGTAGCGGAGCCGGCGGCCGCGATAGGCGGCGGTGACCTCCTCGGGCACCTCCTCCCGGGCCAGGGCGGCGATGGCGTAGGCGGCGGCGACCTTCATCGCATCGTTGATGGTGGAGGCGCGGACGTCGAGGGCGCCCCGGAAGATGTAGGGAAAACCCAGGACGTTGTTGACCTGGTTGGGGTAGTCCGACCGGCCGGTGGCGATGATGACATCGGCGCGGATCGCGCGGGCCTCTTCCGGCGTGATCTCCGGGTCCGGGTTGGCCATCGCGAAGATGATCGGGTCCTCGGCCATCGACGCCACCATCCCGGGGCTGAAGGCGCCCTTGACCGAGAGGCCGAGCACGACGTCGGCGCCGGCCATGGCGTCGGCGAGCGTGCGCGCGTCGGTGGGCACCGCGTGCGCCGATTTCCACTGGTTCATCCCGGCCGTCCGGCCCTGGTAGATCACGCCCTTGGTGTCGCAGAGGATGACGTTCTCGTGCGGCATCCCCATGGCCTTGATCAGCTCGACGCAGGCGATGCCGGCGGAGCCGGCGCCGTTCACCACCATCCGCGTCGTCGCCAGTGTCCGGCCGGTGAGGTCGAGCGCGTTGATCAGCCCGGCGGCAGCGATGATCGCCGTGCCGTGCTGGTCGTCGTGGAACACCGGGATGTCCATGAGCTCCCTGAGGCGCTGCTCGATGACGAAGCATTCGGGCGCCTTGATGTCCTCGAGATTGATGCCGCCGAAGGTCGGGCCGAGCAGCTTGACGCAGTCGACGAAGGCATCGACCTCCTCGGTGTCGACCTCGAGGTCGATGCTGTCGATGTCGGCGAAGCGCTTGAAGAGGACGGCCTTGCCCTCCATCACCGGCTTCGCACCGAGCGCCCCCAGATTGCCGAGGCCCAGCACGGCCGTGCCGTTCGAGATGACCGCCACGAGATTGCCCTTGGCGGTGTAGTCGTAGGCCTTGGCCGGGTCGGCCTGGATGGCGAGGCAGGGGGCGGCGACCCCCGGGCTGTAGGCGAGCGACAGGTCGCGCGAGGTGGTGAGCGGCTTGGTGGGCGTGATCTCGAGCTTGCCGGGGCGCCCCCGGCTGTGCAGCTCGAGGGCCTCGTCGCTGGTGACCGCGACGCTGTAGTCGCCGGCCTCCGGCGCCGGTAGCGGGTCGTCGGCACCCATGGTGTCGTCGTCCACCGATACCTGGTCAGTGTGCGACTCCTGACCCGGCACGGCTGTCGGCCTCGCTGTCGCGGTCATGACGCCATCCTCCTGGTCGCCGGTCCGTGGTGCCCGGCAGCGGCCCGTCCCCCCGGCCGCCCGCCCGGCTCGCCGGAGCCGGGCCGGGACAAGAATGCCGATTTACCCGCCGCTGTTAAGCAAATCTTGGTGAACGGGCGTCATGCTCGGGGCATGTGGACCAGCCATGCCCGCGATCGCCCTCTCGCACCGGCGGTGGCCCCGGTCGCGACGGCGTGCCGGCTTGCCAGCGCCAGGCGCGGCCTCGATGCTCCCAAGAGCACCGCCCTGGTCGACGGAGACCGCTGTCATGCCGCTTGCCCGAGCCATCGAGATCGACGCCTACAAGCCGGCGGAGATCGCGCAGCGGATCGAGGCGGCGGGGGTCGCAAAGGCCCGGCTCGGGCTGCTCGAGACGCTGACGCTGGGGGTGCTGGCCGGCGCCTTCATCGCGCTCGGCGCGCTGTTCTTCCTGCTGGTGACGACGGAGAGCGGGCTCGGCTTCGGGCCTGGGCGGTGGCTGGGCGGGCTGGCCTTCTCGCTGGGCCTGGTGCTCGTGGTGATCGCCGGGGCCGAGCTCTTCACCGGCAACAACCTGATCGTCATGGCCTGGGTCGACGGCAAGGTCACGACCCGCGACGTCGCCCGCAACTGGGCGCTGGTCTATGCCGCGAACTTCGCCGGTGCGGTGGGCACGGCGGTCCTGGTCGCCTTGGCCGGGACGCTGGCGCTGGGCGGCGGTGCCGTGGCCGAGACCGCCTTCGCCGTGGCCCGGGCCAAGACCGCCATCGTCTGGCACGAGGCGTTCTTTCGCGGCGTGCTTTGCAACGTCCTGGTCTGCCTCGCCGTTTGGTTGACCTTCGGCGCCCGCGACGTCGCCGGCAAGATCCTCGCGATCCCCCTGCCCATCTCGGCCTTCGTCGCCCTCGGGTTCGAGCATTCCGTCGCCAACATGTTCTTCATTCCGCTGGCCCTGCTGCACGGCGCGCCGGAGGTGACGCTGGGCGGCCTCGTGGCCAACCTGGTGCCGGTGACGCTCGGCAACGTGGTCGGCGGCGGGGTGCTGGTCGGGCTCGCCTACTGGCTCTGCTACCGTCCGGGGAACAACTCCGGCTAATGCAACTACCATCGGTGCCGACGACGCGAATCCCGCTCCAGGATGCAAGATTAACGGTTTTCCATCATGCACGAACCGCGTATGAGGCCCGGGGTGGCAATCTGGAGTTGGCATCAGCATGACCCTCGACATCCCCGCGCGAAGCGCCACGACCCGGCGCTGGCTGCTCGGCGCCGGCGGCGCCGCGGCGCTCCTGGCGACGACGCCCGTGCCGGCGATGGCCGCGGCCGTCCGACCGCGCGTCGGCCGCCTGAGCCTGCACAACCTGCACACCAACGAGCGGCTCGACGTGCAGTTCCGCCAGGGGCGCGACTATGACCGCCGGGCCCTCGCGGCGCTCAACCACCTGTTGCGCGACTGGCGGCAGGACGAGGTGCTGCCGATCGATCCGCAGCTGTTCGACATGATGACGGCGATCGCCGCCCGGGTCGGCCAGCCGGCCCGGTTCGGCATCGTATCCGGCTACCGCTCGCCCAAGACCAACGCCATGCTGCGCCGCAATGGCGGCGGTGCCGCCAAGAAGAGCCTGCACATGGTCGGCCGCGCCATCGACCTGCGCCTGGAAGGCACCCGGCTGCCGGCGCTGCGCCAGGCGGCCCTCGATCTGCGCGCCGGCGGGGTCGGCTACTACCCGCGCTCGGGCTTCGTCCACATCGACACCGGCGACGTCCGCAGCTGGGCCGGCTGAGCCGGCACCGGGCGCGCCGCCCGTCGCGCTCCAGCCGGCGGTCACGCCGGACCGCCCGGCGGCCGATCGCGCCGCCGCCTGTAACGATGCTTTAACGATTGGTCGCTAGGCTTCCGTCGTGCCAGTCGGCATTGCGGTGCTGCCGCCATGCGTGAAACTACTTGGAGTTTAGGGAAATTGTTGGTATTCTACCTTTAATCATATATCGGGGAGCCAACGGATGATCAGCTCGATGGGCTGGACGGCCGACAGCCCGGAACGCTCGGCCCAGATCCTGCTCGACCGCTTCGCCGGCGATCTCGCCACGGTGGAGCGCTACATCGTCGACGAGGAGCTGGCCGCAGCGCTGCGCCACGACGACTACGATAGCTACCTGCACTGGCGACGGATCAAGAGCATCTGTGTCGGCCTCGCTGCCGACTATCGGCTGCGGCAGGGACCGGCTGCCGCGGCCGGCGTCGCCGGCGAGACCGTCGCCCCCGGGCAGGCCCTCGTCGACGCTGCCTGACCCCGCCCGACGGCTTCGCGGCGTCCTCGTCGCCCGCGTTTTTTCTCTTCCGCCCTGGCGCCACGGCGGTACGGTCGCGCTATATTCGCTGCAGCCTAGCGATGCTGGAGACCGTCGATGACCGCCATGGCCGACCACGAAGCCGCCGCCCGCCCGCGCGCCGCAGCCGCGTTCGACTGGGCCGATCCGTTCCGGCTGACCGACCAGCTCGACGAGAGCGAGCGGCTGATCCGGGACGCCGCCCACGACTACTGCCAGAACGCGCTCATGCCGCGGGTGCTCGAGGCCAACCGGCACGAGGTCTTCCATGCCGAGATCATGCGCGAGCTCGGCGAGCTCGGCTTTCTCGGCAGCACGCTGCCCGAGGCCTACGGCGGCGCCGACGCCTCCTACGTCGCCTACGGGCTGGTGGCACGGGAGGTCGAGCGGGTCGATTCCGGCTACCGCTCGGCGATGAGCGTGCAGTCCTCCCTCGTCATGCACCCGATCTTCGCCTACGGCGACGAGCCGATCCGCAAGCGGTTCCTGCCCAAGTTGGCCAAGGGCGAGCTGGTCGGCTGCTTCGGCCTGACGGAGCCGGACCACGGCTCCGATCCGGGCGGCATGACGACGCGCGCCAGGAAGGCGCCGGGCGGCTTCCGGCTCTCCGGGGCCAAGACCTGGATCACCAACAGCCCGATCGCCGATCTCGCCGTCGTCTGGGCCAAGGACGACGACGGGGTGATCCGCGGCTTCGTCGTCGAGCGCGGCACGAAGGGTTTCGAGGCGCCCAGGATCGAGGGCAAGTTCAGCTTGCGCGCCTCGGTCACCGGCATGATCCAGCTCGACGACTGCTTCGTGCCCGAGGCCAACCTGCTGCCCAACGTCAAGGGGCTCAAGGGGCCGTTCGGCTGCCTCAACCGCGCCCGCTACGGCATCGCCTGGGGGACCATGGGGGCGGCCGAGTTCTGCTGGCAGGCGGCCAGGAGCTACACCCTCGACCGGCGGCAGTTCGGCCGTCCGCTCGCCGCCAACCAGCTGATCCAGAGGAAGCTCGCCGACATGCAGACCGAGATCGCTCTCGGGCTGCAGGCAGCGCTCCGCGTCGGCCGGCTGTTCGACGAGGGGGCGGTGACCCCGGAGATGATCTCGCTGATCAAGCGCAACAATTGCGGCAAGGCGCTCGACATCGCCAGGGCCGCCCGGGACATGCACGGCGGCAACGGCATCGCCGACGAGTACCACGTCATTCGCCACGTCATGAACCTCGAGGCGGTCAACACCTATGAGGGCACGCACGACATCCACGCGCTGATCCTCGGCCGGGCGCAGACGGGCATCGCCGCCTTCCACGGCTGAGCCGGCGCCAATCACCTGCACGCCGGTGGCAATCGCCTGCCGAGGCGAGCCCTGGCGACCCGTGCTGCGGTCGTCACTCGTGGAAGGCGCCCTGCAGTGCCTCGACGGCAGCCTTGGCCCTGGCCACGAGGAGCACCGCTGCCGCACGCCGGGCAGCCGCGTCGCCGAGCTCGGCCGGCGTGGTGCCGAGCTTGCCTGTGGCTGCCAGCTGCGCCCTGACCTGCTCGAGGCGCGCGGTGAGCTCCGGCTCGCCCGCCAGACGGCTGCGGCCCTCGATGCCGATGCCGACGCCCTGGCGGCCACGGCTGGGGGCCGTGAGGTACAGGAGCACGTGCGGCTCGTCCTCGCACCACCGTTCGGCCACCGGGGGCAGCAGCCAGAGGAAACCGAGCCGCCCGCCATAGCGTCGCTTGCAGGCCGCGAGCGCCGGCTCGGCCGCGGCAAGCGCCACGACGTCGGACCAGAACGCCGATCGCAGGCTCATGAGGCCCGGATCGAGCGTGAAGCCGGTCTTGCTCGCCTTGACGAACCGGTTGGGTGCCACGACGATCTCGAACTGCAGGCCCGGCGGCGAGCCGGCTATGCGCATCAGCTGCGGCGCCACGGCATAGAACCCGACGTCCTCCGGCGTGTGATCGTTGAGCCAGGCGAGCGCGGCCTTGTGCTCGTCGGCGAACGATTCGGCGACCCAGACGACCGTCTTGGCATCGTGGGCGGCGAGGTAGGTCAGCGCCTTGCCGAGATGGTCGTGGTCCGACCGACGAAACTGGTTCTCGATGACGACGACGGTGCCGTCCCCGAGGTTGCGGGCGAGGATGTCGGTGCGGAAGGCGCCGGTGCTAGCCTCGACCGTCAGGAGCTCGAGCTCGCAGTCGAGCGCGCGGCCGAGGCGCGCCAGGTTCTCGGGCCGTGCCAGCCAGGGGGTGAAGTCGTAGTCCTCGCGCGGGAAGATCCGGCGGAGGTCCAGTGTCTCGATCTCGTGCACGACGATCCCGGCCGGGACGGTCCCGGCAGGCATCGGGTCGGGGTCGTCGGTGGGCGACATGGGATCTCCTCGCCTGACGGCGACCAGTGTACCGCGTCCGGCCGCGCCGCCCCAGCCCCATGGCCTGGAGCGCCGATGGCCACCGACCGTTTGGCCCCCCGTCGACGCGCCTAGAGGAACCAGTAGAGCAGGAAGGCGCCGAGCACGAGGCGGTAGACGACGAAGGGGGTGAAGCTGGCCTTCTTGAGCCAGGCCATCATCGCCCAGATGGCGAGCAGGGCAGCGGCGAACGCCAGCACGGCGGCGTAGACGGCGTCGGCCTGGAGTGCCGCGTCGCCGCTCTTGACCAGCTCCCAGCCGCCGAGCGCGCCCGCGGCGGCGGTGGTCGGGATCGACAGCAGCAGCGAGAAGCGGGCGGCCTCGGTGCGGCTGAAGGCGAGGAAGAGGCCGGCGGTCATGGTGATGCCCGAGCGGCTGACGCCCGGCACCAGGGCCAGGGCCTGGAACAGGCCGATCACCAGCGCGTCCTTGTAGGTCATGCCGCCCAGCGCCCGCTCGGCGTTGTCGCCGCGGCGGTCGGCGCGCCAGAGCAGGATGCCGAAACCGATCGTGGTGGCGGCGATCAGGAGCGGGCTGCGAAAGCCGTGCGCCACCATGTCCTTGATCAGAAAGCCCAGGACCACGACGGGCACGGTGGCCAGCGCGAGCTGCAGCAGCAGCCGGGTGTCACCGTCGGGGCGGCCCGCGAGGAGGTTGAGGCCACCCATGATCAGCCGCCGCACCTCGGCGTGGAAAAACGCCATGACCGCGAGCAGCGTGCCGATATGCATGGCGACGTCGATGGCGAGTCCCTGGTCCTGCCAGGCCATCAGCTGCGGCACGAGGATGAGGTGCGCGGACGAGCTGATCGGCAGGAACTCGGTGATCCCCTGCACGAGGGCGAGGACGATCAGGTTGACCCAGTCCATCGAAATCCTTTCGTCCCGCCGCTCGCCGCCTGTCGTGCACGCTTGCGGCATGCCACCGGCTTTGCCATATCCGCTGCGATTGCCACGCCGCAACCCGGCTCGCCTGCCGGTCGTGCGACACGTTAACCGACAAGCGTTGAGGTTCCGTTAACAATGGACGCTGCCGCCGGCAGTCGCCCGCGATCCGCCGAGCCAGCCGCCATCGCCGGTGGCCCAGGCGTGGTCGGGTCGCCATCCGAACCCGAGCCGCCCAGTCCCTGCCCGGGTGGGCTCGCAGCACGGCGCTGGGCGCCGCTCCGGAGGGGTCAGGCCTGAACGGCCGGTCGTCCCTCCCGGTGCGGTGCCGCCGGGAGGAGACGAACGATGGTCGACGAGGTTCTGGAGAAGGAGCGGCCGGCGGTGTTCGACGCCCGGCAGCACCCGGCCGATCTGGGCGAGCTGCTCGAGGAGATGGACCTCGACGTGGCGCGCGCGGCGCTCCTGTCGCTGCCGCTGGCGCTGGCGGCCGAGACTTTCGGCTATCTCGATGCCGAGACGCAGGTGGGCCTGGCCAAGGTGCTGACCCGTGGCGAGCTCGCCGCCATCGTCACCGAGATGAACGGCGACGACCGGGCCGATCTCTTCAACCGGCTCACCCCCAAGCAGCAGAACGCGCTCTTGCCCGGTCTGGCCCAGGCCGAGCGCGAGGACATTCGCCGGCTGGCCGCCCACGAGGAGGGCACGGCCGGGGCCATCATGACGTCGGACTACGCCACGCTGACCGCCGAGCTCACGGTGCGCGAGGCGCTGGCCAAGCTGCGCCGCGAGGCGCCGGACAAGGAGACCATCTACCGCACCTACGTCATCGACACCGACCGCAGGCTGATCGGCTCGCTGCGGCTGCAGACCCTGATCCTGGCGAGCCCGAAGCAGCTCGTCGGCGAGATCATGGAGCGGGAGACGCGCGCCGTCACGGTCGACGACGACCAGGAGGAGGTGGCGCGGCAGATCGCCAAGTACGACATCATCGCCCTGCCGGTGGTCGATGCCGCCGGCGCGCTGGTCGGCATCGTGACCCACGACGACGCCATCGACGTTCTCCAGGCCGAGGCGACCGAGGACTTCCAGAAGGTCGGCATGGTCACCAGCATGGTCGAGAGCCTCGGCACGGCCAGCATCCGCCTGCTCTACCAGAAGCGTGTCTACTGGCTGGTCCTCCTGGTGTTCGGCAACCTGCTGTCGGGTGCCGGACTCGCCTTCTTCGAGGAGACGATCGCGGCCTATGTGGTGCTGGTGTTCTTCCTGCCGGTCCTGATCGCTTCGGGCGGAAATGCCGGGGCGCAGAGCTCGACGCTGATGGTTCGGGCACTGGCCACCGGCGATGTCGAGATGAAGGACTGGGGGCGGATGCTCGGCCGCGAGCTCCTGGTGGCGCTGCTCCTGGGCATCACCATGGCCGTCGCGGTCTCGGCCATCGGCGTGTTCCGCGGTGGCGTCGAGCTTGCCCTCGTGGTGGCGGCGTCGATGCTGCTGATCGTCATGACCGGCAGCCTCATCGGCATGTCGATGCCGTTCCTGCTCAATCGCTTCGGCCTCGACCCGGCGACCGCCTCCGCGCCCCTGATCACCTCGATCGCGGACATTGCCGGCGTGCTCATCTACTTCTCGATCGCGACGGCTCTTCTGCTGCGGTGATCGTCTGGCGGGGGCGGCCGCGGGCGGTCGCGCGCACGCGGATCTCGACGACCATCGTCCGGCCGCCGTCGAGCGTGGCCCGGTCCTCGCCGACCTCGACGGCGACGACCGGCTCGACGCCACCGGCGGCCCGGGCATCCGCCAGCGCAGCGGTTCGGGCATCGGCCTCGAGCAGCGTGCGCGCCTCGGCCGGATCCTCCACCACGGCGATCCGCTCGGCCAAATAGCAGACGAGGCGATCGTCGGCGCTCAGAGTCGCCACGCGCTCGGCATGGCGAACGACGTCGCCGACGACGGCGCCGACGGCATTGGCCACCCGGTGGTGCGGCGGCAGCACGGGCCGGGTCCCGAGCCGCTCGGCCACGCCGCTGTAGAAGATGGCGGCCGGGCCGCCCACGGCAACGACCGGGCGGTCCAGGGCGAGCCGCAGCGCCAGCGGTGCCGCTGCCGGGGCCCCGGCCAGCGCCCCTGCCAGGAGCGGGTCGGGCAGCAGCGTCGCGAGGGCGGCGGCCGTGCCGCCCGCGGCCGGCCACGCGGCGGCGACCAGGGCCCCGGTGCTGGCGGTGCGGGCAGCCTCGAGGACGGCTGTGGCGAACGCTTCCGGCGTGGCGTCGCGGCTGGCCTTGCGCGCCTCGAGCGCTGCGCCCAGCCGCGCGGCCGTCGCGTTCCAGCCCTGCTGCAGGCCGGCCACGTGCGCGGCGTCGCTCGGGGTGAAGCCGGCTACGGCGACCAGGCCCTGCGCGACCAGCGACTGCAGCGGGATCGCCAGATGCTCGCGATCGATCACCCGCGCCAGGGGCTGCGGCCCGTCGGCGAGGAGGGCGAGCAGCGTGCCCTGGCTGCGCGTCCGCCGCTGCGGGGCCAGGTCGGACCCGAGAAGGAGGGCGAAGCGCGCATCGGTCGGACGGGGCAGGCCGCGCGCCGCCTCGGCCTCGAGCACCGGCAGGACACCGGGGTGCTGCGCGGCCAGGAGCGCCAGCGGCACCAGCCGGCGCGGGCCCAGGGTGATCCGGCCCTGGGCGTCGTGGCCGATCTCGCTGTCGCCGCCGAGGCCGCTGGTGACGAGATCGATCGCCTCGACCATGGTGCGGTGGCCGCCCACCGTGGCCCCCTCCCGGGCGAGGCGCGGCCGGCCGTCCTCGAGGATCGCCACGTCGGTCGTGGTGCCGCCGACATCGCTGACCACCGCTCGGGCGAGGCCGGAGAGATGCGCGGCGCCGACGACGCTGGCGGCCGGCCCCGAGAGGATCGTCTCGACCGGCCGGCTCCTCGCGATGGCCGCCGCCATGAGCGCCCCGTCGCCGCGCACCACCATCAGCGGGGCGGCGATCCCGAGCTCGGCCAGCAGCCGCTCGACGGCGGCGATCAGCCGGCCGATCGCCGGGATCAGCCGGGCGTTGAGCAGCGTGGTCAGCGCCCGCCGCGGCGCGTCGAGCCGGCTCGTCAGCTCCGACGACAGGGTGACGGGCAGGCCGGAGAGCGCCGTGATCCGCGCCGCCGCCGCCTGCTCGTGCGCGGGGTTGCGCACCGCGAAGGCGGCGGTGACGGCGATCCCGTCGACGGCGCCCTGCATCGCCGCGATCGCCGCATCGAGGGCGGCCACATCCAGCGGTGCGATCTCCCGGCCTAGGGCGTCGTGGCCGCCGCCGACGAAGGCCCGCGGCGCGCGGCCGAGCGCCGCCGCCAGACCGCCGCGGGCGAGGCTCTCGGCGCCCAGGCCGATCAGCACGAGGCCCGGCCGGCCGCCCTTGCCCTCGACCAGCGCGTTGGTGGCCAGCGTCGTCGAGAGGCCGACGAGGCCGATCTGCCCGGCGGCTGTCGCCGGGGCGCGGGCGAGCGCGGCCCGGACGGCCTCGGCGATGCCGCGATGCAGGTCGTCGTGGCTGGTGAGCGCCTTCGCGGCGGCCACCACGCGGTCGTCGGCTTCCAGCAGCACCGCATCGGTGTAGGTGCCGCCGGTATCTATGCCCAGGCGCATCATGGTTGATCCGACGTTGTCCGACGGCTATCGAGCGGGCTTGCGCCGGTGCCTCGCGGTGCCGCCCTTCCAGCAGCGCCCATAGCCGGATCACGGGGCCCTGACCACATGCTGAAGACCGTCGCCAGCAACTGGGCGCTCCTGCTGGGCATCGCCTGCCTGGTGCTCGGACATGGCCTGCAGAACACGCTGCTCGGCGTGCGCGCCAGCCTCGAGGGCTTCCCCACGTCGGTCACCGGGGTGATCATGGCCGGCTACTCGATCGGCTTCCTGGTCTCGGCCGTGCTCACCCCCAGGCTGGTCGCCAATGTCGGCCATGTCCGCGTGTTCGCGGCCTTCACGGCCCTCGCCTCCTCGGCGATCCTGGCGCACAGCATCCTGGTGGAGCCGGTCGCCTGGTTCTTCCTCCGCTTCGTCACCGGGGTGTGCATCAGCGGCGCCTACGTCATCTCGGAGAGCTGGCTGAACAAGGCCGCCACCAACGAGAACCGCGGCTCGCTGCTCTCGATCTACATGGTGGTGCAGCTCTCCGCCTGGGCCGGCGGGCAGCTCCTCCTGAACCTGGCCGATCCCTCGGGATTCCAGCTCTTCATCACCGTATCGGTGCTGATCTCGATCGCCGTCGTCCCGTTGCTGCTCACCGCGAGCCCTGCCCCCGCGCTCGCCCCCGCCCGCCGCTTCGGCCTGCTGCAGCTCTACAAGGGCTCGCCGCTGGGCTTCGTCGGCATGTTCGCCACGGGGCTGAGTCAGGGCGCGTTCTTCGGCCTCGGGGCCGTGTTCGCCGGCGCGGCCGGGCTGGCGCTCGCCGAGATCTCGCTCTTCATGGCGCTCGCCATCGTCGGCGGCGTGCTGCTGCAGTGGCCGATCGGCCGGCTCTCCGACAAGCTCGACCGGCGCAAGGTGCTGACCGGGACGACCATCATGGCCGGGCTGGCGACGGGCCTCGTGGCGCTCGCCGGCACCGACGACTTTCGTGTCGTGACCGGTGCCTTCTTCGTCTACGGCGGCATGTGCCTGCCGATGTACGCGCTCTGCATCGCGCACACCAACGACAACCTCGCGGCCGACGACATGGTGGCGGCGAGCGGTGCGCTGGTGCTGGTCGTCGGCATCGGCATGGTGCTCGGGCCGCCCCTGGCCGCGGCCGCCATGGACCTCCAGGGACCCCAAGGCTTTGCGCTGTTCTTCGCCATCGTCCATCTCGGGCTCGGCGCCTTCGCGCTTTGGCGGATGACGCGCCGCGCGCCGGTGCCGTTGGCGGCCCAGGGCCAGCACATCTATGCGCCGCAGCCCAGCCCGGTGGCGCAGGCCCTGGTGCAGGAGGCGGCGGTCGAGCGGCAGGAGGGCCAGGACGCAAGCCCGACCCTGCAATCTCCGCTCGCTTCGTCGCCCGGTCAAGGCTATACTTGAAGCGTCTGTCAGTGCTGAGGGCCGTTTTCGAACTTGTCCGCGTTCTGTTTTCGCCGCGCCAGTGATACATCGCGTCCGAACGGAGCATCCGTTGCGAACCCCTCTCGGCGCTTCACCCTGCTGACGTCGTGCGGTCGCTCGCTGCGGAGCGGGGGAGCGGTCAGCGCTTCGTGCTCGACCTCAAGGCCTGGCTGCGATCCCTTGTCCGTCCACGCGGGAGCCGCTCGATGAGCAGCAAGATTTTCGTTGCGAACTTCCCCTTCAGCACCACTTCCGAAGAGCTTGAGGAGCTGTTCGGCCAGCACGGCGAGGTCGTGTCGGCCAAGGTGGCAACCGATCGCGAGACCGGCCGCAGCCGCGGCTTCGGCTTCGTCGAGATGAGCTCGTCCGATGCGGCGGCGACCGCCATCCAGCAGCTCAACGGCTTCGACCTCGGTGGTCGACCGCTCGCCGTGCGCGTCGCGGAGGACCGCGGCGGGCCGGGTGGCCCGGGTGGCCGGCCGGGCGGCAATCGCGGCGGCCCCGGCGGGCCGCGCCGCGATTCCTTCGGCCGGCCGCCCCGCCGCCAGTTCTGACCGGCTCGCCCGCCGGGCTGCCGCCCCCGCGCGATCGCGCCAGGGGAGCGTTGGCTCGCCGATCGACGTGGCGCCGGCGGCGGGCCGCTCGGCTCGGGCACGGCCATATCCGGCGTGGACAGGTGTGGCCCGTGGTCGATCCCGCGGCGACCACCGGCGACATTGAAGCGGCGCTGGCGCTTGCCTACATGCCGTGCGCGCGGTCGAGCCGCGCTTCGCGCTCACCCTAGGCACGGTTCATGATCGTCGAGCTCAACGCACGGTCACGCGAGGTCTTTCGCCAGATCGTCGACGCCTACATGGCGACCGGCGAGCCGGTGGGCTCGCGCACGATATCGCGCCGACTGGACGACCAGCTCTCCCCGGCGACCATCCGCAACGTCATGGCCGACCTCGAGGAGGCCGGTCTGCTGAGCTCGCCGCATACCTCGGCCGGGCGGCTGCCGACCGAGGCCGGGCTCCGTCTCTATGTCGACGGCCTGCTCGAGATCGGGGTGATCGCCGCGGAGGACCGGCAGCGGATCGACAGCCAGTGCGCCGTGGCCGGGCGCAGCATGGAGGCGGTCCTGGCGGATGCGACCGAGACGCTCTCGGGCCTGTCGCGCTACGCCGGGCTGGTGATCGCGCCAACCACCAGGCGGCCCTACAAGCATATCGAGTTCGTGCCGCTGTCGCCCGGCCGGGCGCTGGTCGTGACCGTCACCGACAACGGCATGGTCGAGAACCGGGTGATCGAGGTGCCGCTCGGCATGTCGCCGGCGACCCTGGTCGAGGCCGGCAACTACCTGACCGCCCGGCTCGCGGGCCGGACCTTCGCCGAGGCCAGGGGCGAGATCGCGCGGGAGATCGAGGAGCGCCAGGGCGAGCTCGACGAGCTGACCAAGAAGGTGGTCGCCTCCGGGCTCGCCACCTGGGGCGGCGCCGAGACCGAGAACGGCGGCACGCTCCTGGTGCGTGGCCACGCCAACCTGCTCGAGGACGTCAGCAACCTCGTGGATCTCGAGCGCATCCGCTCGCTGTTCGCGGCGCTGGAGACCAAGCGCGCCTTCCTCAAGTTGATCGAGCTCTCGGACGCGGGTAAAGGCGTGCAGATTTTCATCGGCGCCGAGAACGAGCTCTTCGCCCACAGCGGCTGCTCGGTGATCATCGCCCCCTACCGGGCCGGCGGCGGCGAGGGCCAGCCGGCCACCGTGGTCGGTGCCATCGGTGTGATCGGCCCGACCCGGATGAACTATTCGCGGATCATCCCGATGGTCGACCATACGGCGCGGGTGATCAGCCGCCTCCTGGGCAGCCCCAACAGCGAGAAGGATTGATGCAACAGGACGCCGACAAGCCAGAGACGCCGGGCGGCCAGGCTGGCAACGCCTGGTCGCGACGGGATGCCGCGGCCGAGGTGCCGGGCCGGGACCAGACCGAGGCGGAGCCGCAGGCCGAGCAGCCGGGCGAGGCGCCGGCGGCGGCCCCCGATCCCGCTGCCGAGGCCAGGGAGCTGCAGGACAAGCTGCTGCGCGCGCTGGCCGAGATGGAGAACCTGCGGCGCCGGCACACGCGCGACCTCGAGGACGCCCGCAAATACGCCATGACCGGATTCGCCCGCGACCTGCTCGACGTCGCCGACAACATGCGCCGGGCCCTGGCCGCGGTGCCGGCGGACGCGCGGGTCGGCAACGAGCTGCTCGGCAACCTGCTCGAGGGGGTGGAGCTCACCGAACGGACGCTGCTTGGCGCCTTCGACAAGCACGGGGTGAAGAAGGTGGCCCCGGAGCGCGGCGAAAAGTTCGACCACAACCGGCACCAGGCGATGTTCGAGGTGCCGACGGCCGACCTGCCGCCCGGCCACGTCGCCGACGTCATGCAGGCCGGCTGGGTGATCGCCGACCGGCTGCTCCGCCCGGCCATGGTCGGCGTCACCAAGGCGGCACCGCGGCCGGCGCCCGAGCCCGAGCCCGCGAACGACACCGGCGACGGCCGCGGCAAGACCGTCGACACCAGCGCCTGATCATCCGCCCGCGCCCGGTTCCGGGCGCGGCTCACCGAGGACTCTGCATGACCGGCGATTCCAAGCCATGACCGGCACTCCGAAGAAGGTGGTGCTCGCCTATTCCGGCGGCCTCGACACCTCCGTCATCCTGCGCTGGCTGCAGGACAGCTATGGCTGCGAGGTGGTGACCTTCACGGCCGATCTCGGCCAGGGCGAGGAGCTCGAGCCGGCCCGGGCCAAGGCCGAGATGATGGGGGTCAAGGAGATCTACATCGAGGACCTCCAGGAGGAGTTCGTCAGGGACTTCGTCTTCCCGATGTTCCGCGCCAACACCCTCTACGAGGGCACCTACCTGCTCGGCACCTCGATCGCCCGGCCCCTGATCGCGAAACGGCTGATCGAGATCGCCCACATGGTCGGGGCCGATGCGGTGAGCCACGGTGCTACCGGCAAGGGCAACGACCAGGTCCGTTTCGAGCTCGGCTGCTACGCCCTCGATCCCGGCATCAAGGTGATCGCCCCCTGGCGCCTCTGGGACCTCAACAGCCGCGACAAGCTGATCGAGTATGCCGAGCGCCGGCAGATCCCGATCCCGCGCGGCAAGCGCGGCACGCCGCCCTACTCGACCGACGCCAACCTGCTGCACATCTCCTACGAGGGCCTGGCCCTCGAGGACCCGTGGCTCGAGGCCGACGAGGAGATGTTCACCCGCTCGGTCAGCCCCGAGCTCGCCCCCGAGCGCCCCACCTATGTCGAGATCGGCTTCGAGCGCGGCGATGCGGTCTCCGTCGACGGCGAGGCGCTCTCGCCCGCCAACCTGCTGCGCCGCCTGAACGACCTCGCCGGGGCCAACGGCATCGGCCGGCTGGACCTCGTCGAGAACCGCTATGTCGGCATGAAGTCCAGGGGCGTCTATGAGACCCCGGGTGGCACCGTCCTGCTCGCCGCCCATCGGGGCATCGAGAGCATCACCCTCGATCGGGGGGCGGCGCATCTCAAGGACGAGCTGATGCCGCGCTATGCCGAGTTGATCTACAACGGCTACTGGTTCAGTCCCGAGCGGCGCATGCTCCAGGCGGCGATCGACCAGAGCCAGGAGCACGTCACCGGCACCGTCCGGCTCAAGCTCTACAAGGGCAGCGCCACGGTGGTCGGCAGGAAGTCCCCGGTCAGCCTCTACAGCGAGGACTACGCCACCTTCGAGGCCGACACCGTCTACGACCAGAAGGACGCCGAAGGCTTCATCAAGCTCAACGCGCTCAGGCTCAGGATCGGGGCGCTGGCGCAGCGGCGCTAGCCGCTCCGGGCGACGCTCGGCATCCGTCCCGTTTCGGCGCTTGCGTCGATCGCGGCGGCATCCCAATAGTTCGTGGCGGGACGGTGCCGGCTCGGCTTCGTGAGCATGGCCTCGGTGACCCGTCGATGCGACTTCTGCCGGGGGCGGTCATGAAACATGCGGGGTTGCCGGAGGGCTTCCGGTCCGTCCTGCTCGACAAGCTCGATGCCGCCTTGTTGCGCGGCACGATCGGCCGGCGGCAGTTCCTGATGTGGTCGGCGGCGCTTGGCGTCTCGCTCCAGGCGGCGGGAGCACTTGCCGATACGCTCGAGGCGGCGCGTGCCAACCAGGACGCCCGGGCGGCGAGCCTGCCGGACATGTTCGACGTCATCGTCTGCGGCGGCGGCACCTCCGGCTGCACGCTGGCCGGCCGCCTGGCCGAGGCCGGGCTCGCGGTGGCGCTGCTCGAGGCCGGCGACTGGGACACGGCCCCGACGGTGCTCGATCCCGGGCAGTGGTTCATGAATCTCGGCACCGAGCGCGACTGGGGCGACGTCGCCCTGCCGACCGAGGGGGTGAACGGCCGCGCGATCGCGTCGCACATGGGCCGTGTGCTCGGCGGCGGCTCGTCGATCAACGCCACGATCTGGGTCCGCCCGCCGCGCGCCGACCTCGACGAGTGGGCGTCGCTCACGGGCGACGCCGGCTGGGGCTACGACGCCGCACTCGAGATCTTCAAGCGCGTCGAAGACTGGCAGGGAGCCGCGTCGCCCTACCGCGGCACCGGCGGCAAGGTCTGGGTGCAGCTGGCGGCCGACCCGCTGCCGATCGCCCCGGCCATGCTGGCGGCGGCCGAAACCCTGGGTCTGCTCGTCCACGACGATCTCAACGGCGCGCGCGAGGAGGCGATCGGCGGCTTCGCGCTGATGAACCAGATCATCCGCGACGGTCGGCGGGTGAACATGGCGCAGGCCTATCTCTACCCGGTGCTCGAGCGCCCCAACCTCAGCGTGCTGACCAACACGCAGGTGACCGGCCTCGTGATCGAAGGTGGCCGGGCGGTCGGCGTGCGGGCGGCGCGCGACGGTGCGCCGCTCACGCTCAGGGCCGGGCGCGAGGTGGTGCTTTCGGCCGGGGCGATCCGCACGCCGCAGATCCTCATGCTCGCCGGCATCGGCGACCGGTCCCGGCTCGCCGAGCACGGCATCGCCTCGATCGTGCAGGCACCCGAGGTGGGGCGCAACTTCCAGGATCACATCCTGCACGGCGGCTGCATCTGGGAGAGCCCGGAGCCCATGGCGCATCGCAATTCCGGCGCCAACGCATCGGGTTTCTGGAAATCCGATCCCGGCCGCGACCGGCCGGACATGAACATCGTGCAGATCGAGCTGCCCTATGCCTCGGACGTGGTCGCCGCCGAATTCGGGCCGCCCGCCCAGGCCTGGGCGATCTGCGCCGGGCTGGTCGATCCGAAGAGCCGGGGCGAGGTGCGGCTCGCCTCGGCCGATCCCTTGTCCAAGCCGATCGTCGCGGCCAACTTCCTCTCGCATCCCGACGACGTGGGCTCGCTCGTGGCGGGCATCGACCTCTGCCGGGCGCTCGGCAACGCGCCCGCCATGGCACCCTTCGTCACCCGCGAGGCGGTGCCGGGTCGGGACCTCGATGCCGACGCCAAGGCCGCCTTCGCGCGCAACGGCGCCACGACCTTCTTCCACCAGGTGGGCACTGCCCGCATGGGGCGGGACGACGCGGCGGTGGTCGGGCCCGATCTCAAGGTCAAGGGGATCGACGGGCTCAGGATCGTCGACGGCTCGATCATGCCGCGCATCGTGACCTGCGCCACGATGGCGACCTGTGTGCTGATCGGCGAGCGCGGCGCGGACCTGATCATCCACGGCTGAGTGGGCGGGCTTGCGCGAGCGAGGCCGGGCGATCATTGTCGCCGTCATGCAGACGGATCGGGCGGCCGGACAATCTTGGAGTGCCACGGGCTATCGGCATCACGCCGGGTTCGTGGCCGAGCTCGGCCGGCCGGTGGTCGACCTGCTCGCACCCCGGCCCGACGAGCGCATCCTCGACCTCGGCTGCGGCGACGGGGCACTGACGGCGGAGGTGGCGGCGCTGGGAGCCGACGTGGTCGGCTGCGACGCCTCGCCGGACCTGCTCGCGGCGGCCGCGGCGAGGGGACTCGAGACCGTGCTGTCGGATGGCCACGCGTTGCCGTTCGCGGCCGAGTTCGACGCCGTGTTCTCGAATGCAGCGCTGCACTGGATGACCCGGCCGGACGAGGTGATCGCCGGCGTCGTTCGGGCGCTCCGGCCCGGCGGCCGGTTCGTCGCCGAGTTCGGCGGGATCGGCAACGTGGCGGCGATCTGCACGGCCCTGCGCGCCGCCCTCGCCGAGGTCGGGATCGACGGGCTGGCGGTGCGGCCGTGGTACTTCCCGAGCCCGGCCGAGCATCGCCGCCGGCTCGCGGCGCAGGGCTTCAGGGTCGAGACGATCGAGCTGATCCCGCGGCCCACGCCGCTGCGGACCGGCATGGCGGGTTGGCTCGAGACGTTCGGCGACCCGTTCCTGCGCCACGTCCCGGCGGTCAAGCGGGCCGCCGTGGCCCGGCGCGTGGTGGCGCTGCTGGCGCCGGCGCTCTGCGACGCCGACGGCAACTGGACCGCGGACTATGTCAGGCTCAGGTTCCGGGCGGTGCTGAAGGCGGCGTGACCGGCTGGCTGCCGGTGCCGACCGGTCTTGAGGGCCTCGTCGTGGAGCTCAGCCGCTGCACGCGCGATGGTCCTGCGGGTGGGCAACGGGCTCCTCCGAGCCGCACGGTTTCGGCCATGCATGGCCGCGGCAGGGCCCGGGTCAGGCGGCCCTGGCCTCCGCCGCCGCGACGATCGCGACGATGTCCGCCATGATCTGGTGGATGGCGAAGTCCCTGGGCGTGTAGACGCGGGCCACCCCCATGGCCTGCAGCGTCTGCTTGTCCTCGGGCGGGATGATGCCGCCGACGACGACGGGGATGTCGCCGATGCCCGCCTGGCGCATTCGCTGCATGACATCCTGGACCAGCGGCAGGTGCGAGCCCGAGAGGATCGAGAGGCCGACGATGTGGCAGGATTCCTCGAGGGCGGTGCCGACGATCCGCGCCGGCGACAGACGGATGCCCTCGTAGACCACCTCCATGCCGGAATCGCGCGCCGCCACGGCGATCTGCTCGGCGCCGTTCGAGTGGCCATCGAGGCCGGGCTTGCCGACCAAAATCTTGAGCCTGCGGCCGGTGCGGGCGGCGTGCGCGTCGACGGCGGCGCGGACCGGGGCGAACGCGTCGTCGTCGCCCTTGGTGTCGGCGCCGGCGATGCCGGTGGGCGCGCGGTACTCGCCGAACACCCGGCGCAGCGTCTCGGCCCACTCGCCGGTCGTGACGCCGGCATGGGCGCAGGCGATCGAGGCCGGCATGACGTTGCGGCCCTCCCGGGCGGCCGCTTCGAGCTCGGCCAGCGCCTTGGCAACCGCGTCACCGTCGCGCCCGGCCCGGTGCGCCTGGAGCCGCTCGATCTGCTCCGCCTCGGCCGCGGGATCGACGGTCATGAAGCCGCCGTCCTCGCCGGTGGTCAGCGGCGAGGGGGCGGTGTCGGTGTAGCAGTTGACCCCCACGACCTGCTGCGCACCGGAGGCGATGGCCTGCACGCGGATGGCACTGCTCTCGACCAGCCGGCTCTTCATGTAGCCGGAATCGACGGCGGCCAGCGCCCCGCCCATGGCGTCGATCCGGGCGAGCTCGGCCAGCGCCTCCTCCTTCAGCTCGGCGACCTTGGCGTCCATCACGTGGCTGCCGTCGAAGATGTCGGGATAGTCGAGAAGGTCGGTCTCCAGGGCCAGGATCTGCTGGAGCCTGAGCGACCATTGCTGGTCCCACGGGCGCGGCAGCCCGAGCGCCTCGTTCCAGGCGGGGAGCTGGACGGCGCGGGCGCGCGCCTTGCGCGAGAGCGTGACCGCCAGGGTCTCGAGCAGGATCCGGTAGACGTTGTTCTCGGGCTGCTGCTCGGTGAGGCCCAATGAATTGACCTGCACGCCGTAGCGGAAGCGGCGCAGCTTCTCGTCCGCCACGCCGTAGCGGTCGCGGGTGATCGCGTCCCAGAGGTCGACGAAGGCGCGCATCTTGGCGAGCTCGGTGACGAACCTGATGCCGGCGTTGACGAAGAAGGAGATGCGGCCGACCACGGTCGGGAAGTCCGGCTCCGGCACTTGGCCGCCGGCCTTGATGGCATCGAGCACGGCGATCGCCGTCGCCAGCGCGTAGGCCAGCTCCTGGACCGGCGTCGCCCCCGCCTCCTGCAGGTGGTAGGAGCAGACATTGGTCGGGTTCCACTTCGGCACCTCGACATAGGTGAAGGCGACGACGTCGGCGATCAGGCGGAGCGAAGGGGCCGGCGGGAAGATGTAGGTGCCGCGGGAGAGGTACTCCTTGATGATGTCGTTCTGCACCGTGCCCTGCAGCACCTTGCGGTCGACCCCCTGCCGCTCCGCCGCGGCGATGTAGAGGGCGAGCAGCCAGGGGGCGGTGGCGTTGATCGTCATCGAGGTGTTCATCCGCTCGAGCGGGATGTCCTTGAACAGGACCTCCATGTCGTCGAGCGAGGTGACCGGCACGCCGACCTTGCCGACCTCGCCCTTGGCCAGCGGATGGTCGCTGTCGTAGCCGGTCTGGGTCGGCAGGTCGAAGGCGACCGAGAGCCCGGTCTGGCCGCGCTCCAGGTTGGTGCGGAAGAGGGCGTTGGAGGCCGCGGCCGAGCTGTGCCCGGCATAGGTGCGGAACAGCCAGGGCTTATCACGCAAAGTGTTGGCCTTGCCGCTGTCGCTCATTCCAACACCTCCTTCGGGTCGTTTCAACACGTTCGTCGGCGAGCGGGCAGCGCGCAGCCGAGTGTGGCCAGCGCTAACATTCTTGCTGCGCTGCCGTCAAAGCATTTATGGTGTTGACAGCGGCGCCCGCAACCCCCAGCCTACCGCGATGCAGCACGCAGGCTAACACTTGTTCGGCGTTGCAGCAACTGTTCAACACCAAGGACGGCGGGCCGCCATGCCACGAACTGCCCAGCAACAGGTCAGCCAGCAGAGCCGGGTCGAGACGATCATCAAGAAGTTCGGCTCGCAGCAGCGGGTCGCCGAGCTCCTGGGGATCTGGCAGACCGCGGTCAGCGGCTGGGTGCGCCGCGGCGCGATCCCGGCCAGGCGCCAGGAGGAGCTGCTGGCGATCGCACGGCGCGAGGGCGTCGACCTCTCGCCGGTCGAGTTCTTCGAGTCTCTGGCCGACGGCACGCACGGCCGGCCGCTGCACCAGCCCGTCGCCCGACCCTTCGATCCCGTCACCGGCCCTGCTAGCGGCGATGCGGCAGGGCATCGCTCCGCAACACCATCACCCAAGCGCGAGAGTCCCGCCCCCATGACGGCTTCAGCCCAGGTCATCCCGATGAAGCAAGACACCGCCACGGCCAAGCCCGAGACCGCCGCCAGCGGCCCGTTCAAGGATCTGTACGAGGTGGGCGAGATCCCGCCGCTCGGCCACGTGCCGGCCAGCATGTACGCCTGGGCGATCAGGCGGGAGCGGCACGGCGAGCCGATCCAGGCGCTGCGCGAGGAGATCGTGCCGACCCCGGCGATCGGCGACGAGGACGTGCTGGTCCTGGTGATGGCCGCCGGCGTCAACTACAACGGCGTGTGGGCGATGCTCGGCCAGCCGCGCTCGCCCCTCGACACCCACGACAAGCCCTACCACGTCGCGGGCTCGGATGCCGCCGGCATCGTCTGGGCGGTCGGTGCCAAGGTGAACCGCTGGAAGGTCGGCGACGAGGTCGTCGTCCACTGCAACCAGGACGACGGCGAGGACGAGGAATGCAACGGCGGCGACCCCATGCTGTCGCCGACGCAGCGCATCTGGGGCTACGAGACCAATGACGGCTCGTTCGCCCAGTTCTGCAAGGTTCAGTCGCGCCAGCTCATGCCGCGGCCGCGGCACCTGACCTGGGAGGAATCCGGCTGCTACGTGCTGGTGCTGGCGACCGCCTACCGGATGCTCTTCGGGCATCAGCCGCATACCCTCAAGCCCGGCGACAACGTGCTGGTCTGGGGCGGGGCGGGCGGGCTCGGCTCGATGGCCATCCAGCTGGTCGCGGCCTCGGGGGCCAACGCCATCGCCGTCATCTCCGACGAGGACAAGCGCGAGTTCGTCCTGTCGCTGGGGGCCAAGGGGGCGGTCAACCGCAAGGATTTCGACTGTTGGGGCGAGATGCCGGACCCCGCCGACGCCGCCGCCTACGGCACCTGGATCAAGGCGGCACGCAAGTTCGGCAAGGCGATCTGGGACATCACCGGCACCCGCAACGACCCCGACATCGTCTTCGAGCATCCCGGCGCGGCGACCTTTCCGGTGTCTGCCATGGTCTGCAAGCGCGGCGGCATGGTGGTCATCTGCGCCGGCACGACGGGCTACAAGCTCACCGTCGATGCGCGCTACTTCTGGAGCCACCAGAAGCGCCTGCAGGGCAGCCACTTCGCCAACCTCAAGCAGGCGTCGGCGGCGAACAAGTTCGTCGTCAACCGGCAGGTCGACCCCTGCATGAGCGAGGTCTTCAGCTGGGCCGACATCCCACGGGCGCACCAGTTGATGCTGAAGAACCAGCACAAGCCGGGCAACATGGCGGTGCTGGTGAGTGCGAAGCGCCCCGGCATGCGGACCTTCGAGGAAGCGGTGGAGGACTGAGCCTTGGCGACGGCCCTGTCAGCGATCGAGCGCGCCCCCGAGGGCGACCTCTGGACGAGCACGGCGGCCGCCCTCGCGGCCACCGACACCCTGTTTGCCGCCGCCAAGGACGCTGTCCGGCGCGTCGTCGCCCCCGCCGGGCGCATCGACGCGGCTCTACTGGATCGAGAGCAGTTCGCGGCGCACGGCCTCGCCTGGCTCGAGGTCTACCGCCAGGCGTTGCACCAGATGCGCGGCTGGGCCGAGCGGCTCGACGGCGAAGGACGCTTCGGCGAGCTCGAGCGGCTGATGCTCCGGACCGCCTTCGGCGAGTATCTCGGCCGCATCCAGGGCGGCATCCCGATGAGCCAGGTCGAGGTCTTGCGCCCCGCCGACCTCTATCTGGCCGACGCCGCGATCCAGGCCTTCGCCGATGACGCGGCGGTCCGCGCGCTGCTCCGTGACGGCAACACCGCGGTGACCCGGGCGCGCATCGCCGCCCTCATCGCCGCGGGCGACTTCGGCCAGTGGGCGCTCGGCGACGAGACGCTGGACATGATCCGCGAGCAGTTCCAGCGCTTCGCCGACGACAAGGTGATTCCCTTCGCGCACGGCTGGCACGAGCGCGACGAGCTCATCCCGCTCGAGCTGATCGAGGAGCTGGCCGGGCTCGGCGTCTTCGGGCTCACCCTGCCCGAGGAGCATGGCGGCCTCGGCATGGGCAAGGTGGCGATGTGCGTCGTCACCGAGGAATTGAGCCGCGGCTATATCGGCGTGGGCTCCCTGCCGACCCGCTCGGAGATCGCCGGCGAGCTGATCAAGCTCGGCGGCACGGCCGAGCAGCAGCAGCGCTTCCTGCCGCGGATCGCGTCGGGCGAGATCATCCCGACCGCGGTCTTCACCGAGCCCGACACCGGCTCCGACC
>CAYWSB010000075.1:0-24369 GCA_964460465.1 uncultured Geminicoccaceae bacterium | reverse complement strand
TGCCGCAGCGGACGATCGAGAAGCCGCCCTCGGCGGAGCTTCGGGCGGACCAGACGGACGAGGATTCCCTGCCGCCCTACCCCGTCCTCGACGCGATCCTCAAGGGGCTCGTCGAGGACGACCGCTCGGCCGCCGAGCTGGTCGCCATGGGCCATCCCGAGCCGGCCGTGCGGCAGGTGTCGAACCTGCTCGATATTGCCGAGTACAAGCGTCGGCAGGCGCCGCCGGGCGTGAAGATCACCGCCAAGGCCTTCGGCCGCGACCGCCGCTACCCGATCACCAACCATTTCCGCCGGCTCGGGCTGCGCAAGGACTGATCGGTGGACCGGCCAGGCGCTTTTTCTCGCCACGTCTGGCCGGCGTCCGCACGGCGCCTAGCTTTTCGCGGTGGGAACGTCGGGGAGGTTCAGCTCGTGGCGACGGACGGGTGGCGGAATCGCTGATCGATTGGCTGCAGAGTCTGTCGGCGATGCAGCTCCTTTTGTACTGCGCGCTGTTCTTCGTCGCCGTGACCTGGGCCGGGCTGCTGGTCGTCCGGCCGTTTCTCTCGCTCTGGCTCCGGGGCGAGCCGCGGGTCAACGAGGTGGTCGGCCACGCCAGCGGCGGCTTCAGCCTGTTCTAGGCGATGCTCCTGGGCCTGCTCTCGGTCGCCGCCTAACCAGAACGCCGAGCGCGTCAAGCAGCTCGTCAATGTCGAGGCTGCGGGGATCGCCTCGCTCTACCGCAGCTTCTCCAGCTACCCGGAGCCGCTCCGCAGCGAGCTCGAATACCTGCTGCGCGACTACACCCTCTACGTGATTCATGAGGACTTCCCCGCCCACCGCCAGGGCCTCATCCCCAACGGCGGCTCCAACCGGCTGCAGGTCATCGAGTAGCGCCTCGCCGGCTGAGAGCCGCAGAGCCGGTCGCGCGAGCTGCTGCACGGCGAGGTGCTCCGCGGCTTCAGCGAGGTGCTCTCGGCCCGCCACCAGCGCCTTGCCGCCGTCGATATCCGGATTCCGGGCGTACTCTGGTAAGTCGTCGCCATCGGTGCCGCGATCACCGTGATGATGCTCTGGATGCTGGCCATGCGGTTTCGGTGGCACCTGCTGCTCGGCGGCCTCGTCTCGCTCTTCCTGGGCGTCATGATCTTCGTCGTGCTCGCCCTCGACCGGCCGCTGCGCAGCGAGCTGGGCGTCACGGCCGATGCCTTCCAGTTGATCTTCGACATCGTCATGCAGGAGGACGACCGTGCGAGCTGAGCGGACCCGGCGCCACCGCCTGCTGCCGGCGCTCGTCCTGGGCCTGCTCGCCCTGGCCCTGCCGCAGGCGGCTCGCGCGCTCAGCGACACCTTCGTGTCGATCGGCACCGGTGCCGCCGACGGCGTCTACTACCCCATCGGACGCGGCCTCTGCCGCATCGTCAATCTCGAGCGCGAGGCGCACGGGTTGCGCTGCTCGGTCGAGGCCACGCCCGGGTCGGTCTACAATGCCCGGATGCTCGCCGACGGGCAGCTCGAGTTCGCGATCCTGCAGGGCGACGTGCTGCACGGCGCAACGCGCGGCGCGGCAGCCTGGACGGCGGGTCCGATGCCGCCGCTGCGGGCGGTCATGCCGCTGCACCCGGAGATCGTGACCCTGGTCGCCGACGGCCGGATGGGCATCGCAGCTCCCACCGACCTCGCCGGAAGGTCCGTCAATGCCGGCCATCCGGGCTCCGGGACACGCAGCAGCTTCGAGGCGCTGGCCGGGCCGCTCGGCCTCGGCAGCGGACCGGGCCGGCCTTCGGAGCTGCGGACGAGCGCCCTGCCGGACGCGCTCTGCTCTGGCCAGATCGCGGCCTTCTCCGAGGTGGTGGGGCATCCCTCCGGCCTCGTTCGCACCGTCCGCGAGCGCTGCGGCGCCGTCCTCGTGCCACTTGCGGAGCCGGTGATCGGCCGGCTGATCGAGGCGCAGCCGCATCTGCGGCGCCTGATGATTCCGGGCGCGCTCTACGGGCTCACCGCCGACGTGCCGAGCGTGGGCAGCCATGCCGTGCTCGTCGCCCGGGCCGATCTCGGCGAGGACGTCGTGCATCTCGTGACTTCCAGGCTGCTCGCGGCCGCCGACGAGCTGCGCACGCTGCATCCGACACTGCGCGACCTCGATCTGCGGGCGCTGGCGAAGACGGAGCTCGCGGCGGGGCCGCTTCACCCGGGGGCCGAGCGGGCCTACCGCGAGCACGGCCTGCTGCCGTGACGGCCGGTCGCCAGGCCAGGCGGGGAGGCGCTGATGGCCGCCTACGAGGTCGTGGAGCTCGAGGGCATGCGGTTCCTGCGCCTCCATCTGGCGGACGAGACCGTGCGCACCGAGCGCAAGGCGCTGGCCTACCTCAAGGGCGCCATCGAGCTCAGGGCGCCCTTCCCCGGCCTCGGCGAGGCGATCCGCTGCGCGGTCGGCCAGCAGTCGCTGATCCGCCCGCGCTTTTCCGGCACCGGCGAGCTGAACCTCAGGCCGAGCATGGGCGGCTACCACATCTTCGACCTCGAGGGCGGCAGCTGGATCCTGGAGCGCGGCGCCTACTGGGCCTCGGACGGGTCGATCCGCATCGGCATCCACCGCGACCCGATGCTGACCTCGCTTTGGGCCGGCGACGGGCTGATCAACTTCCGCCTCAAGGTCAGCGGCGAGGGCCAGGTGGCGCTCAATGCCTTCGGCCCGGTGCGCGAGATCGCGGTGGCCGGCGAGCAGGTCAAGGTCGACGGCCGTCTGGTGATCGCCTGGACGGACGGCCTCGCCTACCGGATGCGGCGGGCGGCCACCAGCATCGTCGGCCACTATCTCTCGGGCCACCGCTGGATGCGCACCTATGACGGCTCGGGCAAGGTGCTGATCTGCGGCAGCCCCTACTGGCACCGGCGCCTTCTTGGCGCGGTGGCGGGCGAACTCGACGCGTCCGATGAGCCGTTGCGCTACCGCTGAGCGCGGCCCACGACCGACTTCTCAGCCGCGGCGTCGCCCGCCGACCTCGTCGATGTGCGTGAGCAGGTCGGCGGGGTCGGCGTAGACGCGATAGGCACTGGCCCGTACCAGCTCGTCCTCGCCGTAGCCGCCGGAGAGCAGGCCGACGCCGAGCCCGCCGGCGCGTCGTGCCGCCAGCATGTCCCAGACGCTGTCGCCGACGATGCAGGCGCTCTCGATCGGCTGGCCCAGCGCTTCCGCGGCGGCCAGGAAGAGATCCGGGTCGGGCTTGGCGTGGGCGACCAGATCACGGGTGATGACCGGCACCTTGCCCCGGTCGACGCCCAGCCTGTCGAGCACCGGCCCGGCCGTCTCGATCCGCCCGCTGGTGGCGACGGCCCAGGGGATCGCGGCATCGGTCAGGTAGGCGAGCAGGCGTTCCGCCCCCGGCAGCGGGCGGACCTTGTCCGAGCGGCGGTTGTAGGCGGCGGCGTGCAGCCGGCGCAGCCGCTCGAGTCGCTCCGGCTCCATGGTGAGCCCGGTCTCGCGCAGGAACATGTTGGTGAACAGCCCGCCCGACATGCCGATCCGGCGGTGGATGCGCCAAACGGCGAGCTCGATGCCCTCCTCCTGGAACGCCTCGTGCCAGGCCAGCACGTGATGGTAGACGCTGTCGACCAGCGTCCCGTCGAGATCGAAGAGAAACGAGGTCTGGCGGGCAGGCATCGTGGTGCTCCTGGAGGAACCCTGGCGGCCGGTGCAGCATAGCCGGCCCGTCGGTGATTGCCAAAGCGGGCGACATCGGGCGGCTGCCGCGGGCCGCCGACCGGCCGCGCTGGTGGGCTCGCCGGGGCACGCTACCGGCCAAGTCATGGCCTGCCCGTCCCTAGGCAATCCATAGTCGATCCGCAGGAGTCGGCGAATGTCGCCGGGATGGCCACAGTCGGCTTGCCTTCGTGCAACGGCCCGGCTTAAGTCGCTGCCAACAAGGAGCCGGCCCGCCCGACACGAGGCGCGGCCGCAATCGGGGCTTTGACCGGGAGGCGGCGGCACGAACATGGTCGAGACACAACGGCCCCTTGTTGAGGTCATGGGCCTCGAGAAGCGGTTCGGTGGCGTGCGCGCGTTGAACGGGGCGACGCTCACCATCCTCGAAGGCGAGACCCTCGCTCTGGTCGGTGACAACGGCGCCGGCAAGTCGACGCTGGTCAAGGCGCTCTCGGGTGTACAGCCGCCGGACGGCGGGGAGATCCGGCTGCGCGGCGAGCCGGTCGAGATCCCGTCGACCCGCGAGGCCGGCCGGCTCGGGATCGAGGTGGTCTACCAGGACCTGGCGCTGGCCAACTCCATCGACGTGCCGGGCAACGTCTTTCTCGGCGACGAGCTGACCCGGACGAGCTGGGGCTGGTTCTCGATCCCCGACGACCGGCGGATGCTGCAGGAGACCGAGGCGACGCTCGCCCGGCTGCGCATCCGCATCCCCGACCCGCGCCGGCCGGTGGGCACGCTCTCGGGCGGCCAGCGCCAGGCGGTGGCCATCGGCCGGGCGATCAGGAAGCCGGACATCACGCTGCTGATCCTCGACGAGCCCACCGCCGCCCTCGGTGTCGAGGAGGTCAAGAAGGTGCTCGGCCTGATCGGCACGCTGCGCGCGCAGCGGCAGACCATGCTGGTGATCAGCCACGACCTCGAGCACGTCTTTCAGGTCTCCGACCGGATCGCGGTGATGCGCTCGGGCCGTGTCCAGGGCGTGGTGAAGACCGGCGAGGTGACCAAGACCGACGTCGTCCGGCTCATCGTCGGCGACATCGGTGGCGACGAGCAGCGCGAGGTGGCGGCATGAGTGCCAGCATCGAGCGCGGCGACGAGGCCCGTGGCGGCGGCCTCGCCGCCGCGTGGTACAAGCTCACCGGCCTGCCCTTCCTCAACACCCTGATCGCCATCGTCATCCTCTATGCGGTGATCTCGCTGATCACCGGCGAGACCTTCAACACCGCGCAGAACCAGATCACCATCATGCGCGCGGCCGCCGTGTTCCTGATCCTGGCCGTGGGCCAGACGCTGATCATGAACACCGGCGGGATCGACATCTCGACCGGCTCGATGGTGGGCGTGGTCGCCTGCCTGACGGGCACCGCCATGGCGTCGGGCTGGCTGCCGGCACCGCTGGCCATCCCGGCGGCGATCCTGCTCGGCGCGCTGCTCGGCGCCTTCAACGGCTTCAACATCACCGTGCTCGGCGTGCCGCCGCTGCTCGCCACGCTCGGCACGTTCGTCGCCTATCGCGGCTTCGCCCAGCACTACATGGGGGCCAACATGGTCTCCTCGATGCCGGAGCTCATCGTCGGCATCGGCCGGGCCTTCTTCCTCGGACTGCCCGTGGCGGTCTGGATCGCGCTGGCCGTGGCGGCCATGGGCTGGTTCCTGCTCGCCCGGACCACCTACGGCCGCTGGCTCACCGCCATCGGCAGCAACCCGAAGGCCGCCGAGGCCACGCGGATCAACGTCAAGGCCGTGGTCGCCAGCACCTACGTGCTGCAGGGGGCGCTGGCCGGGCTCGCCGCGCTCGTGCTCATGGGTCGGCTGGCCAGCTCGTCAGCGGCCATGGGCGAGGGCCTCGAGCTGCACGTCATCGCCGCCGTGGTCCTCGGTGGCACCTTCCTCTTCGGCGGCCGCAGCACGATCGTGGGCACGGTGCTCGGCGTGTATCTCATCGGGATGCTGGAGAACGGCCTGATCCAGACGGGGGCCGGCTTCTTCATCCAGCGGATCATTCTCGGGCTCCTGATCATCGCCGCCGTCGCCCTCCAGCTCCGGCGGCGATGAGCGCAATCAACACAACGACAGGGAGTAGCACATGCAGCGCAGAACGCTTCTCGGCACGAGCCTCGCCATGCTGGCGATGGCGGGCCTCGCCGCCCCGGCGCTCGCCGACAGCCACCCGATCCGGATCGGCTTCGTCTCGCACCAGCACGACATCACCGACCTCTTCGGCCAGCTGGAGATCGGCTTTCGCGAGGCGCTGGAGGCCGCCGGCATCCAGCACGAGCTCTTCCAGGCCGCTCCCTCGGCCTCGAACCGCCACGACGAGATGCTGAACATTCTCGAGAACATGGCGAACCTCAACCTCGACTACCTGCTCTTCGGGCCCTCCTCGCTCGAGCAGAACACGGCGGGGCTGGTCACCGTCGCCGACACCGGCACCAAGCTCTTGATGGTGGACTACGAGCCGAAGGAGGGCGAGCAGTTCCCGTTCGAGCACGCGGTGCTCAACTGGTCGGTCTACAACCACTTCCAGATGGGCGAGACCACCGGGGGCTGGATCGCCGACCACTTCAAGGAGCGGGGCAACACGAGCCCGAAGGTCGTCATGATGTGGGGGCCGGTGGCCTCCGAGATCAGCCATGATCGCGGCACCGGGGTTCTGGCCGGGATGCGCGCGGGCGGGATCGAGCCCGACGTGATCTACGAGGCCTATGGCAACTTCCAGCGCGAGGTGGCCTATGCCGAGACCGAGCGACTGCTCATCGCCTACCCCGAGGTCGAGGTGATCGTCGCCATGAACTCGGTGATGGGGTTGGGCACCATGTCGGCGCTGGAGGCCGACGGCAAGCTCGACCAGGTGCTGGTCACCGGCATGGGCGGGCAGCCGGACGAGCTCGAGATGGTGGCGCGCGGCAAGATCGGGGTGGCGGTGTTCCGCGACCCGCGCAGCATGGGCGCCAACTCGGCCGACGCGCTGATCAAGCACTGGTCGGGGCGCGAGGACGAGATCGAGCGGGTCGTCTATACCGAGCTGCGGACCCTCGACGACGTCGACTCGATCCGCCAGTGGGTGCCCAAGGCGATGCTCGACATCGACGCCCGTCTCGCCAACTGACGCCGCGGCCAAATTCCCGCCCGTCCGTTTTGTTGTCGCGGCGGGCGGGCTCGGCTATAGACGGGGCAACGACCGAAGGAGGCGGCGCCCGACCCCGGGCGCCGCTTTCGGTTCCTAATGCTCAAGGCGAACAGCATGGCCCGGCGCAAGCAGATCTACGAGGGCAAGGCCAAGATCCTCTTCGAAGGGCCGGAATCCGGCACGCTTATCCAGTATTTCAAGGATGACGCCACCGCCTTCAACAACAAGAAGCACGCGGTGATCACCGGCAAGGGGGTGCTCAACAACCGCATCTCCGAGTACCTGATGCTGAAGTTGCAGGACGTCGGGATCCCGACGCACTTCGTTCGGCGGCTCAACATGCGCGAGCAGCTGATCCGCGAGGTCGAGATCATCCCGATCGAGGTGGTGATCCGCAACATCGCGGCGGGCGGGCTGTCCAAGCGGCTGGGGATCGAGGAGGGCACGATGCTGCCCCGCTCGATCGTCGAGTACTACCTGAAGTCGGACGAGCTGGGCGATCCGATGGTCTCCGAGGAGCACATCACCGCCTTCGGCTGGGCGTCCTACCAGGAGATCGACGAGATCATGAACATGGCCCTTCGGGTCAACGACTTCCTTTCCGGCCTGTTCCTCGGCGTCGGGCTCAAGCTGGTGGACTTCAAGCTGGAGTTCGGGCGGTTGTGGGAGGACGAGGACATGCGCATCATCCTCGCCGACGAGATCAGCCCGGACAATTGCCGGCTCTGGGACGTCGCCACCAACGAGCGGCTCGACAAGGACCGCTTCCGCCAGGACCTCGGCAAGGTCGAGGAGGGCTACCAGGAGATCGCCCGACGGCTCGGCATCCTGCCCGAGGCGGGCCCCCGCGACATGCGCGGGCCCGAGACGATCCAGTAGCGCCGGGCGATGAAGGCGTCGAGATGAAGGCCCCCATATGAAGGCGAGGATCACCATCGGGTTCCGGCCCGGCGTGCTCGACCCCGAGGCGCAGGCCATCCAGCGCTCGCTCCAGGGCCTGGGCTTCGCCGAGGTCGAGGGGCTGAGGAAGCAGAAGCTGATCGAGCTCGACCTCGCGATGACCGACCGGGGCGCGGCCGAGACCCGGCTGCGCGAGATGTGCGACAGGCTCCTCGCCAATCCGGTGATCGAGAGCTACACGATCCAGCTCGCCGACTGAGCGACCGCCCGGCCGTCAGAAGGAGCAACCGCGTCGGGCGACGCCGCTTGCCGGGTCAATGCGGGACGGCTGCGGGGTGCTCGCGGCCGACCGGGCCATGTTGTGTCGCTTTTCCTTGTCGCGAGAGACCCCCCTGCCCGCCCCTCCCAGACGAGCCGGGCGGCCGACCGGCTTCGTCCGCGACCGCCCGCTCGATCTCGACAGCTCTAGCTCGTCGACGCCGTCGCGCGTCGGCCGAGATAGACCGCCTGGTCCCATTCGGGACGGCTGCCAACGTGGTCGAAGGCGAGGCCGTGGGCCTCGAGCCTGGCCGCGATCTCGGCCAGATCCTCCGCCGTCGGTGCGCCGAAGCCGCGATTGCTCTCGGCAGGCAGCGCCCGCAGGGCGGCCTCGGGGCCGTGGCTGGGATCGAGCGTGATCTCGGCCGCCAGCGACGATCAGGGGGCCAGCTTCTGGCCTGGCTCGAGGACCGCGCCGAGCCACTCCGGAGATGCGGCCTTGCGGTCGAGGTCCAGATGCGCCCCGCCGGCGTCCCGGCCGGCGCGATCCTGGCTGCGGCCGAGGACATCGGTGCCGATCGCGTGGTCATCGGCTCGCGCAGCGAGAGCCGGGCGAGGAGCCTCTTTGTCGGCAGGGTGGCGCGAGCCGTGATCCGCCAGACCAGCCTGCCACCGCTGCCGACGTGGATCGAGCCCACGGCCGAAGCCACCAGGGAAGCCCGCGAAGCCGTCTGCGCCGGCACGCGCTGCCATGTGCTCCTCGCCACCGACTTTTCGCGCCACGCCGCGGCCGCCGAAGCCGCGACCGAAGCACTCGCTGCCGTCGAGACCTTGCCGCATCTGCCGGTCATGGCCGAGGTGGCGCCGGCCGCGATCAATGGCCGGGTCGAGAGCCTGCCCATCGGCAGCACCGCCGCCGCCGTCTGCCAGGCCGCCCGCCGCCCGTGCTGATGGTGCCACTGGCGGCAACGGCGAAACCTTCTCGAGCACCACCAGCCATGACGCGCGCGCCGCCCGTGGCCGCGGCGACGACGCTGGCCGCGGCCGACGCCCTCGACGCCGCACTCGGCCGCCACGAGGCGGTGGGGCCGCTGGCGGGCGTGCCGGTCTCGGTCAAGGACCTGATCGACGTGGCGGGCCTGCCGGCCGAGTACGGCTCGCTGACGCTGAAGGGCCGGGTGGCGACCGAGGATGCGCCCGCCGTGGCTCGCCGGGGCCATCGTCATCGGCAAGGCCGCGACCTCCGAGCTCGGCTATCGGGGCTTCACGCGGAGCCTGCTGCACGGCGTCACGGCGAATCCCTGGGACCTCGCGCGCACGCCCGGCGGCTCGTCCGGCGGCGCCGCGGCCGCGGTCGCGGCGGGCGTGACCCCGATCGCCCTGGGCGCGGACGGCGGCGGGTCGATCCGCACGCCGGCAGCCTTCACCGGCCTCGTCGGCGTCAAGCCGGGGTTCGGCCGCGTGCCGGTCTGGCCGCCCAGCGCCACCCGCACGCTCGCCCATGCCGGCCCGCCGACCCGGAGCGTGGCCGATGCCGCCCTGGTCCTCGGGATCGTGTCGGGACCCGATGCCCGCGATCCGACCTCGCTGCAGCCGCCGCTCGGGCCCGAGCCGGATACCGCCGCGGTGCGCCGGATGCGGGTCGCCTTCGCGCCGAGCCTCGGCTACGCGCGCGTCGACCCCGAGATCGCGACAGTGATCGAGGCGGCTCTCGGGGCGCTCGGTGCCGTCTGGCCGGCCATCGAGACGGTGGCCGAGGTCTGTCCCGACCCGACCCCGATCCTGGTGGCCGAGTTCATCGGCGGCTGCGGCGCCCGGCTGGCGGATGCCGTCGAGCGCACCCCGGAGCTGATCGACGCGCCGCTGCTCGACGCGATC
Organism: uncultured Geminicoccaceae bacterium; assembly: GCA_964460465.1. Classification (GTDB taxonomy): domain Bacteria; phylum Pseudomonadota; class Alphaproteobacteria; order Geminicoccales; family Geminicoccaceae; genus SLRI01. Next base: position 14,513 of record CAYWSB010000075.1, on the reverse strand, counting down.
CTGGCCTTCCGCGCCACCGCCGCCGACCCGTACACCCGCCTCTTGCGCCAGCGCCTCGTGCACCGCGAGACCTTGCTCCGATTCTTCGAGCGGCACGACCTCCTCTCGACCCCGACGGCGCCCTGCGCCGCCTGGCGCCTCGACCACGCCGCACCGCCCGGCTTCGAGGATGCGACGGTCTGGTCCTATGTCACCTATCCGTTCAATCCGGCCGGCGTGCCGCTGGAGCCGCGCCGCGCACCGCTCGATGCCGCTCAGCCCGGGACGTAGAGCTCCTTCTCGGCGATCAGCTGGCGCGTGAGCGCCACCACGGCCTCGATGCCCGGCCCGAAGGTCGCCGTCTGGTAGCAGACGAAGACCCGGTGCGACGGCAGCGGCGGGCGGGTGTCCAGCCGGCGGATCAGGCCCTGCGCCAGCTCGCGATGCACCACCCGGGCGGGGGCGACGCCCACGACCACGCTCTCCAGGATGGCGACGAGCAGGACCGAGAGATTGTTGCAGTAGCTGACCCGGGCAGGTGTGGCCCCGCCCTGGGCGAACCAGTCCATGACCGTCCGGTGGACGCGCGACGGCGGCGGCACCACCATCACGTGCTCGGCGGCGAGGCGCTGGGGGCTGACCTCGCCGAGCGGCAGCTTGAGGCGGTTGCCGGCGAGCCAGACGAGGTCGTTGCGGCCGACCGCCACCTGGGTGACGTGCGGTCCGAGGTCGGGCTCGGAGACGACGGCGATGTCCAGGGCCTGCTCGTTGAGCATCCGGTTGACGATGTTGCTCGTCTCGATCATCAGCGAGATCTTGAGCTCGGCGTAGCGCTCCTCGAGCCGCCGCAGAAGATCGACCAGGCAGACGAGGCCGAACGTGTTGGTGGCGCCGAAGCGCAGCATGCCCCGGAGCGGGTCGCGGCTCTCGAACCGGCCGGCGAGCTCGCACTCCACCGCCAGCATCCGGCGGGCGTAGTCGAGCAGGGCGCGGCCGTCGATCGTCAGGCTGATCTTGGGGCCCCGGCGGGTGAACAACGGGGCGCCGATCGCCCCCTCGAGCTCGCGGATGCGTTGCGAGACCGAGGGCTGGGCCAGCCCGAGCTTGCGCCCGGCGGCATGGAAGCTGCCAAGCTCGACGATCTGCTCGAACGCCCGAAGCTGGTCCAGTGTGACGCGGAACATGATTGCTGAAACCTATCATATTGCCGCCAAAGAATCGATTTTTTCAGCAGGGTCGCGGGTGGTAGCGTATCGCCATGAACTAAGTGGGCCGGATCAGGGGGCTCGACATGGATGGCAACGCCGCTATCGCCGCAACGGCGGTCCAGGCGCGTTCGGGCAGCGTGCAATCGGTCGAGCGCGCGTTGACCCTGCTCGAGACGCTTGGCGTGGGCGCCGACGGCTACCGACTGACCGATCTGGCGCAGGCGACGGGGCTGTCGCCCTCGACCGTGCACCGGCTGCTCGTGACGTTGGAGAAGCGCCGCTTCGCCCAGTGCGATCCCTCGGACGGCCGCTGGCATGTCGGTCGCCAGGCCTTCTCGGTCGGCGCCGCCTTCGTCCGCCAGCGCACCTTCGCGGCGTCCGCCGTGCCCTACCTGCGCCACCTGCGCGACCAGACGCGGGAGACAGCCAATCTGGGGGTCGTCGACGACGGCATGGTCGTCGTGCTGCTGCAGGCCGAGGGTCGGGAGATCGCGCGCGCCGCGGCCCGGGTCGGCGGTCGCCTGCCGCTCGCCGGCTCCGGCATGGGCATGGCGATCCTCGCCGCCCATGGCCATCACGATGTGGCGGTCCTGCTCGAACCGACGGTCGGGCCGCACGGCGTGCTCGACGGCCGGCTCTCGCAGGATCTCGAGCAGACCAGGACGCGCGGCTGGGCCGTCGACGACGAGGCGTGCCGGGCCGGCCTGCGCTGTGTCGCGGCTGCGGTCTACAACGAGCAGGCCGAGCCGGTCTGCGCCATCTCCGTCTCCGGCCTCGCCGGGCGCCTGCGCCATGGCAGGATCGATGCGCTCGGCCGCCTGGTCACCCGTACGGCGCGCGAGCTCACGGCGGCACTGGGCGGCCGGCTGCCCTGCGACCTCAAGGTGGCCTGAGCGGCGATGCGCAGCACCGGCGCCGGCGACACGCCAAGCAGAAAGCCATTTGACCAACTCGGGGAGGAAAGAGCGATGCGGTTCAGCCGACGTGACTTCGTGGCCAGTGCGACAGCCGCCGTGGCCGGCACCAGCGTCATCGGTGGGCCCCTGCGGCGGGCGCGAGCGCAGGGAACCGACACCCTGCGGATGGGCTGGGGTGCGAGGGGCCTGCGCACGATCGATCCGCAGAAATCGATCCAGGGGGTCGACGACTGGGCCATCCTGCACATCCACGACCGGCTCGTGCAGATCCCGCTCGGCCGCTTCCCCGATACCATGGACGAGTTCCGCCCCGGCCTCGCCACCGCTTGGCAGGGGTCGGCGGATGCGATGACGTGGACCTTCCAGCTGCGCCAGGGGGTGCAGTTCCACAAGGGCTTCGGCGAGTTCACCGCCGAGGACGTGAAGCACACCTTCGATCGCGTGCGCGATGCCGACCGGATCGGCGTCAGGCGCCCGATGTACGACAACATCCGCGAGGTCACGGTCGACGGCCCCTACGAGGTCACCTTCCACCTGCACCAGCCCGACCCGCTGTTCCTCTGGTCGACGCAGACCCACACCACCTGCGCCATCATCTCGATGCGGGCGAACGAGGAGCTCGGCGACGAGGCGCTCGAGCGCAACCCGATCGGCACCGGCCCCTACATGCTGGAGGAGGTCCACCCCGATCCCGCCGACGGCTGCACCGTCGTCGCCAACCCCGATTTCTGGGGCGAGCAGCCGGGCACGCCGCGCATCCAGTTCACCTACATCGCCGACACCACCGCCCGCACGCTGGCCCTGCTCTCCGGCGACGTGCACATGATCGAGGGTGTCCGGGCGCCGGGCTGGGTGCCGTCGATCCAGCAGCGCAACCCGAACCTGCATTTCGACGTGGTCGCACCGGGCAGCTTCTTCACCATCCACTTCAACATGACACAAGCGCCGTTCGACAACGTGCTGGTGCGGCGCGCCATGTTCCACGCCATCGATCGGGACGAGATCACCCAGGCCATGGCGCCGTTCGGCGGTCGCACCTGGGGCCTCAACCCGCCCTCCTACATCGGCGGCTTCACGGCCGAGACGATCCCTGAGCAGGTCCGCTACGACTACAGCCCGGAGCGGGCCAAGGAACTGCTCGCCGAGGCGGGCCTGCCGGACGGCTTCAGCTTCAACGCCTACACCTCGCAGCGCGAAGACTACTCGGCCCTGATGCTGATGATCCAGGAGCAGCTGCGCAAGGCCGGCATCACCATGAACCTGGAGATCAAGGACCACACGGCGTTCCACGCCGACCAGACCATGGGGACGAACACCATCTCGCAGATGTCCTCGACCTTCCCGCCGGTGCCGACCCAGCCGATCCTCCTCTACCTGACCTCCGGGGCCACGGTGATCGAGGGCGGCGGCGGCGGCCACAACTTCAGCCGCTACGGTGTCGTCACCGACGGCATCGACGCGCTCTACGAGAAGGCGATGAACGAGCCCGACCTCGCGAAGCGCATCGCGCTCGTTCAGGAGATCGAGGTGCAGTTCCTGCGCGACGCGCCGATGCTGCCGCTCGTGACCAACGGCTTCATGGTGGTGCGTGCCGCGAATGTCGACGTCGGCTTCGACGTCATCTCCGGCTACGCCAACTGGGATCTGACGCACACCGTTATCGGCTGACGGTCTGCGTCGGATGGAAGCCGCCGGCAACAGGCGGCACGGTCAGCCCTCGACGAGGCGTTCCGGGGTCACGGCTCCGGAACGCCCCCGATCCTAGCCGCGGCGCAGCCCAAGGCCGCGCCGTTCGGCATCGTCGTCGTCATCATGTTCCCGGAGATTTCTCATGCCGCCACCTGCCACCGTCACCCTCACCGGGCCGCGGGGAAAAGGCCACCCCGCGGTCGAGTGGGCCATGGGCGAGTTGCGGCGCGCCTTGGACGCCCGTGGCGTCGCGCTCGGTCCAGACGGGTTCCGCATCACGGTGGCCGACCCCGGCGCGTCGGTCGCTGCGCCTGTCGACCTGCCCACGGCGGCCGAGAGCCTCGCCCTCTTCGAGCGGGACGGGGCGCTGGTCGCCTGGGGCCGGGACGCGCGCGGCCTCGTCTACGCCGTGACGGAGCTCGCCGACCGGGTGCGCCACGCCACGGGCGACGAGCTCTTCGGCCGGCTGCCGCTGGTCGAGCAGCCCACCGCCCGGGTCCGCTCCATGGCCCGGCTGTTCTGCAGCGAGGCCGAAGACAAGGTCTGGTTCCACGACAAGCGGCAATGGCGCGCCTATCTCGACATGCTGGCGGCCTGCCGGTTCAACCGTTTCGCGCTGACGCTCGGCATGGGCTACAACTATCCCTATCACAATCCGTGGCTCACGGATGTCTACTTCTACTTTCCCTATCCGTTCCTGCTGGAGGTTCCGGGCCATCAGGTGAGGGTCGTGGGACTGCCCGACGAGGAACGCGACGACAATCTCGAGATGCTCAAGTTCATCGCCCGCGAGACCGCGCGCCGCGGCCTCGAGTTCCAGCTCGCCCTCTGGACCCAGCGCTACGACTTCGACGACGCGCCGCGGGCGAGCTACGCGCTCGAGGGCATCTCCGACGCCAATCTCGCCCCCTATTGCCGGGACGCGCTGACGCTGCTCCTGACGGAGGTGCCCGAGATCACCGGTGTCACCTTCCGCGTCCATGTCGAGGGCGGCATCGCCGAGGGCGACTACGGCTTCTGGGAGCACGCCTTCGCCGGCATCGCGGCGGTCGGTCGGCCGATCGAGATCGACATGCACGGCAAGGGCCTCGATCACACCCAGATCGAGCTCGCCCGCAACTCCGGCATGCCGTTCACCTGCTCGCCCAAGTACTTGGCCGAGCACATGGGCCTGCCCTACCACCAGTCCTCGATCCGCAACAAGGAGTACCCGCCGGAGGTGCCGCGCAGCCAGCGCGAGCAGATGAGCGAGGGCTATCGCAAGTTCCTGCGCTACAGCTACGGCGACCTCTTGACCAGGGACAAGGACTACAAGGTCATCTATCGCATCTGGGCCGGCACGCAGCGGGTCCTGCTCTGGGCCGACCCCGTCCTCGCCGCCGGCTACGGCAGGAGCTCGATGTACGCGGGCTCGGACGGGGTCGAGTGGTGCGAGCCCCTGAGCTTCAAGGGCAGAATGGGCACGGGCCTGCCCGGCGGCCGCTTCAACTACGCCCGCCAGGATCTGGTGCCGCGCTGGGACTGGCAGAAATACACCTACCAGTACCGGGTGTGGGGGCGGCTGCTCTACAATCCCGATGCGCCGCGCGAGAGCTGGCTGCGCGAGCTCGTAACCGATTGCGGCGACGCGGCGGAGCCCTGCGAGCAGGCCATCGCGCTGGCCAGCCGGGTGCTGCCGCTCGTCACGCTGACCCACGGCCCTTCGGCCTCGAACAACCACTACTGGCCCGAGATCTACACCAACCTCAACCTGGTCACCGGCGGCACCGGGCGGGCCTACGCCTTCGACATGGAGGGGCCCTGCCGGTTCGGCAACGTGCCCACCTTCGACGGCGAGCTCTTCGCCAACCCGCGCGAGTACGCCGAGCTGCTGCTCGCCGGCCGGCCGTCGCACCGCTACACGCCGCTCGACGTCGCCGACTGGCTCGACGGCCTCGCCGCCGGGGTCGAGCGCGCGGTGGCCGAGGCCAGAAGCTGCCACGATGTCGGTCGCCCGGCCGCCCAGCGGCTGCTGATCGACGCGCAGATCCAGGCCGGCATCGCCCGGTTCTTCGCCGCGCGCTACCGCGCCGCCGTCTGGGCCGAGCTCTTCGTCGCCACCGACGTCACCTGGCTGATCGAGCCCGCCATCGACCACACGAAGCGATCGGTCGCCGCGTGGGAGGCGATCGCGAGCCTGTCGGCCGGCGTCTACCAGGACGACCTGACCTACGGCCCGCAATCCTGGCTCAGGGGCTCCTGGCACGCCAGGCTCGCCGACATCCGCTCGGAGATTCTCGATCTCGAGGCCTGCCGCGGCGCCAGGAAGCACGAGACGGTGCAGGAGACGCCGGCCGTGGCCGGCGCCGTCGCCGCGCTCCGCGCGAGACAGCCGGTGCGCGGCGAGCGCCTGCCGGTCGAGGCGCCGCGGCGCTTCGCGGCGGGTGCCGACCTCGAGGTGAGCGTGGCGGGCACGTTCGACCAGCCGCCGGTCCTGCACTACCGCCACGTCAACCAGGCCGAGCGCTGGCGCTCGACCCCGATGGTCGCCGCCGGCGGCGGCCACGTGGCCGTGATCCTCGGCGACTACACGGACTCGTCCTTCCACCTGCAGTTCTTCGTCAGCGCCACCCGCGACGGCCGCCAGCTCCTCTCGCCGGGCCTCGACGAGACGCTCGCCAACGAGCCCTACTACACGGCACTTCATGGTTGACGCTGCCCGGGCGGCCGGTCTTCAGTTGCGGCCGGAGCCAGGCTCGAGGGGGGACCGGCCGTGACGCGCTATCTCCTGGTCAGGCTGTTCGACACCATCCCGACCATCGTCCTGGTGCTGACGCTCGTCTTCATCGCCATGCGCATCCTGCCGGGCGATCCGGCGGTGGCGATGCTGGGCGAGTACGCGACTGCGGACCAGCTGGCCAATTTCCGCGCCCGGCTCGGCCTCGACCTGCCGCTCTGGCAGCAGTACCTGAACTTCCTCTGGAACGTGGTCACGCTCGACTTCGGCCGGTCGCTGATGACGAACACGCCGGTCCTGCAGATGATCGCCCTCAATCTGCCCTACACGATCGAGCTCACCATCACCGCCATGGTCTTCGGCATCCTCGCCGGCATCCCGCTCGGTGTCTGGGCCGCCACCAACCGCAATAAGGTCCCGGACTCGGCGGTGCGCGGTTGGGCGCTCATGGGCTATGCGGTGCCCGATTTCTATCTGGGTGCGATCCTGCTCATCGTCTTCTCGCTGAATCTGGGCTGGTTCCCGATCAGCGGTGGCGGCGGCAGCGACTTCGCCACCCGGATGTACCACGTGTTCCTGCCGGCGCTGACGCTCGCCTTCGTCAAGTCGGCCTTCATCGCCCGGCTCACCCGCACCTCGCTGCTCGAGGTGTTCGGCAAGGACTATGTGCGGACCGCGCGCGCCAAGGGGGCGCGGCACGCCCGGGTGGTCTACCGTCACGGTCTCAGGAACGCGCTCTTGCCGATCACCACCGGTCTCGGGCTCAGCACGCTCGCCACGCTCTCGGGCTCGGTGGCGATCGAGCTCGTCTTCAATCGGCCGGGCGTGGGCAAGATGCTGATCAGTGCGATCGCCGAGCGCGACTACCCGGTCGTGCAGGGCGGGGTCATCGTGTTCGCCATGTTCGTGGTGCTGATCAACCTGCTCATGGACCTGATCTACATCGTCGTCGATCCGCGCATCCGGGTGAAGTGATGAGCAGCATCGCCAGCGAGCCCACTGCCGAGATCGCCCCCGACCGCCGCCTGGCCGACAATCTCCGGCGCATCGTGCTCGGCCGTGTCGGCACGCTGTTCGCGCTGGCCGTCATCGTCGTCTTCGTCCTGGTCGCCCTGTTCGCACCCGTCATCGCACCCTACGACCCCTTGACGCAGAGCCTGATCAAGATCAACCGCCTGCCCTCCTGGGAGCATTGGCTGGGTACCGACCAGTTCGGCCGCGACGTGCTCTCGCGGATGATCTACGGCACCCGCAACTCGCTGCTCTTCGGCCTTCTGTCGCCCGCCTTCGCCGCCGTCATCGGCACGTTCCTCGGGGTCGTCGCCGGCTATTTCGGCGGCGTGGTCGATCGGGTGATCTCGCGCGTCATCGACCTGCTCCTGGCCTTCCCCGAGCTCCTTCTGGCGATCATGATCGCCGCCGTGCTGGGCGGCGGCTTTTGGAACATCATCGTCGTCATCACCATCGCCTTCGTGCCGGGCTTCGCCCGCGTCGCCCGCGCCTCGACGCTGGCCGTCAAGCAGGAGCCCTACGTCGAGGCGGCGGTCGCCGTCGGCGTCCGAACCCCCGTCATCATCTTCCGCCACGTGGTGCCCAACATCGCCGCCCCCATCGTCGTGCTGATGACGCTCTGGGTCGCCTCGGCGATCCGCCTCGAGGCGGCACTCAGCTTCCTCGGCCTCGGCACCCAGGCGCCCAATCCGAGCTGGGGCAACATCATCCGCGGCGGGCTCGACAACCTCTTCGGGTCGCCCTGGCCGATCATCGGGGCCGGCTTCGCCATCACCCTCGTGGTCCTGTCGTTCAATCTCTTCGGCGACGCGGTGCGCGACGTGCTCGACCCGGAGACCCAGGAGTGACCGCACCACCCCTCCTGAAGGTCGCGGACCTGTCGGTCGAGTTCGGTCCCAGGCGCAACGCCGTGCGCGTCGTCGAGGGGGTCGGCTTCACGGTCGATGCCGGCGAATCGGTCGGCATCGTCGGCGAATCCGGCTCCGGCAAGTCGGTGACCTCGCTCGCCATCCTTCGCCTCATTCCCGATCCGCCGGGCCGGGTGGTGAGCGGGCGGATCGAGCTCAACGGGCAGAATCTACTCGACCTGCCGGAAGCGGTGATGCCGGACATTCGCGGCCGCGACATCGCCATGATCTTCCAGGAGCCGATGAGCTCCTTGAACCCGGTGATGACCATCGGCGACCAGATCGCCGAGGCGATCATGCTGCACGAGCGGCTGAGCCGCGACGCGCGCCGGCAGAAGGCGATCGACATGCTCCGGCTCGTCGGCATCCCCAACCCGGCGGACCGGCTCGGCGCCTATCCGCACCAGTTCTCCGGCGGCATGCGGCAGCGGGTGATGATCGCCATGGCGGTCGCCTGCAACCCCAAGCTGGTGATCGCCGACGAGCCGACGACCGCCCTCGACGTCACCATCCAGGCGCAGGTCCTCGAGCTTTTGAAGAAGATCCGCCGGACGCTGAACACCGCGGTGCTGCTGATCTCGCACGATCTCGGGATCATCGCCGAAGTCTGCGAGCGGGTCATCGTCATGTATGCCGGCCGGGTGGTCGAGGAGGCCGACGTGCGCGCCATCTTCAGGACCCCGCGCCACCCCTACACGCAGGGCCTGCTGCAGTCGATCCCGAGGCTCGACGACGAGCGCAAGCGGCTCTACCAGATCCCCGGGTCGGTGCCGATGGCGGGCACGGTCAAGGCGGGCTGCGGGTTCTATGCCCGCTGCCCGCTGCGTGTCGACCGCTGCGCCCGCGAGCTGCCGCCGCTGTTCGCCTTCGCGGCCGGGCAGAAGGCGGCCTGCTGGGTCACCGCCGGACGGGCGTCGGCCGAGCCGGCCGGCCTGGCGGCGGCGGAGCCGCGGCCATGAGTCCGGCCGGGACGGGCGAGACGATCCTGCGGACCGAGGCGCTTTCGAAGACCTTCGGCGACGGCGGCGGCCTCCTGTTCGGCCGAAGGCCGGACCAGGTCCGTGCCGTCGACGGCGTCTCGCTCGAGGTCGTGCAGGGCGAGACCCTGGCGCTGGTCGGCGAATCCGGCTGCGGCAAGTCGACCCTGGGCCGCCTGCTGCTCCGGCTGATCGAGCCCACGGCCGGCAAGGTCTGGTTCGAGGGCCGGGAGCTGACCGCCCTGCCACCGGGCCAGATGCGGCTGGTCCGCCGGCGGCTGCAGATGATCTTCCAGGACCCCTACGGCTCGCTGAGCCCCAGGCGCAGCGTGGCCGAGATCATCGCCGAGCCGCTCGAGGTCTTCGGCCTCGTTCGCACCAATCGCGAGCGGCGGCAGCGGGTGGCGGCGCTGATGGAGCAGGTGGGGCTCTCGCCGGAGCTGATGGACCGCTACCCGCGGCAGTTCTCGGGCGGGCAGCGCCAGCGCATCGGCATCGCCCGGGCGATCTCGGTCGACCCCAGCTTCATCGTCGCCGACGAGCCGGTCTCCGCCCTCGACGTCTCGGTCCAGGCGCAGATCATCAATCTCATGCAGGACCTCCAGGCCGAGAAGGGCTTCTCCTACCTGTTCATCGCGCACGACCTCGCCGTCGTCCGCCACATCGCCGACCGGGTGGCGGTCATGTATCTCGGCCGGATCGTCGAGATGGGGCCGAAGCAGGCGGTCTACGGCCGGCCCCACCACCCCTACACCCAGGCCCTGCTCTCGGCCGCCCCGCAGCCGGACCCCGACCGGGCCTCGACCCGGATCATCCTCGAGGGTGACGTGCCGAGCCCCACGGCGGTGCCGCCGGGCTGCAGCTTCCACACCCGTTGCCCGATCGCGCAGGAGGTCTGCCGCCGCGAGCGGCCGCCCCTGGCGGCCGTCGGCCGGGGACAGCTGGCCGCCTGCCACTTCGCTGCCCCCAACCCGATCGAGCGCGCGGCGAGCCCGCTGGCCGAGCCGGCCATCGCCGGAAGCTGAGCGCCGAGGGCGGCGCTCAGCCGCCCTCGATCACCACGACCTCGTGGTCGAGCACGCGCGGCACCTCGAAGACGAGCACGCCGTCGGCCACCCTCGTCCGCACCTTGCCGCCCGCGACCCGCAGGGCCACCTCGGCCGGGGCCGTCGCCCCGTCGTCTTGCCGCAGCCGCACGGTGACGGGACCCAGCGCCACGAGCTCGCTCTGCCGGCCCGGCACAGGCGAGGTGATCAGGCGGTTGTTGAGGTGCAGGACTTGGCGCCCGACCTGCCGGTAGAGATTGCCGGTAACGAAGCCCTGCCCGCCGGTCACCTCGAGCCGCAGCCTGCCGCGCAGCGCCCAGCGCACCGCATTGGCGAGGATCAGCCCGTGCTCGAACGAGTCGTCGCGGGCGAAGCAGCGGTCGAGATCGGCCACCAGCCAGACCAGCCGGCCGCCCGACGGGGCCTCGCGCACCGTGATCGCCGGCAGGTCGGTCACCGGCGTGCGCATCCACGACATCTCCGGCGGGAAGATCGGGAAGTCGGGAATGAACGTGGCGAGGACCGCGGCGTCCTCGGCCACGGTCATCTCCGGCAGGAAGCCGCCGAACGGCAGGCTGTCGGTCTCGTCGAGCCCGGCAAGGATCGGATGGCGCGAATCCGCCGCCACGGGTGCCGTCGGGTCGTGGGGTCCGTAGACCGCCGCCCGCCGCTCCGGATGGAGGCGAAGGTAGGAGTGCCGGGCGTGGGTCTCGATGTTCGTGTCGGGTGCCCCGATGCCGCCGTGGCTGCCGGACTTCCGGCCGACGCCGAAGAGCGCACCGAGCGCCAGGGCGGCCCGGTCGTTGCCCCACGCGTCGCACCGGCTGGTCTCGCCGGTGGCGATCACCGACCCGCCCTGCTCGACGAAGGCCTGGACGGCGGCCACCTGGGCCTCGCTCATCGCACCCATGTTCGGCAGCACCAGGCAGTCGAAGCGGCCGGCGGCGTCGCCCAGCCGGTCGGCATGCACCGGCAGCGCGGCGAGGCCGGCCCGGTCGAGCGCCTTGACCACGCCGCGATAGGGCGCCTCGGTGCGATCCGCCGCCGCGTCCCGGCCGAAGAAGTCGTGATTGGCCTGCGACCACACCACACCGACATCGGCCAGCGGCCGGCGATCGACGAGGATGTCCTCGTTGGCCGCATGCCAGGCGAAGATCGGCTCGGCCGTCTGGTACTGCCGGCGGTCGTCGTGGCAGGAGCCGATGTGGTGCCACCAGGGCATGATGCCGCCGGCGAACGCCGCCGACGACCAGAGCCGCACCTCGGCCGGCGGCATGGAGGCGAGCCGGAAGGACGGCGCGCCGAGCTGGTATTGCGGCATGCTCTCCGGGATTCGCTTGTCCCAGCCGGCGAGCTCGTGCAGCCGCTTGCCGGCCTCGGTGTTCTGGTCGAAGCCATGCACCGGGGTGCGCCGCTGGTGGTCCAGCATGACGATCGCCGACTGCTCCAGGATGTCCTTCAGATCGATGAATCGATTGCCGTTGTTCAGGACGTCGCCACTGATCATCCCGGCCCAGCGGCAATGCTCGCCGCCGGCCGCGGTGGTGACCTCGTTGTTGAAGGCGAAGAGCCGGCTGCGCAGCCCGTAGCTCCAGGCGATCCAGCGGCGATAGGCCTCGTCGTCCCAATCGGGGCTGCGCGGCAGGTCGAGGCCGGCATGGTCGAGGAACCGCTCCCGGCAATGGCGGCAATGGCAGATGCGGGTGCGCGGCAACCCCGGCCAGCTGTTGTCGGTGAAACCGTCCGGGTGGCTGCGCTCGATGATCTCGCGCATCAGGTCGGGCAGGAACTCGCCGTAGTAGGGCGAGTTGATGCAGGTCACGTACTTGTCGCCCTGGCGGTAGGGACGGCCGTCGGCGTCGCAGGCGATCCAGTCGGGATGGGCGCGGTAGAAGTCCTCGGCCACCCGGTTGGAGTCCATCCGCGCCACGACCACGAGCCCCGCCGCGCGTGCCGCGGCCACCACCTCGCCATAGAGGTCGCGCTCGCCCAGGTGCGCGGCGCGACGATGCAGCGGATACCTGGAGGGATAGTAGGCGACGATCCCGCCGGCATTGATGATCGCCCCCTGCACCCGGGTCCGGCGCCACTGCTCACGCCACCAGTCCGCGTCGTAGCGGACGGGATCGATCTCGGTGAGATTGGTCTGCGCCCAGCGCAGCGTGCGCTCGTACCATGGGGCCGTGGTCATGCCTTCCCTCCAACCGGTGAAGCAGCGGGCCGCGCCCGTCCTCCGGTCGCGCCCGCCGCACGAAAGTGTTAGCAGAACGACCGGCGGCACCGCCGCGGCGGGTGCCGGCTTCCCACGATGCGGAAACGCCGGGCCCGCGCGTCAGCAGGCCGCGGCCGGCGCCTCGGCGGCGACGAAGCCGAGGCGCCGCGACAGCTCGCTCGCGATGCCACGGACGAGGCGGGCGTTGCTCTCGTCCTCCTGCGGCGCCACGAGCTCCATCGGGCCGGAGATGCTGATGGCCGCGATGACCTGGCCGGTGGCGCTGCGGACCGGGGCGGCGATGCAGCGCAGGCCCGGCTGGTGCTCGGCGTCGTCGACCGCCCAGCCGCGCTGGCGGATCAGGGCGAGCTCGGCCCGGAGCCGTGCCGGGTCGGTGATGGTGTTGGCGGTGAAGCCGGTGAGCCCGGCCCGGACGATGCGCTCGACCACCCGCTCGGGCTGCCAGGCGAGCATCGCCTTGCCGACCGAGGTGCAGTGGACGGGTGCCCCCTCGAGCAGGGTCAGGGTGTTGCGGGTCCGGGTCTCGTCCCGCCGGCGGTCGATGAGCACGGCCTGAGCGCCGTCGAAGACGCAGAGATGGACGGTGGCCCCGGTCAGCGCCGCCAGCCGGTCGACGAAGGGCTGCGCCTCGCGCGGCAGCTCCATGTTCGCGAGCACGACGCTGCCGAGCTCGAACAGCTTCATGCCGAGCCGGTAGTGGTCGCCCTCGTGCGGCTGCTCGATGAAGCCGATGCCCTTGAGCGCCGCCAGCAGGCGGTGCGTCGTGGCCTTGGGCAGCCCGGTGCGCGAGGCGATCTCGGCCAGGCCGAGGCCGCGCTCGTCGCGCGAGAAGCACTCGAGGATCGCCAGGACCTTGGCCAGCGACTTGATCGGGTTGGGCGAATCGGCGGTCACTGAATATAGCCGAAATAGCGGGGCAGGCCGAGTGTCAGGATCGGGAAGTAGGTGATCGCGAGCAGGAACGCCACCTGCAGCGCGTAGAACGGCAGCATGGCGACCGAGATCTGCTCGATCCTGAGCCCGGTGATCCCGGCGGCGACGAAGAGGCAGGGTCCCACCGGCGGGGTCGTCAGCCCGACCAGGAGGTTGATCGACATGACGATGCCGAAGTGGACCGGATGCACCCCGGCCTCGATCATGGTGGGCCCGAGGATCGGGGCGAGGACGATGACGGCGGCCCCGATGTCCATGAACATGCCGACGACGATGAGCACGATGTTGACCAGCAGGAAGAGCAGGTAGGGATCGTCGGTGATGCTGGTGAGGCCCCGGGCGATGGCGTCGGGGATGCGCTCGAGGCCGATGATCCAGGCGAGGATGTTGGCCGTCGCCAGGACCATGAAGACGACCGAGGTGAGGATGGCGACCCGGACCAGCATCGGCGGGACGGTCCGGAGATCGAGGGTGCGCTTGACCACGAAGCCGATCACGAAGGCATAGGCCACGGCGACCGCTGCGGCCTCGGTGGCGGTGAAGACGCCGGAGAGGATGCCGCCCAGGATGATGGCGGGCATCAGCAGGGCGAGGATGGCGCTGCGGGTGGCCCGGCCGAGCTCGCCCGGGGCCAGGGGCTCGGTGCGGCGCGGGAAGCCCTGGCGATCGGCCATCCACCAGACCATGGCCATCAGCATGAGGACCATCAGCAGGCCGGGGACGATGCCGCCCAGGAACATGGCGGCGATCGAGACCTGCATGATCGAGCCGTAGAGCACCATGATGATCGAGGGCGGGATGATCGGGCCGATCAGCGAGGAGGCGACGGTCAGGGCCGCGGCGAAGGGCTTGGGGTAGCCGGCCCTGGTCATCGCCTTGATCTCGATCGAGCCGAG
>CAYWSB010000074.1:0-24876 GCA_964460465.1 uncultured Geminicoccaceae bacterium | reverse complement strand
GTCGCCGAGCAGGTCGCGGGACAAGCGCAGCGAGCCCGGCCGCCAGTCGGCCGCCGGGACCAGGAGCTCCTCCATCGGGAACGTCAGGATCCGCCGCAGGGTCAGCGGCCGCGGCGGCTTCAGCCGCTGCAACCGCGGCCGCAACGGTGCGAGGAGGTCGTCGACCGCTCCCCGCTTCGGCAGCCGGTCGATCAGCGCGACGGTCTGCAACAGCTTCTTGTCGGTGACCTCGCCGAACAGGCCGGCCAGTCCAGGGGCGTCGGGCGCGCTCACCGTCGGCCTGCCGCATTGCCGGCCACCGGCCGACCGGGGCGCGCCCCGGGCCGGCGGTCGCGATCGTGGCTCCGGGTGGTGCGCCTCATGCGGCGAGCCCCTTGGCCTGCTCGACCCGGGCACCGTCGTCGAGCCGCAGCGAGCCCGAGCGCCAGTCCTCGTTGAGGCGGACCCAGCGGCGCTGGCTCAGCTGGCGCTGCGGCAGCGCCTCCGCGGCGGTGCCGTCCAGCGCCTCCTTCGGCAGAACCGGGACCAGGGTCTCGATCCGGGCGAGCACCGCGCGCTGCGCCTCGCGCTCGTCCATGGCCGCGGCTTCCCAGAGGGCGGCGATCTCCGCCCAGCCGTCGAGCAGCCAGTCCGGCCGCGCGAGATCGGCGAGCAGGGACTTTTCCCTGGCCCGCCAGCTCCGCAGCAGGGCCACCATGTCGGCGGTGCGCGCCCGGCACCGGCCGAGCGCCGTGCGTGCCCGTTCGGTGGTGAACTCGGCACAGCGGGCGATCAGCTCGACCCCCTTGGCCTGGTCCAGGGCCTCGCCCCTGGCCCAGGCGCGCAGGCTGAGCGCGAGCTGCGTCAGGCGCTCGATCGTCGCGTCGTGAGCCGCCTGGAACGCCCCGCCCGCGACGCCGATGGGAGCGATCAGCGGACAGAGCTCCTCGACCGCGGCCAGCATGGCATCGGGCTTCATGCCGAGCTCGCTCTCGTAGCGGGTGAGATAGCGACGCGTCGTGGCCCGGGTCTCCCGCCGGCCGAGGTCGAGGCGGCGCCAGTCGACCTCGGCGAAGCCGGCCTGGCGCAAGAGCTGGGTGATCAGGAGCAGATTGGTCAGAAGCTGCTCCTGCTCCTCGCGGATCGCCGCGGCCTTGGCCGACTTGGCGGCGGGCCGACCGGCGGCGCCGGTCGCCGCCACCCGGCGCGCGGCGCGGCGGATGTCCGACGGCGTGATCGCCGGCAGCTCGAGCAGCAGCTCCAGCAGCAGGCGATCGTGCATCGAGAGGGTGGTGAAATCCGACACCGCGCGCAGCGGGAACACGTAGCAGCCGTCGGCACCCGAGGGGTTGGCGACGACCAGCTCGACGCCGCCCGCGTCGGTCGGCCGCAGCCGGGCCATCGCAACCGCCGGCGTCGTGAAGGGCACGGTCACACCGCGCTCGGCGAACGTGGCCGGCTGCCATCTCGAGCGCGGGATCATCGGTGGTGGCTGCATCGGCGTTCCACTGGCGGCGCTGGTGTCGCCACAGATCATGACCGCGAAGCAGCGAAGATTCCGTTAACGCCGGTCGAGAAATCGCCAAGACGATGACTGTGCCGGGCGGTCAGGCCACCGGCACCGGTGCCGTCGCCGCATCCTTGAAGCGGTGATAGCTGAGCGTGACGAGGGTCAGGGCCAGGGCGTTGACCGCGATACCGATCAACGCCCCAAACGCCAGGCCGATGAAGGCGCCGAGCATTTCGGCGATCGCGACCTGGACCACTCCGAGGCCGACATAGATGGCGATCAGCACCAGCACGATGCCGGTAATCTTCAGCTTGTAGCCATCGACGATGGCGACGCTCCGCTTGATCGCGGCGACCCCGTTGGCCTCCTCCAGGACGACCAGCGGCCAGGCCACCCAGATGAAGGTCAGCGCCACGAGCCCCGGAACCAGGAGCAGCACGAAGCCCACGCCCAGGATCAGGCTGAGGAGGACATAGGCCAAGGTGAGGCGGACGAAGCCGTCGCGCGGGCCCGAGAGCAGGTCCTTCAGCGACATGGTGCTGCGGTTGCGCAGGGCGGTCACGAGCACCACCAGCGCCCCGTTCGCCAGCGCCACCACCGGCAGGCTGACCACGAGAACGATCAGCGAGATCATGAGCGAGCCACTGATCAGGCTGGCGATCCAGGAGGGGGCGAGGCCGATGGCGCTCAAAGCCGCGAACTTGCCCGGGTCGGCGCCGAGCAGCCGCCAGGCCTCGCCGTAGATGCTGGGGATGCCGAGATCGGCACCGTTCATGGTCGCCACTTCCTTCTCCAGGATCCGGGGCGGTCGCCGCGCCGAAGCGCGGTCACATGACCATGCCGCCGTCGATGATGTGCACCTGCCCGGTGGTGTAGGCGCTCTCGTCACTGCCCAGATAGAGCGCCAGCTGGGCGATTTCATCGGGCTTGCCGAGCCGGCCCATCGGCTGGCGGGCGATGAAGGCGGCCCTGGCCTTCTCGTAGTCGCCCTGCGCTCTCAGCCGCTGCTCGAGCGACGGTGTCTCCACGGTGCCCGGGCAGATGGCGTTGCAGCGCACCCCCCGGGTGACGAAATCGGCGGCGATCGACTTGGTCAGGCCGATCACCGCCGCTTTGGTGGTGCCGTAGACGAAGCGATTGATGACCCCCTTCACGCTGCCGGCGACCGACGCCATGTTGACGATCGAGCCGCCGCCATCGTCCAGCATCGCCGGCAGGAAGGCCTTGCACATGCGGTACATCGCGGTGACGTTGAGGTCGTTGGAGAAGGCCCAGGCGGCCTCGTCACACTCGAGGATGGTGCCGTTGTGGACGTAGCCGGCGCAGTTGAAGAGGACGTCGACGGCGCCCAGTTCCGCGGCCAGCGCCGCGATCGCCGCCTGGTCGGTCACGTCCAGCGCCCGCGTCGTGCAGCCCTCGAGCCCGGCGAGCAGGCCCGGGTCGCGGTCGGTCGCGATCACCTTGGCACCCTCGCGCCGGAACAGCTCGGCCGAGGCGCGGCCGATGCCCTGCCCCGCCGCCGTGATCAGTGCCGTCTTGCCGGCCAATCGTCCCGTCATCTGCGCTGCCCCCTGTCGTCGCCCGTGCGCCGGCGGCGCGGCACCGTCCCGGCCACCGCGCATCGGCCTAGGCATCGGGCCCGGTCGCGTCAAGCGGGGACCCGCTGATGCGTCATCTCCTGGTGGTCGCCGCCGCCTTCGTCGCCGTCGTGGCGACAGTGGCCGCCACGGTCGGGGTGAGCCGCGAGGCGGCGCGGGAGCGCGATCGCGTCACCGCCGTCTTTCGGCCCGGCACGCCGGCGGCGACGATGCTGGCCGCGATCAGCCGCGCCGAAGGCCGGCCGATCCGCGCGACGCTCCTGCCCTTCGCGCTCGAGGTCGCCGGCGACCGGCCAGGCATCGCCGCGCGGCTGGAGGCCGCGGGGGCGATCGTCGTCCTGGCCGCCCTGCCGGCGCACGCCCTGGCCGTGGGTGGCTGCAGCTACCTTTCGCCCGCCGGTTATGCGGCGGCGGCGGACCGCCGGACGACCAAGGCCTGGGCCGGGCCGCTCTGACGGGCCCGCCGCCCGCCGCGGCGGCGAAAGCCTCCTGGTCAAGGGCGGCCAGCTGGCTATGCTCGTCCGGTCAGCACAGCGGCCTCGAGCGAGCGATCGAGCCGTCAACCTCAGCGCGGGCGACTTGTCATGCCGGCCTTTCCGATCGTCGACAGCCACGTCCATCTCTGGGACCCGGCGCGCATTCCGCTGCGCTGGGGGGCCGACGCGCCGGCGCTCGACAAGCCGCATCTCGTCGCCGACTACGACGCGGCACGGGGCGAGGTGGCGGTCGAGGCCATGGTCTTTCTCGAGTGCGACGTGGCCGCCGGCCGGCATCTCGACGAGGCGGCGATGGTCGTCGAGCTCGCCGCCACCGAGCCCCGGCTCAAGGCCATGGTGGCGCACGCGCCGCTCGAGAAAGGCGAGGCGGTGGCGGCGGACCTCGACGCCCTCGCCCGACACCGGCTGCTGCGCGGCATTCGCCGCCTGTTGCAGGGCGAGCCGGACATCCAGGCGGTGCTGAACGACGCCTTCATCGCCGGGCTCAACCTGCTGCCGCGCTACAACCTGCATTTCGAGATCTGCATCTATCACCACCAGCTGGGGGCCATCGTCGATCTGGTCCGCCGCCTGCCCAACGTCACCTTCATGCTCGACCATATCGCCAAGCCGCCCATCCGGACGCGCGGACTCGAGCCCTGGCGGACCCGGATCGCCGAGCTCGCCGCCGTGCCCAACGTCATGTGCAAGCTCTCGGGCCTGATCACCGAAGCCGACCACGCCAGCTGGCAGCCGGCCGATCTGCGGCCCTATATCGACCACGTCGTCGACACGTTCGGCTTCGACCGCCTCGTCTTCGGCAGCGACTGGCCGGTGCTGACCCTGGCAGGCGGCCTGCCGCAATGGGTGGCGATCCTCGACGACGCCTTGGCGGGTGCGTCGGAGGAGGAGTTGCGCTATTTCTGGGTGGAGAACGCCCAGGCTTTCTACCGTCTGGACGAAAGCTGACCGGAACCAGCGATGCTGCAACTCTTCCGCCCGCAGCGGTCGCGACGTGAGCAGCGCCGGGCCGACCCGGCGCAGGCGACGGCGAGCCACCCGGGCCTCGCGATCCTGATCGAGCGCGGCCTGCTCGAGCCCGCCGCGGTGGAGCAGGCCCTCGCCCGGGCCGCCGCGACCCGCCAGCCGCTGCCCGTCGTGCTCGCCGATCTCGACCTGCTCGCCGGCTACGACTGGGCGGCGCTGATGGTCGAGCGCTACGGGCTCGAGCGGGCGGGTGCGGCCGAGATGCCCGAAGCGCCGGTCATGGGCGAGAGCTTCAGCGTCCGCTTTCTCCGCCAGGCCTGGGTGCTGCCGCTCGCCGTCGACGAGACGACGCTCTGGCTCGGCATGGCCGATCCCGCCGACGAGGCCTCGATCAAGGCGGTCCGGATCGCCGCCGAGCGCAACGTGGTGCCCGTCGTGGTGCCGGTCGAGGAGCTGAAGGAGGCCTATGCGCGGCTGTTCGAGAGCGGCAGCCGGGCGCTGCAGGAGATCGTCGACGACCTGGCGCTGCCCGGCCTCGACGATCCCGCCAATGTCGAGCAGCTCATCGACCTCGCGAAGGAGGCGCCGGTCGTCCGCCTGGTCAACCAGCTCCTCTCCGACGCACTCAGGATGGCCGCCTCCGACATCCATATCGAGCCTTATCCCGACCGGCTCTCGGTCCGCTACCGCATCCACGGGCGACTGAAGGAGATCGGCGCCCCGCCGGCCAAGCTCGCGGCTGCCGTGGTCTCGCGGATCAAGATCCTGGCGAAGCTGGATATCGCCGAGCGCCGGCTGCCGCAGGACGGCCGCAGCCAGCTCCGGCTCCTCGACCGGCCGATCGACCTGCGCGTCGCCACCATGCCGACGATCCACGGCGAGAGCCTGGTCATCCGCCTCCTCGACCAGGCTGCGGGCTCGGTGCAGCTCGACCAGGTGGGCCTCGACACGGCCAACGAGGCGACGCTGCGCCGGCAGCTCAAGGCGCCGCACGGCATGATCCTGGTGACCGGGCCCACCGGCAGCGGCAAGACGACAACGCTCTACGCGGCGCTCAGAACGCTCGACGCGGCGGCCGACAAGATCATCTCGATCGAGGATCCGATCGAGTACCAGATCGCCGGCGTGACCCAGATTCAGGTCAAGCCGGAGATCGAGCTCAGCTTCGCCCGCATCCTGCGCTCGGTGGTTCGCCACGATCCCGACGTCGTCATGGTCGGCGAGACGCGCGACGCCGAGACCGCCGAGATCGCCGTCCATGCGGCGCTGACCGGCCATCTGATGCTGACCACGCTGCACACCAACAGCGCCGCCGGCGCCGTCGCCCGGCTGCTCGACATGGGGGTCGAGCCCTATCTCCTGGCCTCGGTGCTGCGCTGTGTCATCGGCCAGCGCCTGGTCGGCGTGCTCTGCGACCAGTGCAAGGCGGCCTACGTCCCCTCGGTCGACGAGCGGCACGCCTTCGAGGCCCGGGGCATCGCGCTGCCGACGCCGCTCCGGCTCCACCGGCCGGTCGGCTGCCGGGCCTGCAACGAGCTCGGGTTCACCGGACGGATCGGCATCTTCGAGATGCTCGAGATCGACGAGCCGCTACGCGAGCTGATTCGCGAGCGCGCGCCCAGCCAGTCCCTCCAGGCGCATGCCCTGGCGCACGGCATGACCAGCATGTTCCAGGACGGGCTCACGAAGGCGCTGGCCGGCACGACCACGCTCGAGGAGGTTTGCCGCGTCACGGAGGAGTGGTAGGCGGCGATGCCGCAGTTCGCCTACAGGGCGCTGACCGCAGCGGGTGAGCGGGTCACGGGCGAGATCGAGGCCGGTGACGAGCGCGGCGCCTTGCAGCGGCTGCAGACCCAGGGCTTGATCCCGATCGAGGCCCGGCTGGCCACCGGCGCGCCATCGATCCTCGCCGAGGCGGGGGCGGCCCGGGTGGCCGGCGGGCGACGTGCGGCGGCGCTCACCATCGCGACCCGCGAGCTCGCCACGCTGCTCGAGGCGGGCGAGACGCTGGAGAGCGCCCTGGCCCTGGTCGCCGAGGAGCTCGACGATGGGGCCCTCCGACGGATCTTCGCGACGGTGCTCGGCAAGGTTCGCAGCGGCGCGGCGCTGAGCGAGGCACTGGCCACCGAGCCCAGACTGTTCTCCCGCCTCTATGTGGGCATGGTCCGGGCGGCCGAGGCCACGGGCCGGCTCGGCCCGGTGCTGGGCGAGCTCGCGGACCTGCGCGAACGCCAGGAGATGCTGCGCCGGCAGCTCACCTCGGCCCTCGTCTATCCGACCATCCTGGTCGTCACCGCGATCGGGGCGATCGCCGTCCTGCTGCTCTACGTGGTGCCGCAGTTCGAGCCGGTGTTCGCCGGAGCCGAGGACCGGCTGCCGGCCGCGACCCGCGGCATCCTCGCCGTCGCGGCCTGGCTCAGGGTCGAGGGTCCGGCGATCGCCACGATGCTGGCGGTGGTGCTCCTGCTGCTCCTCCTCGCCCAACAGGCGCCACGGCTGCGGCTGCTCTGGCATCGCCTCGCCCTGCATGTGCCGGTGCTGGGTGGTGCTGTGCGCGAGCGGGCGACGGCCGAGATCGCGCGCGGCCTCGCCACACTGCTCAAGGGCGGTCTCGACCTGCCGCAGGCCCTGCTCATGCTGCGCGAGATGGTGGGCAACCTCGCCGTCGGCGAGGCCCTGGGCAGGGCCGCCTCCAGCGTCCGCCAGGGCCGGCGCCTGACCGACGCCCTGGCCGAGGAGCGAATCCTCCAGCCCATGGGCCTCAAGCTGCTGCGCACCGCCGAGGAGAGCGGTCGGCTGGAGCCCCTGTCCCGCTACGTGGCAGAGCGCTTCGAGCAGCGGATCGCCACCCGGATGCAGCGCTTCGTCACCCTTCTCGAGCCGGTCCTGGTGATCGCGCTCGGCGGGGTGGTGGGCGGCATCGTGATCGCCATCCTCACGGCCGTGCTCAGCGTCAACGAGCTGGCATACTAGCCGGCGGCCACAAGCGGGCGACGGCGCTTGGCTTGGCTGGCCGGATCGGCTATAGCCAATCGATCTGTTGGCGCGTTCGCGCCCGCTCATCGTCTTTGCGTCAAGGTCCCGGTGCGCAGCTGGCATCCAATAACCAAACTCGTGGTCGCGCTCGGCGTCGTCGGGCTCGCTGCGGCTTGGTTGCTCGACCAGGGTGGCCCGGTCGAGACCGGCGCCGTCGGCGGCCGTCCGGCCCAGGCCGAGGGCGTCGGCAGCCCGGCCGTCGCCCCGGGCCGGGCCGCCGAAGCCGGGACGCCGGGCGAGACTGCCCCGGTCGTGATGCTCGCTGCGCGAATCCTGCCGCCCGAGGCCTCGCTCGACGCGATGGTCTCCCGCCCGCTCTTCGCCCCGAACCGGCGTCCCCCCGATCCGGCTGTCGAGGTCGCCGCCGTGCCCTTCTCGGACTGGGCGCCCGAGCCGGAGCCCGAGGCAGGGCCGGCCTCGCCGTCGTTCCGCTTCGTCGGCAGCATCGTCGAGGACGGGCGCGTGCGGGCCATTGTCAGCGACGGGTTCAATGTCCGCGGCGTGGTCGTCGGCGAGGAGGTCGAGGGCTGGACGGTCCAGGAGATCGAGGAGCGGCGGCTGGCTCTCGCCAGCGACGGCCACGAGCTCGAACTGACGATCCTGGAATGATGCGACGCTTCTCCGTCAGCCCGGCCGCCGGTGTGCGGCGCCGCCGCGACGCCGGCTTCACCCTGATCGAGCTGCTCGTCGTCCTGGTCATTCTCGGCCTCCTGGCGGCGGTCGCCGGACCACGGGTGATCGGCTATCTCGGCGGGGCCAGGAGCGACACCGCGCGCATCCAGCTCGCCGCCTTCGAGCAGGCGCTCGACCTCTATCGCCTCGACGTCGGCCGCTATCCCTCGACCGAGGAGGGCCTGGCCGCCCTGGTCCGCCAGCCCGCCGGCACCACCGGCTGGAACGGCCCCTATCTCGACGGCACGACGGTCCCGGCCGACCCCTGGGGGTTCGCCTATGTCTACCGGATGCCCGGCGCGGACGGCGCTTATGACCTCTACACCCTCGGCGCGGACAACCGACCGGGCGGCACGGGCGAGAACGCGCCGATCGGTCGCGGTGCCCCCTGAGAGCCTGCCGGCACACCCGGCGGGCGAGGCCGGCTTCACCCTGCTCGAGCTGCTCGTCTGCCTCGTCCTCGTGGCGGCGATCGCCGCGTTCGCCCTGCCGCGCTTCGCTGGCGAGCGGCCGCCGACCTTCGAGCGGCAGCTCCAGGCGATCGCAGCCGACCTCGCCCGGCTGCGCGAAGCGGCGATCGGCACGGGCGAGGTGCAGCGGGTCGCGGCCGGCGCGCTCGCCGCCGGGCTGCCGGCGGGGCTCGGGTTGGCCACGACGCAGCCGGCCGAGATCGTGTTCTTCCCCAACGGCATGGCCAACGGTGCGGTCTGGCGCGTCGAGGGCCAGGATGCCGCGGCCGATCTCGAGGTCGACTGGCTGACCGGCGGGATCACGATCCATGCCCGGTGACCGGGTGCGGCCCGATCGCCCGCACGAGCACGGCTTCACCCTGCTCGAGACCCTCGTCGCCCTGGCGGTGCTGGGGGTCGTGCTGGTCACCCTCTTTCGCCTCGCCGGCGACACGCTGGTCCAGTATCGCGGCCGCGAGGCGCGCCTCGGCCTGGCGCTCGCCGCCGAGACCGCGTTCAACGCCGAGCGGCTCGAGGCCGGCAGTGCCGCCGGCTACACTTGGCCGCCCGGCGTCGCCGTCGCCGTCGAGCGGCGCGAGCTCGCCGGTGCTGCGACGCCCGAAGGCGTGGTCGCGGTGGCCGGTGGCTTCGCCGGTGATCTCGACTGGCTGAGCGTGCAGGCGGTCGACGGCGACGGCCGCAGCTTCGTGCTCGAAGGGGCGGTCGCCCGGGTGGTGCCGTGAGCCGTGCCGAGGTCGCGACCCGAGCCGCGCCCGGTTCGGGCGGCGATGCCCTCCTGCCGCCACCGCCCGGCGAGCGCGGCTTCACGCTGGTCGAGATGATCGTGGCCCTCGTCGTCCTGGCCTTGATCATGGGCCTCCTGGCGGGCGGCGCACGGCTCCTGCGCGGCACCGGCGACCGGCTGGCCGCCGAGACCGCGGCGATGGCCGAGGTCTCGCGGGTGGTCGACCTGCTGCAGACGCGCCTCGGCGATGCGGTGGCGGTCGAGACCGGCCCGGCCGGACGGCAGGTCGCCGCCTTCGACGGCACGCCCGAGCGGGTGCGCTTCCTGAGCCTTGCGCTGCCGGTAGCACCGGGCGAGCCCTTGGTCGCCATGGAGCTGGGTCTCGACGAGGCGGGGGAGCTTGTCCTCGCCCGGGCCGAGCTTGCCGCCGACGAGCCCGGCTTCGCGCCGCTGCAGCAGACCGAGCGTGCGCAACGACGCCGGCTCGCAAGTGGCGTGACCGGGCTCCGCCTCGTCTATTTCGGCCGCAAGCCGGGTGCGGCCACGGCGACGTGGCACGACACGTGGCAGGACCAGCCGACCCTGCCGCGCGCCGTCCGGCTGGAGCTCGCGCACCGGCGCCTCGACCTGCCGCCGCTGATCGTGCCGATCCGCCAGACGCTCGGCAGCCTCTGCCCGACGCCGGAGGGCGGGCCCGCATGCGCCGCACCGTGAGCCGCGCAGCATCCCGGCGATCGGCCGCCGGCGAGGCCGGCATCGCCCTCGTGACCGTGCTCTGGTTCCTGGTCGCCATGAGTGCCCTCGCCGTGACGCTGACCACCCTCGGCCGCGATTCCGCCTATGCGAGTCGCAACGCCGTCAGGGGCATCGAGGTCCGGGCGACCATGGCGAGCGCCCTCGAGATCGCCGCCGCGGCCCTCTGGCGTGGCCGGATGCCGACCGACGGCAGGCTCGCCTGGCGCCAGGGCACGGCGACGCTCACCGCGACGGCCACGGCGGAGAGCGGCAAGATCGACCTCAACGCGGCGAGCGACGAGCTGATCGAGGCATTGGCGGCGGTCGCGGCCGAGGCGCTGGGGCGCGATGGGCAAGCGGCCCTGGCGGTGGCCCACGCGCTGCTCGACTGGCGCGACCCGGACCGCGAGCGGCGCCTCGCCGGGGCCGAGGCCGCCGACTATGCCGGCGACGGCGGGATCGCGCGACCGCGCGACGGGCCGTTCCGCTTCCTGGCGGAGCTGCGCTCGGTCAGGGGTGTCGACCAGGCCCTGCTCGCGGTCCTGGCTCCGGCGGTCAGCGTCCATCACGGCCAGGAGGAACCCACGGTCGAGCCGTCCTCGCCGCTGGCGCGTGCGGCGCTCGACCGGGCACGCGGCCTGGGGCTGGGCATGGCCGGCGGGGAAAGCTCTTTCGATCCGGGCGAGCAACCGTTACAGGATAGCGAGGAGAGCGCCCCGGCGAGCGCCTTCGTCGCCGATCCGGCCGGGCTCTACACCATCGAGATCGAGCTCGTGCACGACGATGGACCCAGCTTCAGGCAACAAACGGTGATCTGGATCGACCCGCCGCTCGGCAACGCACGCTACGCCGTCCTGGAAAACCGCTCGACCATCCTGCCGGCCCCGCGCACCGATGCCGCGGCGCCGTGGCCCGGTCGATGAGGAGCAGCAGATGAGCACCCGGCCGATGAGCGAGGCGCTGTTCGGAGCCGCGAGCCGGCAGGCGCACGGCGGCGAGGGATTCTTCGCCTGGTGGGCCGGCGAGCTGGCGCAGCTGCTGCCCGTCCGTGGCCGCGGCCTGCCGCGCGACGCGTTCATCGTCGCCCTCTACGACGGCAGCACCATCGAGCTCGCCGCCGTCGGTCGTCGCCGTATCGAGGAGCTCGGTGTCATCGACTGTCCCACGGGCGAGCGGGGCTTCGACCGGAACGCCGACCTTCTGGCCGAGCAGGTCCGGCAGAGCGGGCTGCCGCTGGTGCTGCGCCTGGCCCCCGAGCTGGGGCTCGAGGCCTTCGACCGGTTGCCCAGGGCGGCCAGGAAGGAGCTGCGGCAGATCGTCGCCAACCGGCTGGACGGGCTGACGCCCTGGACCGCCGAGACCGCGGTCTTCGACACCTTGGCCGTCACCACCGCCGCCGACGGCATGCTCGAGGTCACCCTGGCGGTCGCCCCGCGCCGTACCGTCGGCCGAGCCGCCGAGACCCTCGAGCAGCTCGGCCTGGTGCCGGACGTCGTCGACCTCGGCGATGGCGACGGCATGGCGCCGCCGACCCACGACCTGGCGCACGCCGGCCACCGTCGCCACCTGCCCCGCTTCGTGCCGGTCACCGCCGGCCTCTTCGTCTTCGCCGCGCTCGCCGCCGGCGTCTTCGCGTTCTTCGACGCCCGGGCACGCGAAGCGGCCCTCGACCAGCGCCGCAACTATGCCGCCCTACTTGAGCAGCGCCTCGTGGACCTGCCGAGCCTCAGGGAGCGGATCGAGGGGCTGGAAAGTGAAGGCCGGGCGGTCCTCGAGCGCCATCTGGCGCGGCCCTCGGCAGTGCTGACCATCGAGACCCTCAGCCGACTCCTGCCCGACACCGCCTGGCTCGAGACCCTGACCCTGGCCGACGGGCGGCTGCAGGTGACCGGCTACGGCAGCGACGCGGCGCAGCTGCCGTCGCTCCTCGAAAGCCATCCGGCGTTCCATGCGGCCGGGCTCTCCGCCTCGAGCGAGCGGCTGTCGATGCCGCGCGAGACGGGCGAGCTCATCGAGGTCGACCGGTTCTCGCTGCAGGCCGACGTGCGGCCGACGATCGGGCTCGAGCCATGATGGGCAGCCTCGCCCCGCGGAGCCGGCGGGCGCTGGCGGTCGGACTCCTGCTGCTGCCGCTCGTCGCCAGCGCGCTGCTGGTCGTCGTGCCGGTCCGCCTGGCCGAGCGCCACGCCGCGAACCTGGCGGAGCTCGAGGCGCATATCGACCGCCTGGAGCAGCGCCTCGTGACGCGCGAGCAGGTGCTGGCGGAGCTCCGGCGCCTCGAGCGTGCGACCGAGCTCGATCCGCGGCTGATGGCGGGCGAGACGGTGGGTGTCGCTGGTGCGGCCCTCGCCGGCCGGCTGGCCGAGTACCTGCAGGAGGCCGGCGGCTGGCTCGACAGCACGCAGGTGCTCGAGCCGGTGCTGGACCCGCCGGTGATGCGGATCGCCGTCCGGCTCCGCGGCGTGATCGACCTCGCCGGGCTGCGACGCTTCCTGCACCGCATCGAGAATGCCGAGCCGATCCTGACCGTGGAGCGCATGGCCTTGCGCAACGAGGACCTGGGATCGCGCTCGGGGATGGTGATGACCGAGGTGACGGTGGTCGGCTACGCGCGTGCCGGTCTCACCGCCGACCGCAACGGCGATGGGGCAAGCGGCAACCGGCCGAACGGCATGGCACCGGCCGCGACGGCCTCGGCCGGCTGACGGCCACGACAACACGAGGGACGAGAACGATGGGCGAGGTGCTCTACACCCGCGGCGAGGCCGACGATCGCCCCTGGGGGCGCTGGGAGGTCCTCGACGTGGGCCCGGGCTTCTGCGTCAAGCGGATCACCGTCGAGCCCGGCGGCCGCCTGTCGCTGCAGCTGCATCACCACCGCGCCGAGCACTGGGTGATCGTTGCCGGCACCGCGCACGTGACGCGGGGCGAGGAGATCCTCGAGCTCGGCCCCGACAGTCACGTCTACCTGCCGCTGGGCATCAAGCACCGGATCGAGAACCGCGGCGCGGCCACCGTCGTCTTCATCGAGGTGCAGACCGGCGAGCGGCTGGACGAGAATGACATCGTCCGCTTCGACGACAGCTACGGCCGCGGCTGAGCGGCACGGCCGGGCGGCGGCGACCAACACGATTCGGGGACATGGGGAAGGCAGGATGACACCGGTCATGCTCGTCACCGGCGGCAGCCGCGGCATCGGGGCGGCGTGCTGCCGGCTCGCGGCCACGCGCGGCTACGACGTCGCGATCAACTATGCCGGACGGGAGGACGCGGCACTGGCCGTGGCGAATGAGGTCGAGCAGGCTGGCCGCCGGGCGGTGACCATCCAGGCCGACATCGCCGACGACGAGGCCGTGGTGCGGATGTTCGACGAGGCCGAGGCGGCGCTCGGCCCGGTCACCGCCTTTGTCAGCAATGCGGGCGTGATCAACCGGACCGCGCCCTTGGCCGAGATCCCGGTCGCGGAGATCCGCCGGATCGTCGAGATCGACCTCACCGCCCACCTGGTCTGCAATCGGGAGGCGGTGCGCCGCATGGCCGTGTCGCGCGGCGGCAAGGGTGGGGCGATCGTCAACATCTCGTCCAAGGCCGCGACCCTGTTCGGCGCCGGCGGCTTCATCCCCTATGGCGCCGCCAAGGGCGGAATCGACGTCCTGACCCAGGGCCTCGGCCGCGAGGTGGCGCATGACGGCATCCGGGTCAATGCGCTCCGGCCGGGGCTGATCGACACCGACATCCAGGACGACACCGGCGTGCCCGACCGCATCCGCCAGTTCGGCGGCGCCGTGCCGATCGGCCGGGGCGGGACCGCGATGGAGGTCGCCCAGGCGGTGCTCTGGCTCCTCTCCGACGAGGCCGCCTACGTCACCGGCACGATCTTCGACGTCTCCGGCGGCCGCTGAGCGGGCGCCGTCGGCAGGGGCGTCGTCGGGGATCGAGCAGATTTTCGCGCTCGAACAGGCCTCTACCAAATATTGTGGTTGACCGACATTAAGTCATCAATATAGTCGATCATACGTACCGCGCTGCATGTCTTGAGGGACGCGCGCGGCGGCCCACTCTTGCAGCCCCGCAGGAACCAACCGCTTGCCCGGTTTCCCTGTCGCACGCCCCTTGGGCATCGTGCTGACCCTTGTTTGCGTGGTTTTTTTCGCAAGGAGCCTGCTCCAGGTCGACGCCGACCTGTTGGTCGCGCTGTCGATCGACCGGCTGGTCGCATCGGTGGCCGTCTGGTCGGTGCTCTACGCCGCACTGTTGGCGGGCCTGACGGTCGGCTTCGTGCAGCTGGTCCATGCGTCCGGCCATCGCGCCGCAACAGTGAAGGAGGGCCTCGCGGTCTGGGGCAAGGCCAACATGGCCAAGTACCTGCCGGGCAACGTCCTGCATTTCGCGGGCCGGCAGCTGATCGGCAGACGGTTCGGCTGGCCACAGGGAGGCATCGCCGCGGCCAGCCTGCTCGAGATCGCCCTGCAGATCCTGCTGCCTTGCGGGCTGGCGATGCTGCTGCTGCTGGGGTCCGGCAAGCTGGAGATGCTCGAGGCCCAGGGTGATTGGCCGTGGCATCTCGTGCTGCTCGTCGCGGCTGCCTCGGTCTCGGCTCTGCTCCTGGTGGGCCTGCGCGCCCGGATGCCGTCTCGTCTCCTGGCGCCACTCGCCCGCCTGACGCCGCCGAACCCCGCCGCCCTGCTGCCGGCGGCGCTCTGCTATCTCGTCTTCTTCGTCGGCATGTCGCTGATGGTCTGGGCGCTCCACGGCCTGGTGACCGGCCACGCGATCGCTCGTGAGCTGCCGATTCTCGCCGCCGCGTTCCTGATCAGCTGGGTCATCGGCTTCGTGGTTCCGGGCGCCCCCGGCGGGATCGGGGTGCGCGAAGGATCCTTCGCGGTGCTCGGCGGCGTCTTTCTCGAACCCGACGCCCTGATCATCGTCGCGGCGCTGATGCGGCTGGTCACCCTCCTCGGCGAAGGCCTCGTGTTCCTCCTCGCCGTCCGCCTGGCCCGGGCCGAGCGTCCCGTCGACACCCCTCGCCGTCGCGGCCTCGCCACCGGCCTGCCGCTCCGGAGGCCGGCCGCCGTTCAGTCGCCGGCGAAGAGGTCGACCGCGTAGTGGCCTACCGGCAGCGCCTTCTCGATCAGCCCCCGCTCGACCAGGAACGCGGCGAACCGCGCGTAGCGCCGGTGGTCGAGGGCGGCCGGGCTCAGCGCCAGGCGCGGCAGGGTGTCGGCCCAGGCCCGTCGGTTGAGCTCGTCGTCGAGCTCGGCATCGTAGGCCGCGAAGATCGCCCAGGCCTCCTCGGGATGGTTCTTCAGCCAGTGGGTCGCCGCCTCCACGGCCTCCAAGAAGCGCTGCAGCCGTGGATCGCCGAGCGAGTCCACGTGCGCCACGTAGATCAGCTCGTCATAGGCCGGCACCCCCTCCTCCTCCGGAAAGAAGGCGCGGCCCGGACGCGCGATGATGTCCATCTGGTTGAGCTCGAAGTTGCGGAACGCGCCGATCACGGCGTCGACCTGGCCAGTGACCAGCGCCGGCGAGAGCGCGAAGTTGACGTTCACCAGCTCGACCGCATCGAGGCCGAGACCGTGCTGCGCCAGCATGGCGCCGAGGACCGCGTCCTCGAAGCCGCCGACCGAGAAACCCACCTTCTTGCCCGCGAGGTCGGCGATCCCCTCGATCGGCCCGTCGGCGAGCACGACCAGGCTGTTCAACGGCGTCGCCACCAGCGTGCCGATCCGCCTGAGCGGCAGGCCCTCGGCCACCTGGAGGTGGAGCTGCGGCTGGTAGCTGACCGCGATCTCCGCCTGCCCCGCCGCGACGAGCTTGGGCGGGTCATTGGGATCGGCCGGGGCGATCAGCTCGACGTCGAGCCCGTGCGCCGCGAAGATTCCCCGCTCCTGGGCGATGATCAGCGGCGCGTGGTCCGGGTTGACGAACCAGTCGAGCAGCACGGTGAGCCGATCCTGCGCGCTCGCGGGCAGCGCGATGAGCAGCGTCAGGGTGATGGCGGCGAGGCGCAGCATCGGGGCGGTTCTCCACATGTCATCGTTGGGTGTTGGTCTCGGCCTGCCAGGGCGCCAGGCGGCGGCCGAGCCGGTCAACGGCGAGGTAGAGGGCCAGCGCCATGGCGGCGAGGACGAGGAGGGCCGCGAACATCAGGTCCACCTGCATCCGCGCATTGGCGTGCAGCATGAGGTAGCCGAGGCCGCCCGACGAGCCGACCCACTCGCCGACCACCGCCCCGATCGGCGCCACCGACGCCGCCACCCGGAGCCCCGAGGCGAGCGAGGGCAAGGCGGCCGGAAGGCGGATCAGCCGGATCATGTCGAAGCGGCTGGCGCCGAGGAGGCGTACCAGGTCCAGCATCTCCGGGTCGGCGCGCTTGAGCCCGTCGTAGAAGGCGGCGGTGATCGGGAAATAGATGATCAAGACCGCCATCGCGACCTTGGAGGCCATGCCGTAGCCCAGCCAGAGGACGAGCAAGGGTGCCAGGGCGAAGACCGGCAGCGCCTGGCTGACGACGAAGACCGGCAGGAGCCAGCGCCGCGCGGTGGCGAAGCTGGCGAGCAGGAGGCCCGAGGCCGTGCCGAGCAGCGCCCCGAGGGCAAAGCCCATGAGGATCTCGGCCGCGGTGATCCAGGCATGCCCGAGGATCAAGGGCCAGCGGTCGACCAGCGTCGCCAGCACCGCCAAGGGCCCGGGCAGGATGAAGGGCGGCACGCCCGAGAGCACCACGACCAGCTGCCAGGCCGCCAGCAGGCCGAGGAGCGTGACCAGCGGCCGGACACCGGCGAGCGACAGCGCCGGCACAGGCCGGCGCGGCGCGGCCCTCGCCCGGTTCGGGATCGCCCCGGTCGCCATCGCGGTCAGGCCGTGGCCCGTGCGGCGAGATAGGCCGCCATGGATTCCCGCGACCACGGCCTGAGCAGGTCGAGCATCGCCACGTAGCTGTCGTGGATGCGCTTGTCGATCCCGCCTTTCTCGGCGAACTGGGCGAGCACCGCCGGTGCCTCCGCCCTGAGCGCCGCGGTGATCTCCTCCGGGAAGACCCGGAGCTGCACGCCGTGGTCCGCCACCAGCGATCGCAGCGCCTCGGCGTTCATCCGTTCCGATTCCGCGAGCGCGAAGGCGTTTTCCGCCCGGCAGGCCTCCGCGACGACGGCCTTCAGCTCCGACGGCAGACCCTCGAAGATCGCGCGGTTGACGATGCACTCGCCGGTGCCGTTGGGCTCGTGCAGACCCGGCCCGTAGTAGAAGGGTGCCGCCTGGTAGAAGCCCAGGGCGAGGTCGCTGAACGGCCCGGCGAACTCGGCGGCGTCGACAGCGCCGCTCTGCAGGGCCGGCAGGGTCTCGCCCGGCGGCAGCGACACCTGGACGATGCCGAAGGGCCGGTAGAGATCGCCGCCCAGGCCCGGCATCCGAAAGCGCAGGCCCTGCAGGTCGGCGACCGTGTGGACCTCGCGGCGGAACCAGCCGCCCATCGACATGCCGGTATTGCCGGCCATGAACGGGACGACGCCGAAATCGCCGTAGAGCTCGTTCCACAGCGCCTGGCCGCCGCCGTGCTCGATCCAGGCGATGTGCTCGAGCGGCGTCAGGCCGAACGGCACCGCCAGGAAAAGCTGCGAGACCGGCATCTTGCCGGCCCAGAAGACGGCGGCGGTGTGCGCCAGCTCGGCCACCCCTTCGCTCACCGCGTCCAGCACCTCGAAGGCCGGCACGATCTCCCCGGCGGCGAAGAGCTGGACCTCGATCCGCCCGCCGCTCAGGGCCTCGATCCGCCGGGCCAGCCGGGTCGCGGTCATGCCGGGCCCCGGCAGGTCGCGCGGCCAGGAGGTCACCATGCGCCAGCGATGGGTCGTCTCGGCACGGAGCGTGGCGGGTGCCGCGATCAGGCCGGCGCCGGCCAGGAGCGCGTTGCGGCGGGTTGCGTTCATGATTCCGATCCCCCGTTCGGCCACGTCGCGAAGAAGTGGTGCACCGGCCCGTGGCCGTGGCCGATGTCCAGGCGGTCGGCAGCCTCGATGGCGCCCACGATATAGGCCTTGGCCCGCCCGACGGCGTCCGCCAGGGACAGCCCTCTGGCGAGGCCGGCGGCCACCGCGGCCGAGAGCGTGCAGCCGGTCCCGTGGGTGTTCCTGGTCGCGATGCGCGGGCCCCGCTGCCAGAGCAGCTCGCCGCCGTGCAGCAGGAGGTCGGCGCTCTCGCCGCCCTCGAGATGGCCGCCCTTCAGGAGCACGTTCATGACCCCCAGGCCCTGCAGCCGAGCCGCCACGCCGGGCATCTGCCGCCGCTCCGTGGCCGGCGCCTCGCCCAGCAGCACGGCGGCCTCCGGCAGGTTCGGCGTGATGATCGAGGCGAGCGGCAGGAGCTCGTGCTTGAGCGCCTCGACGGCGTCGTCGGGCAGGAGCTTGTCGCCCGATTTCGCCACCATGACCGGGTCGAGCACGATCCAGCGCGGCCGCCAGTGGCGCAGCCGCTCGGCCACCACGCCGATGACCTCCGGTCCGCCGAGCATGCCGAGCTTGACCGCATCGACCCGGATGTCGTCGAAGACGGCGTCGATCTGGGCAGCGACGAAGTCCGGATCGACCGGGAAGATGCCGGTGACGGCGCGCGTGTTCTGCGCGGTCAGGGCGGTGATCGCCGACATGCCGTAGACGCCGAGCGCCGAGAAGGCCTTGAGGTCGGCCTGGATGCCGGCGCCGCCGCCGCTGTCCGAGCCGGCAATGGTGAGAGCTGTCGCGGTCATGCCTGCCTCGCGCTGACTGCGGCATCGACGACTGCCCGGAGCCGCGCCGCGGCGGCCCGGACGTCTGCCGCCATGAAGATGTCGGAGATGACGGCCACACCGTCGGCCCCGGCCGCGATCACCGAGGCCGCGTTGCCATGGTCGATCCCGGCGATGCCGCAGACCGGCAGGCCAGGATGATGGCGGCGCACGCCATCGATCAGAACCGCGAGGCCTTCGGGGCTGAGCGGCGGATCGCCCGGATCCTTGCTTGCCGTATGGTAGACCGGCCCCAGGCCCGCATAGTCGGCGATGCCGGCCGGCACGGCGGCGGCCTCGTGCGCATGGTGGACGGTGACACCGAGAATCGCCTCGGGTCCGAGCAGCCGCCGCGCGTCGTCCGGGGCCATGTCGGTCAGGCCGACATGCACGCCGGCGGCACCGGCGGCCATTGCCACGTCGACCCGGTCGTTGACCAGGAGCGGCACGGCGTGCGGGGCGAGGGCGGTCATGACCGCACGGGCGAGGGCGACGAGAGCGCGGGTGCCGGCCGTCTTGTCGCGGAGCTGCAGGAGGGTGATGCCCCCAGCGGCCGCCGCCGATGCCAGCGCAACGGGATCGCGGCCGCCGGTGCGCGCCGGGTCGAGCACGCCATAGAGGCGAAGATCGAGCGGGGGCTTCATGCCAGCCTCGCGCAGCGGCGCAGCCCGGCCGCATCGAGTGCATAGACCGCATCGAGGAAGGCCGGGACGAAGCTGCCGGGGCCGCCGGCCGTCTCGGCTGCGAGCGTGCCGGCCACCTTCATCACCAGCATCGCGGCTGCCGCGGCCATGAAGGGGTCCTCCTCGACCGCGAGGAAGGCCGCGACCAGGGCGGAGCCGGCGCAGCCCATGGCGGTCACCCGGTCCATGAGCGGGCTGCCGCCGCCGACCTCGAGCCGGTGCTCCGGCCCGACGATTCCGTCGACCGCCCCGGTCGTGGCGACCACCGTGCGTGCCCCGGCCTCGAGGAGCGGCCGCTCGGCCGCGTTGCAGCGGAGCACGGCGGGGCCGAGATCGAGCAGGCCCTGCGCGAAGGCCAGGCGCTGCGGGCTGCGGTCGACCTTCACCGGATCGAGCACCCAGGGCCGGCCCAGCGTCTGTGCCGCGGCGATCGCCTCGGGCGCGGCCGCCCGCCGCCATGGGTCGAGCATGCCGAGATTGACCAGGAGCGCCGCGCTCGAGCCCACGAAATCGGCCATGGCCGCCGGCTCCATGGTCATCGACGGCACGGCACCCGTGGCCAGCAGCAGGTTGGCCGAGAGCTGCATGGCGACGAAGTTGGTAAGGCAATGGACGCGCGGGCGCTCGGCGCGGAGGCGATCGAGCCCGGCCGCCGCACGATCAACAATCTCGCCGTGTGAGATGATCGCCACGTCCTCTCCCCGCGTCGTTGCCGGATGACTGGCGGTGGCGGGGTCAAG
Organism: uncultured Geminicoccaceae bacterium; assembly: GCA_964460465.1. Lineage (GTDB taxonomy): Bacteria > Pseudomonadota > Alphaproteobacteria > Geminicoccales > Geminicoccaceae > SLRI01. Next base: position 4,502 of record CAYWSB010000074.1, on the reverse strand, counting down.
GACGGTCGAGACAGCCGCTCAATCCCTACGCCGGCATCATCCGGATCAGGTTCGACGGGTTTCGCGATTACCTCGCGCTCTCAGTCCCGGATCAGGGACACCCCGTTGAGACATGACAAGAGGTAGACACGGGCGACGCCGCTGGCAAGGGTCCCGCCGTCCGCGACGGCGTTAACCCACCGGAAAGGAGCGCTCGCCTAGCATGGCCGCAGGGTGAACGGACGAGGAACGACGATGCGGCAGGCACGTGACGGCCTTCTGATGAGACCGAAAGCGGTGCAGGAGCTCGAGATGGACGCCGAGCTCTTCGACGAGCCACCCGACATCTTGGGGCTGGCAGGGATCACGGCCGATGGCGACGACATCGAGCCGTGGCAGCGGCTCGGCGACCTGCTCGACCAGATCACCGGCGAGGTCGAGACCGAGTGATCAGGCGGCACTCTCGGCGGCGAGCCGCAGGTTGGCGATCTTGCGGTCCGTCAGGTGCACGCGGATGCGCAGGATCGTCACCCAGACGAGGTAGAGCTTGAAGACCAGGATCATGGCCAGGAGCGGGTAGAGCATCGCCGGGTCCATGGCCGGCCCACCCCGGCGGAGGATGGTGGCGGGCTGGTGGAGCGTGTTCCACCAGTCGACCGAGAAGCGGATGATCGGCAGGTTGATGGCGCCCACCAGCGCCAGGATCGAGGCGGCCCGCGCCCCCCGTGCCGGGTCCTCGAAGGCGTCGTAGAGGGCCATGTAGCCGAGATAGAGGAAGAAGAGGATCAGCACCGAGGTGAGCCTCGCGTCCCACACCCACCAGGTGCCCCACATGGGCTTGCCCCACACGGCGCCGGTGAACAGGGCGATCGCGGTGAACACCGCCCCCACTGGCGCCATGGCCCGCGCCGAGACCTCGGCCATCGGGTGCCGCCAGACCAGGGCCACGAAGCTGGCGACCGCGATGCCCAGGTAGGCGAAGCTCGCCATCCAGGCGGCCGGCACATGGACGAAGATGATCCGGTAGGCGTCGCCCTGCTGGTAGTCGGCAGGGGCGACGAAGAGCGCCCAGAAGAGCGCGACCGGCGCCAGCACCACCGCCGGCCAGGCGACAAACGGCAGCACCGCATCGGTGATCTTCTGGAAGCGGAGCGGGTTGGCGAGCGCGTGCATGCCGAAAACCTAGCGCCGAACGGCCGCCGTTTCCAGGCGTTTCGCCGGCCCGCCGAGCGGTACCGCAAGAGCGCCAGCAGCCGCCTGAAGGAGGTCCGGATTCGGGCCGCGGCGCGGGCGACGGGCGCGCACGGCGGCAGCGGTGCCGCCGCGAACCGTCTCGTCTGGTCCCGCGATATCAGCGTCGCGATCCCGCCGCCGGCGACGGGGCCCGGCGTGAGCCGCCCGGTGCGCCCGCTCGCGCTCGTCGCCTTCATGAGGCCCGCTACCCGTCTCGCCATCAGGCAGGTCGCCGCTGATCGCCCTGCCGACGGAGCAGACCGTCTCTGGCTGTGGCGAATGGCTGCTGCCGATGAGATGCGCCGAGCCCGGCCCGGAGGTGGGGTCGAGCGCGGCCGCGGCGATCGCGGCGAGCGAGCGCTGCCCGCTGCCGAGCCGGCGGGAGGGCGGCGGCGGAGGGCGGGGCCGCTGGCGGCGGAGGGCATGCGGGCGAGACTGGTTGGCGCGCGCCGGTGCCGCACGCGGCCATGTCCTCCTCCGATGTTGGCGTCCCGACGCGTCTCGCATCTTCTTCTCGCGTGCCCGCCACATGATCTCGGCCGTGCCGACCGCTGGCCGGTCACGAACGCCAGTGGCGACCGCTGCACGGGCCCGCGCCCGCTGTTCCCCTCGGCGACGATCACCGCCAGCCCCGACGATCCGCCACGGGGTCAAGAGTGGAAGGTACCCTCGCATCGGAAGGCCAAGGCACCGGCTGGCGATCTGCCGTAAAGGCATCCTGCAGCCATGATTGGCATGCTCGCTGTCGCGAGCACCACCGGCTTCGTACCGCTTGCTGACAAAATTACGTCATCGGGTCCGCAGCTGACGCAACGGAATGAAAGTCTTGTCGGCTCTCGCGATCGCCGCTCGACACTTCGGTGTGGCGGACAGCGCTCGGTGTGATGCGAAGATTTCTTCTATGCGCCGATTGATCTGACCTCGGAAAACCGAGCTTGCAGGCAAGGCTCGAGTGAAGCCATTGGCCAGAGGCCAGACTTCGGCGGGTCGGTCGCAGATCGCTTGTCAGATTTCAACCATTACGTTAATTAATCGTATCGGAGACAATCGAGCGGCGAGCCTTGGCAAAAACCATCAGCGCACCCACCATCGCCCGGGTCGAGACCGTGGCGTTCATCGGTCTCGAGGCGGCGCCGGTCGACGTCGAGGTGCAGCTCGGCAGCGGCCTGCCCTCCTTCTCGATCGTGGGGCTCGCCGACAAGGCGGTGGCCGAGAGCCGGGACCGGATTCGCGCCGCACTCGCCGCCATGAGCCTGTCGCTGCCGCCCAAGCGCATCACGGTCAACCTGGCACCGGGTGACCTCGTCAAGGAGGGCAGCCACTACGACCTGCCGATCGCGCTCGGGCTGCTGATCGTGATGGGCCTGCTGGATCGGGATGCGGTGGCCGGGCGGATCGTGCTCGGCGAGCTCGGCCTCGACGGCAGCCTGAGACCGGTGGCGGGCGTGCTTGCCGCGACCCTGGCGGCGGCCGAGCGGCAGATGGGCATCGTCTGCCCGCTGGCCTCGGGCGGCGAGGCGGCCTGGCTCGGCGAGACGGTGGAGGTCACGGCCGCACCGGATCTCTACGCCCTGGTCGGCCACTGCCGGGGCGATGCGATCCTGCCGCAGCCGGCCCCGGCCGGCCCGCTCGAGCCGCCCGCCTATCCCGACCTCAAGGACGTCAAGGGCCAGGAGACCGCCAAGCGGGCCCTCGAGGTGGCGGCCGCCGGCGGCCACAATCTCCTGATGATGGGGCCGCCCGGTGCCGGCAAGTCGATGCTGGCCTCGCGGCTGGTCGGCATCCTGCCGCCGCTGACGTCCCACGAGATCCTCGAGCTCGGCCTGATCCGCAGTGTCGGCGGCAGGCTCGAGGCCGGTCGCCTGCCCGAGGGCCGGCCGTTCCGCAGCCCGCATCACGCCGCCTCGATGGCGGCCATGGTGGGCGGCGGCCGCGACGCCCGCCCGGGCGAGATCTCGCTCGCCCATCGCGGCGTGCTCTTTCTCGACGAGCTGCCCGAGTTCGGCCGGCAGGTGCTGGAATCCCTGCGCCAGCCGCTCGAATCCGGCTCGGTCACGGTGGCCCGCGCCAACCACCACGTGACCTACCCCGCCCGCTTTCAGCTGGTGGCGGCGATGAACCCCTGCCGCTGCGGCTATCTCGACGATCCGGGCCTCGCCTGCGCGAAGGCGCCGCGCTGTGCCGAGGACTACCAGAAGCGCATCTCGGGCCCGCTCTTCGACCGCATCGACCTCCATGTCGAGGTGGCGGCCCTCAGCGCCCAGGACCTCGCCCTGCCGGTGCCGGTCGAAGGCTCGGCCGAGGTGGCGGTGCGGGTGGCCGCCGCCCGCGCCCTGCAGGCCGACCGTCTGGCCGGCCTGGGTGCCGAGGGTCCGCGGCTGAATGCCGAGCTCGAGGGCGAGCTCTTGGATCGGGTGTGCGAGGCCGAGCCTGCCGCCGCCGAGCTCCTGACCCGGGCGATGGAGCGGTTGCGCTTCTCCGCCCGTGGCTACTACCGGGTGCTGCGCGTCGCCCGCACCCTGGCCGACCTCGAGGCATCGCCCCTGGTCCGCAAGGTCCATGTGGCCGAGGCCATCAGCTTCCGCCGCCGTGCCCCGGCGCGACAGGCGGCCTAGGGAACGGCGAGCACACCCTACCAGGCCAGCTCGGCCATCGCCTTGGTTCCGGTGGCGAGGTCGGCGAGCGAGCGGTCGAGGCGGTCGAGCAGGGCGCGGCGGGTCGGCACGCCTGCCGTTTCCTCGTCGGTGGCCAGGGGCAGGTCCTCGATCGTCCAGAGCACGCTGCCGAGTGCCGAGCGCATGATCAGCATGACCTCGGCACTCTCGGACGGCTGCTCCGGCATGGCGGCCCTGAGCATGTCGAGCCGGCGGTCGACGGCGCGGGCGGCGAGCCTGAGGGCCGCGAGCGACGACTGGCTGCCGCCGTCGGCGATGCCGGCGATGTCGGCGGCTCCCCTCGGCCTCGGCTCCACGGCCCCGGTCGCCGGCTCGGCCGCGAGCCGCTCGCGCAGCACGGCGGCATGCGCCATGGCGGCGCCGATATCCCGCTCGAGGGCAACCAGCATGCGGGCCACGCTCGGCGCCGCCACCGCGGCGAGCGGCGCAGTCGCGAGGAGGACGGCCATGACCACGACACCGATCAACGCCCGTCTCGCCCGTCCCGGCTGCATCGGCCCCATCCTCGCTGCTGGCACCTCGATCGAGCCGGACTCTGCCTCGTGACCGTGAAGATCGGGTTAAGAGCCCGTTTGAGAAGTTTTCGTGCTGTTTCATGAGCTTGGCAGTGAGCAG
>CAYWSB010000073.1:0-25077 GCA_964460465.1 uncultured Geminicoccaceae bacterium | reverse complement strand
CTGTTGCAGATGAGAATCGGGAAAAGATTCCGGTCAGCGTGAAAATGCTCTAGCGTTCCCTGTTCCCGTTTCCAAGGCTGGAATGCGCGGCACCAAGGCGGGCACCGACGAGTCGGGTAGGAAAAATCGGCATCGAGGTCAGCGCTGGATCTGGTCGAGGATGGCGGCCGTGCGGGCGAGGCGGGCCTTGGCGTAGCGCTGCCTGAGCCCGGGGGTCGAGTGGTGCAGGGCTGCCGTGACCAGGTCGCCGAATCCTGCGTCCTCGAGGTCCTGGGCGAAGCTGTGCCGCATGGGGTGGGCACCGGCGCGGGCGAGGCCGGTGGTGGTGCGGGCGGCCTTGATGTCGCGCGCCCACATGGCGGCCGTGACGGTGAACAGGCGGCCGCAGTCGGGCAGCCGGCCGATCGCGGTGAAGACGGCGAGGACCGCCCGGGTGATCGGCACCAGGGTCTGCCGGTCGCCCTTGGAGCGGGCGCGGATCACGCCGCGCTGCCAGTCGAGGTCGGCCCGGGTGAGCGCGAGCACGGCACCGCGGCGCAGCCCGGTGACGGCCATCAAGAGCAGCGGCAGGCGGGTGCGGTCGGGCAGGGCCGCGAGGAAGCGGCGCCGCTCGGCGGCGGTGAGCGAGCGGTCCTCCGCGGCCGGCTCGGCCAGGGTCAGCCGGCGCCAGGCGACCGGCTGCAGGGCCAGACCCCAGAGGTCCCGGGCGCGATACCAGATCGACCGGAGCACGGCGAGGCGGCGGTTGATGGTGGCCGGGGCCACCTGGGCACGCCAGGCGCCGACCACGGCGGCGATGCGGGCGGCGGTGACCTGGCCGGCGGGCGTGGCGTCGCCGAGGGCGTCGCACCAGCGCGACAGGTGGGCCTGGACGTTGGCCCGCCAGCTCAGGTGCCGGCCGTGCTCCTGCCAGTAGCGGGCGCAGAGCTCGGCGAGAGTGGGACCACGGAGCCGGGCCGTTTCGCCCGCTTCGGCTTCGTCCCGGCAGCGGGCCCAGAAGTCGCGCTCCAGGGCCTCGGCCTCGCGCCGCCCGGATGCCCGGACGGTGCGGCGCCAGCGGCGGCCGCCGAGGCGGACGTCGATGATCCAGGAGCCGGGTCGATCCCGGCGGGGGCGGACGGGCAAGACAGGGCCTCCTCACCGTAGACCAGCGGGCCGGCCGCGTAGCGCTCGAGCTCGGCCACGGGCACCCTGGGCGTGGTCCGCACCCACAGCACCCCGATGCGCCCGGCGGCGATCTCCTCGCGCAGCACGTCTCGAGAGACGCCTAGATGCCGGGCCGCGTCGGTGAGCGAGAGGAGAAGCGGCATGGATCATTCTCCGCCGGACGGGAATTCTCGTTCGGCGACCATCGCCACCTTGTCCTGCTCGGCGAGGCTGTAAGCCCCTCGGCCGAGCCACTGATCGCCAAGGCCATAGCCCGGCAATGCGGCCTCGAGCGCTTCGCGGATGTACTCTCGATCGCTCAGAGGGCCGTTAGGCAAGCCGGCATTGACGATAGGATTGTCGTTCGGCCGGCGCGGCCGCGCCGACTGCCAAGCCCGATGCACCCCTGCCCGGAGATCGGCCCATCGAGTCACGGCGGACACGAGAGCTGACAGCGCCCGATCGACATCGGCCGCCGCCTGGCCCCGCGCCAGGCACAATTCGCGGAGGGTCTCGACCGATTTCAGTCGATCGACCTCGGCAACGTGCGACCGATAGGCCGCCACTCGAGGGCCCAATGCCTCGATCATCGCCTCGATATCCTCGACGCAAAGACGTAGCTCATCCCTTCGCCGGCGAGCCGCGCGAACCTTCACCTGGTCACCGTCGAGAAGCGCCTCGCGGAATGCACCTTCCGCCTCCTCAAGCTCCTTCGAGCACTGCGCCAGATCGGCCTGGCGCGCTTGCAGCTTTTCCATCACATCGAGGTCGACCTCGACAGCTTCGGATTTTCTCACCTTGCTCATGTTGTTCCCCTGTCGTCTGCAGCGCTTGGTTTGGTCAGGCTGTCCATTGCATGGAACTCGAAGGCCGCCGCCTCGATCATGCGGCAGGAAGACTCGTTCACCGGCCTGCGGCCCAAGTAGGCGGTGAGCTCCTCTGGCTGAACTGTCGCCAGCCCCGCCATCGTCCGAATGCCGATGCGGTGGGCGGCCTCGGCGACCAACGCCACGACCGAGCGCCCGAAAGTCGGATCGGCCGTGCGCGCCTGGTGCAACTCCATCGCGGTGCTGGTCAGGCGCCACGGCTTCGATCTGACGTTCAGCGCGAGCAGAAGGCGACTGCCGATCTCCCTATGGAAGCCATGCGCCAGGTCGTCGTCGATCAAGTCCAAGGCTATCTCGCTCCGGTCACCGTCGCTGAGGCTCGCAGCCGTGAGCCGCCCGAGCCGTACCAGCACTTCGTCCGGCGGTAGCTGGCCGACCCAGGGGAAAAACGATCGCTTTGTCGCGCGCATCGTCAGTGCAGGGCCGCACTGGCGGGCCCGCGAACCTTCGCCCGTCGCGCAAGCGCAGCGATGACATCCGCAAGAGCCTCCTCATCGGTCGGCCTCATCTCGATATCCAGCTCCAGGATCAGGGCGAGAGCCGTGTCGCGAGCAGCCCGGTCCGGATCGAGCCCGACCGCCCGAACCGCGGCCAGCCACGACTCACCAGTGAAGGCGTTTCCAGGGAGATCGACCCCGATCGCGAGGAGCATCGTCCGGCGGTCGCCATCGGTCCCGCAGCGACAAGCCTCGAGCCATGCCACGCCGAGCGCCCGCATGTGCTGCCTGTTGGCGCACTCCGCCTTGTGCCAGAGATTCTCGACCCGCCGAACGACCTTGGAAGACACATTGCCAGAAACCAGCGCGGAAGCCGAAACGTCGGCCACACGTCTGAGGAGACGCGCAACCTTTCCCTCTGGCGAAACGAGGTTGAAGATCTCGCTCGACACCGTGCGTGCCGCTGCCTGAAGGCCTTCGGCATCACGCAATCCAGGCCGGGCAACCAAGTCTTCAAGGAACCGCTCGACCCGAGCGAAGAAGGCCGCGACCTCCCGATCAGTCGTCGACACACGCCTCGCCTTCCTCGTACTCGCCATACCAATCGGCGGCATCTTCGCCGGAAGCCGTGTCGCCGTCTGGCCGTCCGGCGTCGAGCGGCAGTTCTTCATCTCGTTTCCCCAGAGTAAGGATCAGATCCGTGCGGTAGTAGCACCGGACATTGCGGCCGTTGCGCCAGGTCTGCTTGGAGGAGAGGCCGAGCGTTGCGAAGGCGGCGGCAACCGCCTTCGCACTCATCGGCCGCCCGTCGTTGCCCGCACTGAGCCAAGATGCAAGCTCGTCTCCCGTCGCCGCGTCGATCGCACGCGAGCGCATGATCGACGCCGCCGCCTCGAGCAGCTCGCGGGCTTCGTTCTTGAGTTTCTTCGGCAATGGCTCCGGCCGGCTGTCCTCTCCGGCTTCCGGCTCGACCGCCTCGCCGACCAGCCGCGCCGCGGCGACGGCCCACGTGTTGCGCTTCGTGCCGCCGCAGCGCTTCGAATAGGTCGTGCGACCGGTGTCCGCGAAGAGCAGAAGACCCGCCTCTGCGAGACGCTTCCCGAGCGTCCGCTGCGTGACACCGAGGACGGAACCGCGCTGCGCAGCCCGGCGCGACACCTCTTCGAAAGCCGGCCCTGGATCGAGATAGACGCCGGATCCGTCGACCCACCCGATAGCCGGCCCGCCCGGCTGCCAGCGATTGGATGAATCGCGGCGCCACCCGAAGCGGTCGGCTTCCTTGGGCGGCTGGCCCAACTGCGCCGTGTCGACCAAATGACATTGGCGCGCCGCGAGCGCATCGCCCAGGAGCGCCAGAGCCCGCTCCTCCGGCGCCTCGCTCTGCTGCGCCTCTTCCTGGCGCCAGGCGAGACCCTGCAGCCCTCTCCAGCACTCCGCCCACAAGTCGCGCCGCCGCTCATTGCTCAGCGCTCCTGCGGACACGGCAAAAGCCAACCACAGATCGAGAGCTGCACCAAGCTCGGCGATCATCAGCGGCGTTCGCGCGTGCATGCCGGGACCGCCGAGGACCAGAAGCTCGCGCGACCGTTCCTCGTGGTTCTTCAGCATCTTCTTCAGATCGGAAGCCAGGTAGCGGAGATAGCCCGCCTGGCAGTAGGCGAGCAGGCCAGTATCTCGCGCGCGTTGAAAGTGGGCCAGCCGCTCCGCGGGAATATCGCCGCGCCGCACCTCGAGCAGCAGCGTGCGCGCGGCAATCGAGAACCCCGTCGGCGGCTCCTCGCCCGTCGCAACGAGAAGTCCGCGCGGCGCGTGGACGGGCCGCATGCTGCTGTCGGAGAACAGCTTGCCACGCCCGGCGCCGTTGCCCACGGCCCTGAGCACCTGCCCGACCTTCCGGCGCAAGTCCTGGATCTCACCATGCGAGCCGGCCGGAGCATAGTCGTCGATCACGCATAGCGCGTCCTTGCCGTGGAACAGCAGCTCCTCCAGGCGGTTGGCCGTGTCGTTCCACTGCCCGGGCAGCGCCGTGCGCCGAAAGCCCGAGCCCCAGAAGCCTTGAAGGATTGCGGCGAGCTCCGACTTGAACGCGCCGCTGCGGCCGGAAAGCCAGATCGCAAAATCGGAGGGGCCCAACGGCGCACGCGCGACCGCCGCCAGCAAGGCCGTGCCGACCTCGAACGGCGCGAGATTCAGCAGATCGAGCGCCGTCCCTACTGCGAGCCGCAGTCGCTCGCGATCGTCGTGATCCGGCAGGCTCATCAGCGCGAGATTGCCCGGAAGCTCCGTCTCGACGCCAGAGATCGCGCCTTCGGCGCCGATGGCGCCACTTGCCGAAAGGTAGATGTGACGCCCTTCAATCTCGCGCCAGCCGGAATGCGTGAAGACGACTCGGCGGGGCGATGTTGGCGACAAGCGTCGGCCGCTCACCTTCATTCGTCGGCTTGTTCCACCAAGTGCCATGACCATCCTGGAAGTACATCGGTGCCCGCTTCGTCGGCACGTCCTCGCCGTTGGGCTTCGCCCGGCGCCGGGTTTCCTCGATCGCCTTGGCGAGCTTCTCTGGCCGAATCTTCAGTTTCGCGGCTTCGTCGTTCAGCCTGGCCTCGAGGTCTTCGGCAGAGAGCTGCGCCAGCCGCTCGACAGTGGCCGCGATCTTGCTCGGCCCGGCCTCTTTCAAGACCCCCCTCACTCGGCTTTCTCCGGTCCCGGGCCCTCTCATCCCTCACGCTCCGCGGCCAGCAGCCCGGCCGGATCGAACCCCTCGCCGACGTCTGCTATCCCCACCACGTGGCCCCGCCTCTCCAACGCCAGTGCGGCGTCGAAGGTCGCCTCGCGGCCGGCCCGGTCACCATCGAGCGCCAGAATGATGGCTGCACCTTCCGGAACCACCACGTTGCGCGCCGTGCCGGCCCCCAACAGCGACCAGGCGCCGACCTCTGGCACCTCCTGCAGCACCGCGAGACCGTCTTCGGTGCCTTCCACGAGCACCAGCGGCCGCTCGGCCGAGTAAGGCGCCAGGCGCACCGCCGCCCCGTCCTGCAGGTAGCCGATTGACCAGCGCGCCGGATCGACCTTTGCCTTGCGGCCGTCGTCGGCCAGGGCCGTGAACTGCACTGTCGACACCCGCCTATGCGGCCACAAGGCTGCAGCCACGGCCATCGCCGGCACCCTGGCGCCAGTCGGATGCCAAGCCTCACGGACGAAGCGGATGACCCCGGGCCAGCCATCGGCCGGCCTGTTCAAGCTGCGCGTCTCTGTCAGGTAGCGATCGACCAGCCCGCCTCGCGCCGGCCGGCTCGCGCGCGCCCAGGCACGACGGGCCTTCTGCAGAGCCTTCCTGCGGTCTTCCGCGTTCAGACGCTCGCGCTCGACGGCGCGCTGAGCGAGCTCGGCAGCGTCCAGCCGATCCACGCCGCCCTGCCGCTCGAGCTTCTCGAGGGCCTGCCCGAACGTGCAGCCCTCAACCCGGGTCACATAGTCGATCACGTCGCCGAAGGCGCCGCAGGACCAGCACTTGAAGAACCCTCGATCGTCGCGCACGCCGAAGCTCGGATTGCGGTCCGGATGGAAGGGGCAGAGGCCTAGCTTCTCTCGGCCATGGGGCCGAAGCTGCACGCCCGACTGCTCGACCACCAGCGACAGCGGCACAGCCGATCGCACCACCTCGACGCGCCGCCTGAGCTCGTCCGGAGAGAACCTCGGACTCCTCATTTCTGACCGGCCTCGCTCGTGCTGCTCAGCGGCTCGCTGATCAGCTTGTTCGCCCATTCGTCGAGCAGCTCCGGCGTATATCTCACGTGCCGGCCGTGCTTGATGAACCTGGGGCCACCACCGGTGCCCCGGATCTTGTTGAGCGTCGAAGCCGCTCTCTTGATCGCCCACTCTTCCCGGAGATAGTCGCAAGCCTCCCGCGAGGTCATGAACCGCGGCCAAGCCCGCACACAGGCGGCGGACGGCGCAAGGTCTGGGCTTTCGGTCAGCATCGGGTCTTTCACCTCACTGAATACACGAGGTGGGCACGATACGACGGGGGTGCGCCCGGTTAACAAGAGCTACGCCAAGATTGCTCGGATCATCCGCGGCCGCCTTCAGGGCGCTTCCGGGATCATGGCCGGCGCCCGTCCAGCCGGGCCTCGTCAAGGTCGAGCAGCGCCGCCCATTCCGGCCGCATGCCCGCTCGCTTTGCTTCCGCGCGCTTGCGACGCAGCGCCTCGCGCGTCGGCGCCGGGGCACGCATCAGCCGTTCGCGCGCCACGTTGCAGGCTCTCACCAGCCCTTCGCCATGCTCACCCGCGCCCGTGAACTCGACGCTGATCCCGAGCGCTTTCAAGTCGGCCAAGAGCCGCAACCCGTTCGGGTCGCGGCCCATGGTGGCGAAGTAGGTGCGCCGAATGAGCTGGCAGGACCAGAGCAGCAGCGCCGCCCGGTTCCATCGGTCCTGGCCAGCCTCTCGGCATTCGCGAGCGAACGCACGGCTGCGCACCGGCTCGACACCCTCGGGTAGCGGCGCAAACAGGGCGTTGATGAACGCCTCGGGATCCGTGATAGGCTTGCGGGCAGCTTGAGACATGGGAGCCTCCATGGCTTGGGTTGGGCCCGGTGCGGTGCGTCACCACTGCACCGGGCTGCGATAATACCGCTATCGGTGTTAGCTCTGGATGTCAACGCCGATACAAGGTATATCGGCGAAATGACCAAGCGCCCGCTACACACTCAGTCCAAGCTCATCCGCATGTCCCCGGAGCTATTGGCGGACATTACGGAGTGGCGCCGCAGGCAACCGACGCTCGCGAGCGAGGCCGAAGCGATTCGGCGGTTGATCGAGATCGGATTGAAGGCCGCCGACGACCGGAATGAGCAGCGAACAGCCCTGGACCATGGCGGCTGATTTACCGCTCACTCGCCCCCGCCGACCGCACCCGCCACGCCGGCCGGGATGGCCGCCCCCATCGCCGCCGGTGCCAGGCGGACCCCCGAAGACCGGGCGATGATGGGCAGGAGCACCGAAGGATCGTTCGACATCAGCCGGCCGGCGATGATGGCGTTCTGACGGGCAAGCAGCGTGTCCCGTGCTGCCCGGCCGAGCGCCGGGACTGCCTGGAAGAAGAGGGGCCTGAGTCCCATCGTCGCCAGGTCGACCACCATCGAGAGCGCCGACACCAGTCGCGCCTGTTTCTCGGCCTCCTGCTGTGCAGCCAGCCGCCTGGCGGTGGGCGAGCCGCGCAGCGCCTGGCTTGCCGTTTCGAACATCCGGTCTTCGATCTCGACGATCTTCCTGAGCCGTTTGGCATCAGCCGGCGACATGATCGCCGTGAGCTTGTCCATCATCTCCGGCGAGCGCAGCAGCTTCATCAGGTTCGGCTGCTGCGCCGACTCGTTCCTCATCCTGGTAACGATGGCGTCGACAGCCCCGATCCTGAAGGCCTCCCGCTCGGCATCGCCGAGCCCGCGCCAGGCCGCCTTGAGCTGGGCGGCAGTGACCTTCCGCGCCATGATCTGGCGTCCTTCCTCGATGGCGTCGACATAGGCGGTGGTCGACGACCAGATCTCGCGGGCCTGCCGGTAGCGCGGGTTCGCCCGGTCGACCAGGTCGAGCAAGCCGTCGCCGGCCTCGTTGCGGAGAAGCTGCAGCCCGGCCCGGGCAACCTGGTTCTCGCCGCCGCGCATGGCGCTGCCGATGACGTCGTCGAGCCCCTTTTTCAAGGCGTCGATCCGCTCCATCAGCGGCACGTCGTCCCATTTCTCGACGTTGAGGATCCGCTTTGCCTTCACCAGCGCCTGCTTGCCGAGCGGCGTCGCGATCGCGCGGTCATAAGCCGCGACGATTCCGTCGTTGAGCTCCGCCTGAAAAGCCATGGCCTGGCGGTAGACCGGCCCCGCGGCCTGGCTCCGTGCCCGGGTCGTTCGGTCGATGATGGCCAGGACGTCGTCGCCAGAAACCCCGCCCGCCATCTGCGCCAGGTCGTTGCTCACCCGGCGGAGCATCTCGCGGTTCCGCTCGGCCATCGCCCTCTCGATCGCATCGGCGCCAGCGCCCGGGTATTGGGCCACGTGCTCGAGCTCCCGCCGGACATTGGCGCCATTCACATCGGCGACCATGGCGGGCCGACCGAGCTGCCGGGCTTCGTCGAGCTGCTGCGCCACTTGGCCCGGACTCAGCCCGTCTCGGGCCATGGCTTTGGCGATCCTCGCATCCGCACCTGCACTCGGGCGCAGCGCCGAACGCACGGCGCCGGCGCCTGCGGCGATGAGCGGCACAACGCCGCCGACACCGCCCCCCATGGCGGCACCAAGCGCCGCATCGCCCGGGACGTCCGCCATCTCCTCGGCAGCCCCGGCGCCGTAGACCGCGCCCTCGGCGGCGCCGATCGCCGCACCACGCCGCACCCGCGCCATGGTGGTGGCGCCGCGAGCGACAAAGGTGCCCGCGGCGCGCGCCATGCCCAAGCCTGGAACAAGGATTGCGCCGCCCACCTCCGCGGCCGTCGCTGTCCAAGGATTTTCGTCACGGAAGGCGTCGAGATCATCCCGGATGCGGTCGCGCGTCCGCTGATAGGCCGTGTCGTAATCCTCGCCCTCGCCGCGGACGAGCAGCGCCCGCACAGCGGCCTCGGCCTCGTCCGCCCAGCCGAAGGTTGCGCCCTGGGCCAGCGACCGGCCGAGACCGGACCAGTAGCGGCCCGATTGCTGGGCTGCCTGCGCCCGCCTCTCTGCCACCCGCCGCGCCCGCTCGGCGAGCAGCGGGTCCGCGCCGCCTGTTGACGCGGCACCTTGACGACGGGCGAGCTCCGGCTCGAGTGCATCCGGCATGTCAGCCTCCCGCTCCCAGTGCGGCCTGCCGCCGCTCGATCAGCACCTCGAGCTGCTCGTCCGACAGGCCGCGCAACGTCCTCTCGTCCGGCATGGCGTTCGGATTGCTGGCGACCTGGTCGAGCAGCCCCGCGAACTCCCGAGCCGATATCCCGTTGGCATTGCCAAGGTCGGCACTTGCCGGCTCGGCGCTGCTCCGACGCCGCGGCCGGCCCTGAGATCCGGCGAAGTCCCGTCCGCGCGCTTCCAAGGCGTCCGCCATCTGCTGGCGCTGTTCCGCCGCGACGTCGGCTTGAGCTGGCGTCAGATGCCCTTGCTCGACTGCCAGATCGAGCTGGGCGTCAGTGCCGTAGACGATGTCCGCGGTCACCCGCCCAACGCGCACCAGCGTCTCGGCCAGCTTTTCCGGCGGCAGCTCGGTGCTGAGCGAGCCCAGCGTAGCCTGCAACAGCGCCAGCTCTCGCTCGGTCACGTTGCCGAGCGCCCCGCCCGTGGGCGAGGCGGCACGCATCCCGTTGAGCGCCTCGAATCCGACATTGGCACGGATCGTGTCGAGATAGGCTTCGGTCTGTCGCACCGCCGAGCCGGGCAACAGCCTGCCGACCGGGCCGGCTTCGGGCCGGCACCCGGCCCGAAGCCGGCTCCTTCGCCCTCGAAGATGTCGAAGACGTTGTAGATCGCGTCCTCGACGGCATTGCCGGTGCGCGCCCGATTGTCGGCACCGGACTGGCGCGCGGCCGCCGCCGCTTGGTTCTCGCGGTCGACGGGTCCGCCCGGGATGGGCTCCATCCGGTACTCGCCCGCAGGGCCCCGGGATACCTGGTAGCCCGGCGGAATGTTGCCGATCTGCGTCCCCATCTGCACCAACGGCGCCTTGCCAGGAGCGGCCATGCCGGCGGCCATGCCGCGAGGCACATAGCGGACGCCGGTCGGTGACCTTGAGTCGGCCACCTCGACCAGGTCCATCGCCGCTCGCGCCTGCTCGGCCCGCTGGCTCGAGATGCGGGTCCGCATCTGCCGGAGAATCGCCGGTGGCAAAGCCTGCTCGACGTCGGTCCGCATCAAGAACGCTTCCGCATCGTCGAGCTGACCCCGATCGGCGAGGCCGCTCACAGTGGTCAAAGCGATATCGGCCACGGCCATCGCGCGCGCTGCCTGTTCCTCCTCCGGAGTCATTGCGCCAGAGAGCTCGCGCATTTCCACGTCGAAGGTAGCAAGATGCCGGTCGTAACCAGCAGGATCGTCATAGGCGCGCGCCGAGACGCTGCCGACCACCTGGCCGATAAAGGCGTCGCGCCGCTTCTCCTGGGCCGCGAGGCTCCTGCCGACCATCTCGCCTTGGTATTGTGCCGATAGGTCGGCGATCCGCTCCTTGAGCGCCAGGCGCCCCTCTGCTGTGCCCTTCCAGCCATCCAGCGCGGCCAAGCCGCGGCTCTGAAGCCAGTTGCGGAACTTCGCCACGGCTTCCGGTCGCGTAATGTCGTCCTCCGCCGCGATCCGGGTCATCTCCCGCTGCGCTTCGGTGCTCAAGGTGCCGAGCTTGTCGATTCGCTCGATCGCGTCGACCCGGGTCAACAGCCGCTGCGTCACATCGTCTGCGGCTTGGCTCGCTCCGCCCACCGCGACGCCAAACCCCACCATCTGCCGCCCTTGGACGGCGCCGGCCGCCTCGGGCGTGGCACGAGGCGCCTGGAGCGGCGCCCTCTCGCTGCTGGCCCATCCCGACCGATGGGGCCGTTGGCACTCTGATCGCCATGAACAAGCGCTCCCGTAGACGATGCGTGATCACGCACCTTAAAGCCAAAGGTCGGAGTCCATTATGAAAGGCGGGTCATCCGGTTAACAGCAACCGCCTGCGGCTTATCCTCTCGCTCTCTCGGGGCACCGCCCCTGCGAGAGCGAGGGATTTAGGGCAAGTGCTAGAATCGAAAAAGCTTTCATATTCAATGGCTTAGCGGTCTAGCGCAAGGGCTGCAGAAAGGGGTAGGGCGAATTTCTTTGATATTTCAACGGCTTGCTGCCGGCGGCGGCTGTTCTCTTAGTTCTCAGTTTAGAAAGACAATCAATCAAGATTGAGAATAGGGATTTCCCCGCATTTTCATGATGTTAGCACTAACTGTCCCCGGCGTTCTCACTGTTCCCGGCAGATTTGATGCTGCCTTTAGGTTCCACTGCGACCGCCCCCTGTTGCTCGACGTCACCGTCGGCCCCCTTGCCCGCGAGGGCTCGCTCGATCGCCGTCGCCGCGCGATCGGCGGCGGCCAGCACCGGGCTCGGCGCCAGGTGCGCGTAGCGCTCGGTGTGCTTGGTGCTCTTGTGGCCGAGGACGCGGCCGATGATGAACAGGCTCTCGCCGCTCGCCACGCCGACGCTGGCCAGGTTGTGGCGAAGGTCGTGCAGCCGCACGCCGGCGAGGCCGGCCCGCACGCGCACGGCCGCCCAGGCCGTCGAGAGCGCCTTGAACGGCCCCTCGCCTCGGCTGGAGGGCAGAACCCACCCGGGCGCGTCTGGATCCGCTCGCATGGCCTGCAGATCGGCCAGGACGGCGATGGCGGGCGTCGCCAGTGGCCGGTGGCTTCGCCCCGTCTTCGTCTGCGGCAGGATGAGCAGACGCCGCGCTAGGTCGACGTGCTCCCACCGCAACAGCTCGATCTCGCTCCGGCGGCAGCCAGTGAACAGCAGGAGGCGGATCGCCGCCGCCGGCTGCCAGGCGAGGCTGCCGGAGGCCTCCATCTCCTCGATCGCGCGGCCGAGCCGCCCCAGCTCTTCGATCGAGATCAGCCTCTCCCTGGCCTCGCTTTTCGGCCCCTGCACCCCGCGCGCCGGGTTGTCCGGTCGCAGCTCCCGCGTGACGGCGAACTCGAGGATCGCCTTCAGCATGGCCAGCGTCCGCGCGGCTGCCATGACGCCGCCCGTTGCCACCGGGCCGCGGCGGCCGCGCCGCTCGCTCGAGACGTGCCCCGCGGCCACCTCGCGCACCAGGTTCTCGACGTGATGGCGGCGGAGCTCCGCCAGCCGGAGCCTGCCGACCAGCGGCTTGATGTGGGCTTCCACCCGGGTCCGGTCCCGCGCCAGGGTCGACGCGCGCTTGCCGGCGCATCCTTCCTTCAGCCAACGATCGCAGAGCTGGGCGACGGTCGGCTCGGCCTTCCGCCGGTCCCGCTCGGCCGCAGGATCGGCGCCATGCGCCACGGCGCCGGCGGCCTGCAGCGCCAGGCGCCGCGCCTGCTCGCAGGTGATCACGCCGTGCCGGCCGAGCGTCAGCCGGTGCGTCTTGCCGAGGCGCTTCCATTGGTAGACGTAGACCTTGCGACCACTCGGGTAGACCCGCAGCCCGAAACCCTCGAGCTCGTCGTCGAAGAGGAAGATCTCGCGCTCGGCCGCCGCCGTGGCATCGACCAGGCGCTTGCCGAGCTTAGGCACCAGCGCCGCTCGAGGCGCCCTGCAGCTCGCGGTAGAGGGTCGAGCGGCCGAGGCCGGTGCGGGCCGCCGCCCGGGTGATCGACATGCCGCCCTTCACCAGGATGCGCGCCGCCTCGAGCTTCTCGGGATCGAGCGCCGGCCGGCCTGGCTTGGCCCCGCGAGACCGCGCCGCCGCCAGGCCGTCGCGGGTCCGCTCCGCAATGAGCCGCCGTTCGAACTGTGCGATGGCGCCGAACACGTGGAAGACCAGCTCGCCGGCAGCGCTCGAGGTGTCGATCTTCTCCTCGAGCGAGAGCAGCGCCACGCCCCGGCCCTTCAGGGCCTCGACGATCTCCAGCAACTCGCGCAGCGACCGGCCGAGGCGGTCGAGCCGCACCACGGCCAGCGTGTCGCCCGCTCGCAGGTGATCGAGGAGGGCCGCCAGCCCTGGCCGATCGAACCGCTTGCCGGAGATCACGTCCTCGAACACGCGCGCCGCGCCCGCTTTCTCCAGCCTCGCGCGCTGGCCGGCAACATCCTGGTCGCCGGTCGAGACCCGCGCATAGCCGATGATCTGTGACATGAACCGTCCCTCTTGAGTGTCCCCAAAACGACCGCTTTAGGGACGTTGCCGCATGCCAGCCACGATCGGCCCCGAACCCGTCCCGAAAATACGTCCACAAACCATATCGCGTCTATAAAAAGTTGCAACATTTTATGGACGGTTTGATAGCCGGAAGCCATTCGGAAGCGAGAGGCAGTCAAGAGTGGCGCAATAGGTATCGCTTGCGCCTAGATCATCATACCCGCAAGCCCTTGCGTGGTATCGGTTAGCGCATTCGGGTGCAAACCATCTCATAAGGGCATAGCCTGCCATATGGTCGGTCGCAGGTTCGAATCCTGCCGGGCCCACCACCATCCTGGTCACCAGGCGGTTGCCTCGAACGGCAATCCAAGGGGGCCTGAATGCGGCCCGCGGCGGCTCTACTCGCCGGCGACGACGAGGCGGGTGCCGCAGCTCGCCAGCACGGCCTGCAGCTCCCCGGGCGGCCGCTGGTCGGTGAAGAAGCTGTGGATCTCGGCCATGTCGCCGAGCCGCGCCATGGCCGGGCGGCCGATCTTGCTGTGGTCGGCGGCGAGATAGACGCGGCGGGCGTGGCGGATGATCGTCTGCGCCACCTTGACCTCGCGATAGTCGAAGTCGAGCAGCGTGCCGTCGAGATCGATGGCGCTGATCCCGATCACCGCGATGTCGACCCGGAACTGGCGGATGCTGTCGATCGTCGCCTCGCCGACGATGCCACGGTCGCGGGCCCGGACCACCCCTCCGGCGACGATCACCTGGAAATCCTCGTTGGCCGCCATGATGCTGGCGACGTTGAGGTTGTTGGTGATCACCGAGAGCCCCTGGTGGCGCATCAGCGCCTTGGCGATCTCCTCGTTGGTGGTGCCGATGTTGATCGACAGCGAGGCGTTGGCCGGGATGTGCTGGGCCACCGCCCGGGCGATCCGCTGCTTGGCCTCGAGATGCAGCACCTGGCGGCTGGAATAGGCGATGTTCTGCACGCTCGACGGCAGCGCGGCACCACCATGATGGCGCTGCAGGATGCCCTCCTCGGCGAGCTCGTTGATGTCGCGCCGGATGGTCTGCGGCGTCACCTGGAACTGCTGCGCCAGGGCCTCGATGGTGACGAAGCCCTGGCGCTCGACCAGGGCCACGATCTCGGCCCTGCGGCCGCCGGACTGGCTCACCGGCCGTCGCTTGCCGGGCTCGGGCTGCGCACCCGGGCGACGGCGCGGTGCCAGCCGGCGAGGCGGCCCTCGCGGGTGGCGGCCGGCATGATCGGCTGGAACCGACCGTCGGCGCGCCAGCTCCGGCCGATTTCCTCGATCGAGGGGTAGAGGCCGACGGCGAGGCCGGCGAGCAGGGCGGCCCCGAGCGCGGTGGTCTCCACCACCGCCGGCCGCTCGACCGGGCAGTCGAGGATGTCGGCCAGATACTGGCAGACCCAGTCGTTGGCGACCATGCCGCCGTCGACGCGCAGCGTGTCGGGCAGCACCCCGGCGCCGGCGGCGGCGATGTCGTCGCGCATCGCGGTCAGCAGGTCGGCGGTCTGGTAGGCCACCGATTCCAGCGCGGCGCGGACGATGTGCGCACTGGTCGTGTCCCTGGTGATGCCGAGGATGGCCCCCCGGGCGTCCGGGTCCCACCAGGGGGCGCCGAGGCCGGTGAAGGCGGGCACGAGGTAGACGCCGCCGCAATCGGGCAGCGTGCGCGCCAGGGCCTCGCTCTCGGCGGCATGGCTGATCGCCCTGAGCCCGTCGCGCACCCACTGCACGGCCGCCCCGGCGATGAAGATGCTGCCCTCGATGGCGTAGGTCGGCTTGCCGTCGAGGCGCCAGGCGATGGTCGAGAGCAGGCGATTCTGCGACGGCACGAGCCGCTCGCCGGTGTTGAGGAGCGCGAAGCAGCCGGTGCCGTAGGTGCTTTTCAGCATGCCGGGCTGAAAGCAGGCCTGGCCGAAGGTGGCGGCCTGCTGGTCGCCGGCCATGCCGGTCACCGGGATGGCCGCACCCAGGAGGTCGGGGTCGGACACGCCGAAGCGGCCGCTGTTGTCCTTGACCTCGGGCAGCATGGCGCGCGGGATGCCCAGGCGGTCGAGCAGCCGGTCGTCCCAGTCCTGCCGGGTGATGTCGAACAGCATGGTGCGGCAGGCGTTCGAGGCGTCGGTGGCGTGCACCTTGCCACCGGTGAGCCGCCAGAGGAGAAAGCTGTCGACCGTGCCGCAGGCGAGCTCGCCGCGCGTCGCCCGCTCCCGGGCGCCTGGCACGTGGTCGAGCAGCCATTTGAGCTTGGTGGCGGAGAAATAGGCGTCGATGAGCAGGCCGGTCGTCGCCTTGACGTGGCCGTCCAGGCCCTCGGCGGCGAGCTCGCGACAGAGCGGAGCGGTGCGCCGGTCCTGCCAGACGATGGCGTTGTGGATGGGCCGGCCGGTGGCGCGATCCCAGACGATGGCGGTCTCGCGCTGGTTGGTGATGCCGATGGCGCCGATCGCCCCGACGGGCCGGCCCGCGCGCTCGATGGCCTCGCGCGCGGCCGCCATGGTGTCGGCCCAGATGTGCTCCGGATCGTGCTCGACCCAGCCATCGGCCGGATAGAACTGTTGCAGCTCGCGCTGGCCGGTGGAGACCGGCTTGCCGGCCATGTCGAACAGGATGGCCCTGCTGCTGGTGGTGCCCTGGTCGAGCGCCAGGATGAGGTCGTCTGCCATGATCGCCTCCGCCGGAACGGTTCGCCTGTCGGCTCTTGCGGCTTCCTTCTAGGCCGATCCGACGGTGGTCGTCGAGGCGGTGGCCGCCCCAACGCCCGGGCGGTTCCCCGGCTGCGCTCAGCTGTGCAGCGGCGTCCCCGCGGCGGTGTCGAAGCCGAGCAGGCCCATCTGATCCTCGGCCTCGTCGGGCGTCGGCACGAGCAGGTCGACGGCGATGCGATCGAGGAGGCTGGCCACGCGATCGAGCTGATCGCGGCTGAGCGTGCCGGCAGCCGGCGAGCGGATGCCCTCGGCGATGAGCTGCAGCATGGCGGCGTGAGCGTGATTGGCGGAGCTCATGGTGATCCTCTCCTGTTGTCTCGGCCTTTTGACTATCGAACCGATATACGTGCCGCAAGGTTCCCTCGATCACTGCCGCGCGAGCGCCCGCTCGCGGCGGCGGCCGCTAGGCGCTAGGCCGGCGCGCGCCGCTGCGCTAGAGATCGGTCATGAACGAGAGCGCCGCCGCCCCGACCCCGGCCCGCCGCGTCGTCCTGGTCGACGGCTCCGGCTACATCTTCCGCGCCTTTTTCGCGCTGCCGCCGATGACCCGGGGCGACGGCACGCCGGTCAACGCCGTGTTCGGCTTCGCCTCGATGCTGTTCAAGCTGATGCAGGACCACGCCGACGACGACATGATCGTGGTCTTCGACGCCGGCCGGGTGAGCTTCCGGAACGAGATCTACGACCGGTACAAGGCCAACCGCGACGAGCCGCCGCCGGAGCTGGTGCCGCAGTTCGCGCTGGTGCGGGATGCCGCCCGGGCGTTCGGCCTGCCGGCCGTCGAGGTGCCGGGCTTCGAGGCGGACGACCTGATCGCCACCTATGTCGACCGGGCGCGCGAGCTCGGCCGCGAAGTGGTGATCGTCTCGTCGGACAAGGACCTGATGCAGCTCGTCGCGCCGGGCGTGGCGATGTGGGACCCGATGAAGGCCAGGGAGATCGGCGCGGCCGAGGTCGAGGAGCGCTTCGGCGTCGGGCCCGAGCTGGTCCAGGACTGCCTGGCGCTGGCCGGCGACAGCTCGGACAACGTGCCGGGGGTTCCCGGGATCGGCGTGAAGACCGCGGCCCAGTTGCTGCAGGAGTTCGGCTCGCTCGAGGAGCTGCTCGCCCGCGCGGACAGCATCAAGCAGCCCAAGCGGCGGCAGTCGCTGATCGACTTCGCGGAGCAGGCGCGGCTCTCCAAGCGGCTGGTGGCGCTGCGCCACGACGCGCCGCTGCCGGTCGAACTCGACGGGGCGGTGCGCGGGGAGATCGACGGGGCGACGCTGCTGGCGTTCCTCCAGGCCAACGACTTCAAGTCGCTGATCGGACGGATCGAGCAGGTGGCGGACGCGCATGCCGCCGACCGGGCCCTGCGCGCGCGCGAGGCCGGCACCGACGCACCGCTCTACGCGACGATCCGCGATCTGGCCGAGCTCGAGGCACTCCTCGAGCGGGCGGCGGCCGTCGGCCGGCTCGCCATCGACACCGAGACGACCTCGCTCAACGTGGCCGGGGCCGAGCTCGTCGGCGTCTCGCTGGCGGTCGAGGACGGGCACGCGGCCTATGTGCCGGTCGGCCATGTCGACGATTTCGGCCAACGACAGCCGGCACAGCTCGGGGTCGCCGAGGTGCTGGAGAAGCTGCGGCCGATCCTCGCCGACCCGGGCGTCCTCAAGATCGGCCACAACATCAAGTACGACCTGGGCGTGCTGGTGAAGTACGAGGTGCCGATCACGCCGGTCGACGACACCATGCTGCTCTCCTACGTGCTCGACGGAGCGAGCCACGGTCACGGGATGGACGAGCTGGCCAAGCGGCATCTCGACCACGACACGATCGCCTACGAGGACGTGTGCGGCAAGGGGGCCAAGCAGATCGGCTTCGCGCAGGTGCCGATCGACAAGGCCACGGCCTATGCGGCGGAGGACGCGCTGGTTACGCTCAGGCTCTGGCAGCTGCTCAAGCGGCGGCTGGTCGACGAGCGGGTGACCACGGTCTACGAGACCCTCGAGCGGCCGTTGCCGGCGATCCTGGCGGCGATGGAGACGACCGGGATCAAGGTCGACCGGCATCACCTCGAGAAGCTCTCCTCCGAGTTCGGCCAGCGCATGGTCATGCTCGAGGAGGAGGCGGTGAAGCTCGCCGGGCGGCCCTTCAATCTCGGCTCGCCCAAGCAGCTGGGCGAGATTCTCTACGACGAGATGGGCATCGGCGCGGGCAAGAAGACCAAGACCGGGGCCTATGCGACCGGGGCCGACATCCTCGAGGAGCTGGCGGCCCAGGGCCATGCCCTGCCGCAGGTGGTGCTCGACTGGCGGCAGCTGCAGAAGCTGACCCGGACCTACACCGAGGCCCTGGTCGAGGAGATCGCCCCCCGGACCGGTCGGGTGCACACCTCCTACATGATGGCCGCGACCTCGACCGGCAGGCTCAGCTCGACCGACCCGAACCTGCAGAACATCCCGATCCGCACCGAGGAGGGGCGCAAGATCCGGGAGGCCTTCGTCGCCGACGAGGGCCATGTCCTGGTCTCGGCCGACTACTCGCAGATCGAGCTCCGCGTGCTCGCCCACATGGCCGACATCCAGGCCCTGAAGGAGGCGTTCGCCAGGGGGACGGACATCCACAGCGTCACCGCCGCCCGGATGTTCAAGGTGCCGGAGAGCGAGGTCGGCTCCGAGTTGCGGCGGCGGGCCAAGATGATCAATTACGGCATCGTCTACGGCATCGGCGCGTTCGGCCTGGCGCAGCGGCTCGGCATCCCGCAGGCCGAGGCCAAGGCGTTCATCGAGGCCTATTTCGCCGAATATCCGGGCGTTAAGGACTACATGGAGCAGGCCAAGGCCGAGGCGCGCGAGCACGGCTTCGTCAAGACCCTGTTCGGCCGCCGCTGCTTCGTGCCGGAGATCGCCAGCAAGCAGCCGGCGCGGCGCGCCTATGCCGAGCGGCAGGCGATCAATGCCCCGATCCAGGGCTCGGCAGCCGACATCATGAAGCGGGCGATGCGCCAGGTCGACCGGGCGCTCAAGGCCGAGGCGCCCGCGGTGCGGATGCTGCTCCAGGTCCACGACGAGCTGGTGTTCGAGGTGCCGGCGGGCGCCGTGGAAGCGGCAAAGGCGCTGATCCGCGAGGTCATGGAAGGCGCGGCAGAGCTCTCCGTGCCGCTGGTCGTCGACGTCGGGGCGGGCCCCAACTGGGGCGCGGCCCACTAGGATCGCCGCGATGGGGCTCGTTCTCGACGCGGCGCTGGCCAATCTGCTCTCGCCGCCGATCCTTTTCTTCGTGCTGGGTCTCCTGGCCGGCTGGGCGCGCTCGGACCTCGAGGTGCCGGACGCGATCGCCAAGGCGCTGGCGCTCTATCTGATCCTCGCCATCGGCTTCAAGGGCGGGGCCGCCATGGCGGAGAGCGGCGATCTCCTCGGCATCGTCCCGGTG
Organism: uncultured Geminicoccaceae bacterium; assembly: GCA_964460465.1. Taxonomy (GTDB): domain Bacteria; phylum Pseudomonadota; class Alphaproteobacteria; order Geminicoccales; family Geminicoccaceae; genus SLRI01. The sequence continues at coordinate 5,664 of CAYWSB010000073.1, read as the reverse complement.
CTGCTGGTGGCGGCGCTCCTGAGCTTCGCCATTCCCTTATGGCTGGATGTGGCGCTGCGCCTGGTGAGCCGGCTGGGGGCGCTCGACCGGGGCGCTGTCGCCGCCCACTACGGCTCGGTCAGCATCGTCACCTTCGTCGCCGCCACGCAGTTCCTGACCCTCCGCGACGCGCCGTTCGAGGGCTACATGGCGGCGGTTGTGGCGGTGATGGAGCTGCCGGCCATCATGACCGGGCTCTGGCTCGCCGGTCGCGACGGTGCTGCCGGCAAGGGGGCGAGGCTCGATGCGCAGGTGCTCCGCGAGGTCCTGCTCAACGGCTCGGTGGTGCTGCTCACCGGCGCCTTCGTCATCGGCCTCGTCACCGGGGCCCCCGGCCTCGCCCGGATCGACGGCTTCATCACCGTGCCGTTCCAGGGCGTGCTCTGCCTGTTCCTTCTCGACATGGGGCTCACCGTGGGGCGCAGCTCGGCGCTGCGTCGGCTGGACGGTGGTCTCGTCGCCTTCGCCTTGGTGGCACCGCTGGCCAATGCTGTGCTCGGCCTCCTCGCCGGCTGGCTGCTCGGCCTCTCGACCGGCGGCGTGATGCTGCTGGCCACGCTCGCGGCGAGCGCCTCCTACATCGCCGTGCCGGCAGCACTCCGGCTGGCGCTGCCGCGGGCCGACACCTCGCTCGGCCTCGCCCTGTCGCTCGGGGTCACCTTTCCCTTCAATCTCATTGTCGGCATTCCGCTCTACGCAGCACTGGCCGCGTGGCTGGCCGGCGGCTGACGCCAGGGGAGACGCGAATGGAGATGCATCACCGCAAGCGGCTCGAGATCACCGTCGAGAAGCGGCGCCTGCAGACGGTGCTCGACCTCCTGGACAAGGACGGCGAGGTCACCGGCTACACCATCCTGCCGTCGCTCGGCGGCCGCGGCCATACCGGGGCCCGCATGCCGCAGCCCTACAGCGACGTGCTCGACACCGTCGTCGTGATGGCGATCGTCAAGGACGCGGTCGCCGCCCGGCTGGTCGAGAAGCTGGCGCCCTTGATCGACGAGATCGTCGGCATCGTGGCACTCAGCGACGTCCAGGTCATGCGCGCCGGACATTTCTGAACGGCCGCAGCGGCTGCGGCAGCAGCCGCCAGAGGGCCACGAGGCGGACCAGCTCGGCCGTTCCCCGGGCGACCGCGAAGGCCCGCGGATCGGCCAGCCACCAGGCGAGCGCCAGCGACAGCAGCAGGGCCAGGAGCATCCAGCCATTGGCCCAGGCCAGCCACCGGCCGAGGCGGCCCGCCGCCATCGCCGACTGCAGCACGGTGGTCGCATGGGTCAGGACGAACCACGGCAGGAGCCATGGCAGCAGCTCGGCCGCCCGGCCATAGGTGGGGCCGAACGCCAGCGGCAGCAGGAAGGGTGCGAGGCTCGCGGCGGCGAGGGCCCCGATCAGCGCCACGCCCACGACCAGCCGCAGGTCCGCTCCCAGCGCCAGGGCGAACGCGGCAGGAGTCTCGGCCCTGGCCCCCATCCGGGCGAGGGCCGTCTGGCCGAGGCCGTTGGCAAGCACGAGTCCGGCCACCAGCACGACCGAGGCCAGGTAGTAGAAGCCGGCGGCCTCGGGGCCGAGGCGGGCGCCGACCAGCAGGATGTCGAGGCCGAGCAGGAGCTGGCTCGCGATGGTGCCGGCGGCGATCGGCAGGGCCAGCCGCAGCAGGCCCACGCCGCTCGGGACCGCACCGGCGATCGGCGGCACGTCGGCCGGCACGGGCGGCAGCAGGCGCAGGCAGGGCCAGCTCACCACGGCGGCGGTCGACCAGGCGACGAGCAGGAGCCAGGCCAGCAAGACGGGATCGCCGGCGAGCGGCACGACGACCAGGAGGCCGACGAAGGTGGTGGTGCGGGCGAGCAGCAGCGCGGCCGCCTCGCGATTGCGGCCGAGCGCGAGCGGCAGCCAGTCGAGCTGCAGGGCGATCGGCCAGAGACAGGCGAGGACGATCAGGGTGAGCCCCGGGTCGCCGAGGCCGAGCCGCCAGACGACGAGGCCGGCGGTGGCGACGACCGCCGTGCTGATCGCGAGGCGCAGCCGGACGATGCGGCGGAGATAGGCAGCGGCGACGTGCGGACGGCGGGCGACCTCGGCGATCGCGACCGAGCGCAGCCCGGCCTCGCCCAGATGCATGGCCAGGCCCTGGGCGGCGAGCGCCATCGACCAGAGGCCGAGGGCGGCGGGCTCGAGGGCGCGGGCGATCAGCATGGTGGCGACGAAGCCCAGGGCCGCGGCCACGGCCCGGCTGCCGCCCATGGTGACCAGCCGCTCGACGGCGTCGGCCGAGACGATCGAGCGGACGGCCTCGCCCAGCCGGCCGCGGCGGCCGCCGACGCGGATCAAACGGCCTGCAGTCGCCGGTAGAGATGCACCACTTCCAGCATGATGGAATCCTCGTCCAGCCGGTCGACGCGGCTGGTCTGGCGATAGCCGCCGCCGGCGATCAGCTCGCGGGCGCGGATCAGCGCATCGGCGAGCGCTTTGGGGTCGGCCTCGGTGATGAAGCCGGACAGCCCGTCGTCGAGCCAGTCGGCGACGTCCCCGACGTCGGTGGAGACCACCGGGCGCATCGCCTTCAACGCCTCCTTGACCACCGTGGGCGAGGCCTCGTAGCGACTGGTGAGCAGCAGGATGCCGTGCGCGTCGAGCATTCCCGGCACCTGGTCGTGCGGCACGCGGCCCTGCCAGGTGATCAGGTGAGCGGCGGGCGAGCGGGCCAGCCGCCTGATCAGGTCGCGGCTGTCCTCGCCCTCGCCGGCGATGGTCAGGGTGAAGATCTCGCCCCGACCGTGGAGCTCCTCGATGGTGGCGATGGCGAGCGGCACGTTCTTCTGATGGCTGATGCGGCCCAGCAGGAGTACCGACGCGGCAAGGTCCGGCGACGGCGGGGCGGGATCGCGGCCCTTGAAGATGCTGTCGTCGAACGCCGCCGGGATGACGCTGGCCGCGGCGAAGGGCCCGGCCGCCACCACCTCGCCGAGCCGCCGCCGGTCGCGGCCGCTCACACAGATGATGGCGTCGGCGAGGCGGACCACCCGGCGCTCGAGCCAGAGCATGGCGCGGCGGATCGGCCGGCCGGCGCTGCCCAGCCAGCCGTCGAGCACCTGGCCCGTGACGTTGTGGTAGCTGATCAGCACCCGGCCGCGCTTGGGGGCGAGAAGCAGTTTCGGCCAGGCGGCGTAGTTGCGGTGGAAGTGGAAGACGTCCTTCGACGCGAAACGCTTGCGGTTCCGCCAGAACCAGAGCCAGAGCCCGAGATAGAAGCGCAGAAAATTCGACGTCTCGGAGACGTAGGTGATGTGCGCCGGGCAGCGGCCCGGCTGCAGCCTGGCACCCACGAGGTGGAAGTCGAGGCCGGACTTGAGGAGGGCCCGGTGCAGGCCGCGGAAATGCTCGGCACCGCCGCCCTGGTCCTGGGCCAGGGGATCGTTGTTGAAGAAGACGTAGATCACCGGCTTTGCCTCTCGGGCCAGAGGGGGTGCCCGTGGCCAGGCTCCGGGTCGGGCCGCGGGTCGAGGTCCAGGTGGGCCGCCGCCGGGTCCTGGCGGATCAGCGCCTCGACCGCCGCGAGCGTGCGCACGACCGGGCCGTTATTGTCGACGACCGGCAGGGCGAAGCGGGCGGCGAGGCGGCGGTAGAGGGCGCGCCGGCGGTGGAAGTGGCGGTCGAGCAGCGCATCGGCGCGCTGCTCCTGGATGCGCAGCGGGTGGCGGTCGACGAGCACCACGAGGTTCGGCCGGGGCAGGAGCCGCACCAGCCTGGGGCCGATAGAGTCGATCACGAGGTCGTCGAGGCCGGTGTCGACGGCGAGATCGACCAGGGTGTCGTAGACGCAGCGGTCGCCGAGCACGGGCTCGGGCCGGCCGCCCAGCCAGCGCGGCAGCAAGCGCGGGAGATGGTAGCGGCCGAGGATGTCGAGCACTTGGTCGACGGTCTGCAGCACGAGGAACGGGACGGCGAGCCATGGCCGGCCCTGGAAGTCGTGGTAGCCGATCCGGATGCCTTTCTCCGCGACCTTGTAGTTGTGGCCGGTCATCCGGCTCAAGGCCAGGAAGGGCTTCGAGAGGTAGTTGCGAAAGCGGCTCCAGACGTGTCGCGACGGCACGCCGGCCCGGGCGTAGTGCTCGCGCAGATGGGCGAGGAGGAAGCTCTTGCCGGTGCCGTCGACGCCGCAGAAGGCGACCAGCTTTTGCCGCAGCGGCGGGGCCTCGGGCTCCGCCAGCATCGCCTCGACCGCCCCCGGCCAGGAGGTCCACTGGCCGGGGTCGACCCGGACCTCGCGGCGCTGGCGGAGCGCCCGGATCAGGGCATGCGGCAGCTCGTCCACCGACTTGGCGACGAGCCCGCCCATGGCGTGGACGCATTCGGTGACGCCCGGCGCGTCGAGAGCGATCACCGGCCGGCCGGTGAGCCCGGCCTCGATGACGACCAGCGGCACCTCGGAGACCGGGGCGCGGAAGGGGAAAAGGAAGGCGTCGACGGTGGCCAGCGCCCGGGCGATCTCGGCAGCGTCCAGCATCTCGGTGCGCACCTCGATCCGGGCGGCAGCCGGGCTCCTGCGGACGAGCTCAGTGAAGTGCCGCATCGCCTCGGGTGTCACGTCGGGCCGCAAGAGCAAGAGCAGCCGTGCCTCGAGCCCCCGGGCGACGGCGGCCTCGAAGGCGGCGAGCGCCAAATGCGCCCCGCGCAGCGCCAGCGGCGGACCGAGATAGGCGACGGTGGGCGCGCTGGCCGGAGCGGTCTTGAGGGCGGGATGGGCGAGGCAGGCCTGCGGGTCGACCTGCGGGCGAAGCAGCGGGCCCGAGGGCAGGCCGAGTGCCCGGTAGCGCTCGCGGCCGGCGCGGCTGAGATAAATCGGCCGCGCGGCGCCGGACTGGCGAAAGCCGCGGGCGATCAGCCGGCCGGGGAGCAAGGCGTTGACCAGCGGCAGGAGCAGCAGCCGTCGCTCGCGCCAGAGCTCGGCCGGACCGACCGCCAGGATCTCGCGCAAGGCCAGGCGCGGACTGGCGATGACGAGGTCGGTGGGGGCGCCGAGGTCGAGCCGGGTCATCCGGGCGATGGCGAAGGCGCCGGTGACGAGGTAGATGCGCTCGGGCGCGAGGTCGCGGCAGAGTGTCCTGAGGGCCGGGCTCGGCCGGCCGCGGCGGACCAGCTCGGGCACGGCGGTGATGGCGTAGGGCTGCGCCGGGTCGGCGTCGGCCGGGGCCTCGTCGTCGACGTCGGTGACGATGGTCACCGCCCGGCCCAGCGCCGCGAGGCCGGTGGCGAGGCCGTGCGCCATGTGCCAGGGCTGGCGGCGGCGGCGCTCGGCGGCGAAGCCGAAGCAGACCACGAGATCGCGCGGCAGCTCGGCGTCGAGCGGCAGGGCCCGGCTCATGCGGCCTGCCGTGCCAGGCTCTGGTAGAGGGCGGCGGTGCGGGCGGCGACCTCCTCCCAGGCGAACCGCTCGATCACGAGGGCGCGCGCCCGCCGGGCGCGGCCGGCAGCCGCCGCCGGGTCGGCCAGGACCGCCTCGATGGCGGCGGCGAGAGATTCGGCGCTGGGCTCGGCGATGAGCAGCGGTGCGGGCGGGTCGAGATCCTGGACGAGGCCGGTCGGCGTGGTGACGACGGGGGTTCCGGCCGCCATCGCCTCGAG
>CAYWSB010000072.1:0-25499 GCA_964460465.1 uncultured Geminicoccaceae bacterium | reverse complement strand
CCAAGGTAGAACAGATTCCCCTTATCCGCGGCCCTCTTTCAGGGGGCTGAGTCAATTCGATGGATAGCTGTAGGAGGATTCTTCCTTTCTGCAATTTATATACTGCGAGATTTTTTTGTTGAGATGGCTGGAAAAACTACAGCCGTTTTGGTCACGGCCATAATGGGAGTTGATGTGGCGCCGGACGTGGTGGCTACCCTGAACGGACCGCTTGTCGCATTCCTCGCTCTTTCATTGCTCATTAATCTTTTGCTCGTTAAAATGTATCGGTCCGAGCGGTGGTTGAAGGAGCGCGCAATCGCTCATCTCTCAACCAAGACGGAAGAGTTAGAGAGGATAATTGATCCAAATCGGACAAGCAGCGGGCTGACACGGCACGGCCTTACGCAACCGATGGATGAGTAACAGGTGGGGCACGGTTCAATGGTTTTTTTTGTTCCGCTAAGCGTAATCGCTATGCTGTATATCGGATTGGCAGGCAGTTTATTGGCTTTGCTGTTTTGGACGTGGCGTGAGTGGGACCGGCAAGCTGTTGCGCTCGCGCGTCACACTATGTTCCAGGAAAGGGACAGGATATTTTTGATGTTTGCCAAGAGCATGCGCGGGGCTAGCGACCCATCTCACGTAAAGCTCCGGGATGCGATTAATAGCATTATTAGATTCTCACATTGCATTACTCTGCCGCGAATAATGCTTATTTCAAGAAATCTAAAGCCAAGCTCGAAGCGGCAATCTTGGCATTTCGAGAACATTAATGATGGGCGGCTGCGCGACGACGTAGTTTTGTCTGTCAATAAGATTCATCAAGTTACGCTCTGGCTGCCAATGTCGCGCTCACCCCTATTGTATTTGTTGTCGAAATCGCTGGGGTGGCTTACATTGCAGACTGGGCTAAGCAACGTTTCAAGCTCGCTTTGGGAGCGTGTCGGAAACGCGATCTACACTTCTCGTCCCGCTGGTGATCTGTTGGACAGAGCGGAGCGCCGTGGTTTAACGCACGCGGCTTAGATCGACGTGTGCTCCGATGGACACCTCCCCCTTGTCGTACCTGGCTACGTCGTTCAGGCCAAGCGCGGCTCGGGGTCGCGGGCGTAAGGGGCAACGTCGATCTCGTTCTCCCGCTTTCGTGCCTGGGCGACGTCGTGGCTGTTCTGCATGCGCATGAGAGTGTCCATGGAGACTCCGAACGCTTCCTCCACGCGCAAGGCCATTTCTGGCGACAGGGCAGCGCGTTCGTTGAGAAGGGCCGAGAGGGCCGGGCGGGTGACGCCGAGGATGCGGGCGGCGTCCGTCACGGAAAGACCGTGGGGCTCGATGATCTCATGCTTGACGAAGCCTCCGGGGTGGGCGAGGGTCTTCATGCGGATGCTGGCTGCTGCGCTCATGGTGATCGTTCTCTACCCTACTGCAGCTCGAGCTTGATGGTCCGGCCCAGGGCGTGCGCGGCCTTGGCGAGGGTTGCGAGGGTCACGGTGTCGTTGTCGGGGTCGAGCAGGCGGTCGAGCTGCGAGCGGCTGGTTGCGAGGCGCCTGGCCATCTCGACCTTGGAGATGCGCTGCTCCTTCATGGCGGCCTCGAGCTGGTAGGCGAGCACGCGCTTGATGGCGGTCTCGGTCGTCTCCTCGCAGGTGCCCTGTTCCCTCAGGAAGTCCTCGAAGAGCTGACCGGGCTTGCCGGGCTCGGTATCCTCGATGCGCAGCGCCATCGCCGGTCAACTATCAACCAGATCGAGGCGGCGCTCGATGCGGTTGAGGCGTTGGTCGAAGCCGTCGAGGCGGTGGTCGATGCGGACGATGTCGCGCTTGATGTCGACAACGTTGTTTTCGAGCGATTGGAGGCGGCCGAGCATGTCGTCGAGCGTCCGCTCGATCCGGCGCTGGCCGTCGGTCAGCCGGAGCAGTTGCTCTCCGATGAACTCCAGGGTGATCTCGCCCATCGCCGTCATCCTTCACTCGATCTCGTCGGAGAGTAGCGGATTCGTCGGTGAATGGGAATCTCTCGCTGCAACCTCTGACGACACTGCCGGAGCCACGCCTTTAACCCAATTTCAACCTTCAAAGAGTAAAGAGGGGGCGCGGGGGAAATCATTTCCCCCGCGTTCTTGACTTTCTTCCGCTCCCTAAATCCCGAAGCGGTCGCGGAGCTTGTACCAGGCGGTGGTGGCGGCGATGGCGGGTTTTCTCAGGGCGTGGAAGGGGATGGGCTTGAGGCCGGTGGTGGGGAAGTCGAGGTCTTGGGTCGGCTTGCCCGTGGCGTGGTCGGCGAGGAGCTTGCCCATGGCGGTCGCCATGGCGACGCCGCGGCCGTTGTAGCCGAGTGCGGTCATGATGCCGGGCTCGAGCTCGTGGAGGTGGGGGAGGTGGTCGGTGGTGAGGGCGACGAAGCCGCCCCAGTGGTGGACCCATTCGATGCCGGCGAGCTGGGGGAAGAGCTTTTCGGCGACGGTGCGCATGTCGGCCTGACGGGCCTTCACGCCTGCCTCGCCGAAGGCGCCGCGGCCGCCCATGAGGAAGCGGCCCTTGGCGTCGAGGCGGAAGTAGAGGAGGAGGCGCCGGGTGTCGGAGAGGACCTGGCCTTCCGGCAGAATGGACTTTCGGACGTTGTCGGAGAGCGGGCGGGTGGCGACCTGGACGGAGCGGGCGGGGACGACGGAGCGGCGGAGGGGGTCGTGGAGGGTGTCGGCATAGCCGTTGGTGCCGATGACGATGCGCCCTGCCGTGAGCGTGCCTTGCGCCGTGTGGAGCCTGAAGCCGCCCTGCTGACGCTCGATGCGGGTGACACGGCTTTGCCCGTGGATGACGGCACCGGCCTTGATGGCGGCGTCGGCCAGGCCGAGGGCGTAGTTCAAGGGGTGGAGGCCGCCGCCGCGGCGGTCGAGGAGGCCGCCGACATAGGAGTCGGTGCCGACGAGGGCGGCGGCCTGGTCCCTGTCCAGGGCCTCGACCGGGGCGCCGCGGCCGGCCCAGTCGGCGGCGCGGCGGTGGGCGGTGGCGAGGCCGGCCGCGTCGTGGGCGCCCTGGATCCAGCCGCGGCGGTCGGCGTCGCAGCGGATGCCGTGCTTGTCGATCAGGTCGAAGACGAGGTCGGCGGCGCTGCCGGCCATGGCGGTGATGCGCCGGCCCTGCTCCTGGCCGAACAGTTCCTCGATCTCGCGCGGGTCGTATTTGAGGCCGGGGATGACCTGGCCGCCGTTCCTGCCCGACGCACCCCAGCCCGGCGATTCGGCCTCGAGCAGGGTGACGGCCACACCCTTCTCGGCCAGGTGCAGGGCGGTGGAGAGGCCGGTGAAGCCGCCGCCGACCACGGCGACGTCGGCCCTGGCGTCGCCCTCGAGCGGCGGGGTCGGCGGGGCGGGGTTGGCCGTGGCGGTCCAGAGCGAGCGGGCAGCTGCCGGCATCTCGTTGGCGATGATGCCGGGGTTTGCTTCGAGGGCGTGGCTGGCCACGGGCATTTCCTTCAATAGACAGCGGGGGTGACGACCCAGACGACCTCGCAGGCACGGTCGCCGTCGCACCAGAACCGGATCATCTTGGTGGCATCGAAGGCAAAGCTGTCGCCGGGGGCGAGCCGGAAGCGGCGGCCCTCGACCTCGAGGCCGAGCCGGCCGGCGACGACGAGGCCGCACTTCGCCCCGGTGGCGTTGTTGTAGGGCTCGGGGCCGGAGCTGCCGCCGGGCTGGATGACGATGCGCATCATCTGGATGCCCGGCACGGCGTCGGGGGTCAAAAGCTCCTTGACCATGCCCTTGTGGCCGAGGTTCAGGGTGCGGCGGCCCTTCGCCCGGACGATGGTGTCGGCCTCGTCGGCAGAGGCGTTCTCCGGACCGTCGAAGAGCCAGCCCATGGGCATGTCGAGGGCGCGGCAGACCGCACCCAGCGACTTGAGCGAGGGCGCGCTCAGGCCGCGCTCGATCTGGCTCAGCTGGCCGATCGAGACGCCGCTCCGCTCGGCCACGTCCTGCAGCGACAGGCCGCGCACCTTGCGCCGCAGCCGGAGCTGGCGGCCGAGGAAATCCGCGGCCGGGGTGGCCTCGGCCAAGACGTTCATCGAGGGTCGTCCCCGCTGTTGACAGCGCCCAGAATTTACGTTCACACTGAAAAAACAAGAGAAAAATTTCAAGAGCCACACACCCCCGGTCAAGCAGGCCTGGTCAAGCAGGAAGGAGACGGCACATGACGCGATCGACGTGGTTGGCAGGAGTGGCGCTCGGCGCGCTGGCGGCGGGCATGGCGAACGGTGCCGCCGCCCAGGACACGATCACCTTCACCTCGTTCGGCGGGGCCTTCCAGGAGGCGCAGCGCAAGGCGCAGCTCGACCCGACCGAGGCGAAGCTGGGGATCAAGATCCTCGAGGACACGCTGACCGGGATCGCCGAGGTCAGGGCGCAGGTGCTGGCCGGGGCCGTGACCTGGGACATCGTCGATCTGGGTCTGGCGGACTGTGCCACGGCGCAGGCCGAGGGCATTCTCGAGCCGCTCGACTACAGCATCATCTCGCTCGAGGGCTTCGAGGAGGCGGCCTATTCGGACGCCTGGGCCGGGACGATCTACTTCACGACGGTGCTCGCCTACAACACCGAGCTGTTCGGCGACAACCCGCCCCGGACCTGGGCCGATTTCTGGGACGTCGAGGCGTTCCCGGGGGCGCGGTCGCTGCGCAACAACCCGGTGGCGACCTTGGAGATCGCGCTCCTCGCCGACGGCGTGCCGAAGGACGAGCTCTACCCGCTCGACGTCGACCGGGCGTTCGCCAAGATGGCGGAGATCAAGCCGCATATCGACGTCTGGTGGACCTCGGGGGCGCAGTCGGCGCAGCTCCTGGCTGACGGCGAGGTGGACATGATCTCGATGTGGAACGGGCGGATCGACGCGCTGCTCGCGGAAGGCATGCCGGTCGCCTTCACCTTCAACGAGGGCATCGCCGCCCTCGACTGCCTGGCGATCCCCAAGGGTGCCCCGAACAAGGACCTGGCGATGCAGGCGCTGGCGGTGATGCTGGCCCCCGAGCAGCAGGCCAACATCCCCACCTACATCAACTACGGGCCGACCACGTCGCTCGCCTTCGACCTCGGCATCATCACCGAGGAGCAGATGAAGATCAGCCCCTCGGCGCCCGATAACCTCGCCCTGCAGGCGATCACCGATGCCGACTGGTGGGCCGAGAACCGGGCCGCCGTGCAGGAGCGCTGGGACGCCTTCATCACCCAGTGACGTGACGGGGGCGGTCCGGCCGGGCCGCCCCTTTCTGCCCTGCCACCGGAGATCGCCCCCGGAGCTGGAATGACCGGCAGCCGCGCCGAAGCCATCGACATCCGCGCACTGACCAAGCGCTACGGCAGCTTCGCTGCGCTGGATGCGGTCGACCTGCACATCGAGGGTGGCGAGTTCCTCACCCTTCTGGGCCCCTCGGGCTCGGGCAAAACGACGCTCTTGATGGTGCTCGCCGGCTTCGTCCGGCCGACCGGCGGCACCGTCCAGGTGGGCGGCCAGGACCTCACCCGGGTGCCGCCGCACAAGCGCGACTTCGGCATGGTGTTCCAGAACTACGCGCTCTTCCCGCACATGAGCGTGGCGGAGAACATCGCCTATCCCCTGAAGCTCCGGGGGCTCGATCGCGAGGCGATCCGCGGCAGGGTCGAGGACGCGCTGCGGCTGGTGCAGCTCGAGCACCTGGCCGAGCGGGGCGTGCACCAGCTCTCGGGCGGCCAGCGGCAGCGGATCGCGCTCGCCCGGGCCGTGGTGTTCGAGCCGCGGGTGCTGTTGATGGACGAGCCCTTGTCGGCTCTGGACAAGAAGCTGCGCGAGCAGATGCAGATCGAGATCCGGCATCTGCACGAGAAGCTGGGGATCACCACGGTCTACGTCACCCACGACCAGCGCGAGGCCTTGACCATGTCGGACCGGATCGCGGTGATCAACGAGGGGCGGCTGATCCAGGTGGCGGGGCCGGCGGAGATCTACAACCGGCCGGCGGACGCGTTCGTCGCCGACTTCGTCGGCGAGTCGACCATGCTGCCGGTCGAGGCGATCGGTGGCGGCTACGCCTTCCGCGGCCGGCCGCTCATGGCGATCCCGCCGGCCGACGGCGGCCGGCCGGCCAGGGGCTTTCTCGTCGTCCGGCCGGAGAAGCTCGAGCTCTACGAGGCGGGGATGGAGGCGGACCACAACTGCTTCGAGGGGGCGATCGAGGAGGTGGTCTACCAGGGCGAGACGGTCTTCGCCCGCATCCGGCTCGACGAGGGGGCCGACCTCACCTTGCGGCGGACGACCGGGCGGCAGGCGACCCAGGCCCTGGGCGAGCCCGGCACGCGGGTCGCGGTGGCGCTGCATGCCGAGGACAGCGTGGTCGTGCCGGAGCGCCGGGCGTGAGCACGGCGGTCGGCCTCGCCGCCGGCCGGTCCGCGGCCGACGCCTCGGCGGGCGCGCTGCGCCGCGACGAGTGGCGCGAGCGGACGGGCTTTCTCGGCCTTTCCGGGCCGGCGCTGCTGCTGCTCACCGTCGTCGTCTTCATCCCGGTGGGCTGGCTCTTCTGGCTCTCGATCATCGAGGGCGGCGAGCTCAGCCTCGCGCATTATGCGCGGATCGCGGATGCCACGCATTTCCGCATTTTCTGGACCACCTTCGAGATCAGCGTGGTGGTCACGGTGCTGGCCCTCCTGCTCGGCTATCCGCTCGCCTACCTGATGAGCCAGCTGCCGGTGCGCTGGGCCAATGTCTGCCTGATCTTCGTCCTGGTGCCGTTCTGGACCTCGCTCCTGGTCCGCACCTATGCCTGGCTCGTGCTCCTGCAGCGGCGGGGTCTGGTCAACGCCACGCTGGTCGACTGGGGGGTGATCGACGCCCCCCTGCGCCTGGTCCACAACTACACGGGCGTGGTGATCGGCATGCTGCACATCATGCTGCCGTTCATGGTGCTGCCGCTCTATGCGGCGCTGAGGGCGGTCGACCGCAGCTACATGACGGCGGCGTCCAGCCTCGGGGCCTCGCCGGTCCGGGCGTTCTGGACGGTGTTCTTCCCGCTCTCGCTGCCCGGCGTGTTCGCCGGCTCGCTCCTCGTCTTCATCCTCTGCCTCGGATTCTACGTCACCCCGGCGCTGCTCGGCGGCGGGCGGGTGATGATGGTGGCGATGAAGATCCAGCAGAATGCGGGGATCTATTTCGACTGGGGCGCGGCGAGCGCCCTGGGCGTGGTCCTTCTGGTGGTCACGCTCGGCATCTTCTGGGTGATCGGCCGGCTGTTGCCGATCGAGCGGCTGTTCGGCGGGCGCTGAGCATGCTGCGCGAGCCCGCGTCCGAGACGCAGATCAGCCATCTGGGCCGGCTCTGGCTCTATCTGCTGGCAGCGCTGGTGCTGCTGTTCCTGATCCTGCCGACCTTCATCGTCATCCCGATGTCGTTCTCCGACTCGCGCTTCCTGCAGTTCCCGCCGCCGGGCCTGTCGTGGCGCTGGTATGCGAGCTTCTTCGGCTCGGCCGAGTGGCTCCGGGCGACGCGGGTGTCGTTCACGGCGGCGGTGCTGGTCATGCTGGTGGCGACCCCCTTGGGCGTGGCCGCGGCCTACGGGCTGCACAATGCCGGGCTGAAGGTGACCCGGGCCTTGAACGTGCTGCTGATCAGCCCGCTGATCGTGCCCGTGATCATTCTCGGCGTCGGCGTCTTCTACCTCTACGTCCGCTTCGACCTCGTCAACACGATGACGGGCATCGTGCTGGCGCACTCGGCGCTGGCGATCCCGTTCGTGGTGGTCACCGTGTCCTCGGGCCTCAAGCAGTACGACATGAACCAGGAGCGGGTGGCGCGGAGCCTGGGGGCGAGCCGGTTCACGGCCTTTCGCACGGTCACCCTGCCGCAGATCAAGAACTCGATCTATGCCGGGGCGTTGTTCGCCTTCATCACCTCGCTGGATGAGGTGGTGATCGCGCTGTTCATCGCCGGGGGCGAGCGGACGACCCTGACTCGGCGGATGTTCGCCGGCCTCAGGGACGAGGTCGACCCCACCATCGCCGCCATCTCGTCGATGCTGATCGTGCTCTCGGTGCTGCTCCTGGCCCTCCTCCAGTTCGTCACCCGCAGCCGGGAGTGAGCGCCATGGCGGTGGCCCGTCCGGCCGAGAATGCCATCGACTGCGACGTCCACCCGAGCGTGCCGTCGATGCGCGCGCTCTTGCCCCATCTCGATCCCTACTGGCAGGAGATGGTCGATCTGCGCGGGATCGGCGCCTTCGAGAGCCAGAGCTTCCCGCCCACGGCCCCGTTCAGCGCCCGGGCGGACTGGCGGGGCGAGGACGGCCGGGCCGCCACCGCGGTCGCGGACGTCCAGCGTCAGCTTTTCGAGCGCTGGGGGACCGGGACGGCGATCCTCAACTGTCTCTTCGGGGTGCAGCTCGTCCATGACGAGGCGCTGGCGGCGGCGCTGGCGCGGGCGGTCAACGAGTGGCTGGCTCGCGATTGGCTCGACGCCGACCCGCGGCTCAGGGCCTCGATCGTGATCCCGATCCAGAACGCCGAGCTCGCCGTGGACGAGATCGAGCGGCGGGCCGCCGACCGGCGCTTCGTCCAGGTGCTGGTGCTGGCGATGGGCGAGCTGCCGCTCGGCCGGCGCGTGCACTGGCCGATCTATGCGGCCTGCGAGCGGCACGGCCTGCCGCTCCTGATCCACGCCGGCAGCGCCTACCGCCAGCCGGTGACGGCGATGGGCTGGCCCGAGAGCTGGGTGGCCGACCAGGCGCACCAGCCCCAGGCGTTCCAGGCACAGCTCGCGAGCCTGGTGAGCCACGGCGTCTTCCAGAAGTTCCCCGGGCTGAAGGTGGTGCTCGGCGAATCCGGGATCTCCTGGCTGCCGTCCTTCCTCTGGCGCTTCTCGAAGAACTGGCGCGGCCTCAGGATCGAGATTCCCTGGGTCGACCGCGAGCCCATGGCGATCATCCGGGATCACGTGCGGCTGACGCTGCAGCCGATCGATGCGCCGCCGGATGGGGCCGCGTTCCTGCGCGTGCTCGACCAGCTCGGCTCGGACGCCATGCTGCTCTACGCCTCGGACTACCCGCACTGGCAGCTCGACGGCGACGAGCCCTTGCCCGGCTGGCTTCCTCCCGAGCTCCGGCGTAAGCTCTCGGTGGACAACCCGCGGGCGACCTATCCGCGGCTGGGAGACGGGCGATGACGGTGGCGTTGCAGGATGGCGCAGTGCTCGAGCGGCCGCAGGCGGCGGCGGTCGGGATCATCGATTGCGACGTGCACCCCACGGTGCGCCGCCCGGAGGACCTGAAGCCCTATCTGGCACGCCGCTGGTGGGACCACTACCGGATCTACGGCCTCCGGCCCAAGCACGGCGTGGTGGGCGCCGAGCCCTACCCCAAGGCGCAGCCGCGCGCCGCCCGGCGCGACGCCTGGGGGCCCGAGGGCGACCCGCCGGGCAGCAACCTGGCTTTCATGCGCACCCATTATCTCGACGCCTGCGCGGTCGAGCGGGCGATCCTCAGCCCCTTGAACCCGACCGCACAGGGCGACCAGTCCATCGACTTCTCGATCGCCATGGCGCGCGCGGTCAACGACTGGCAACGCGATGCCTTCACCCGGCCGGAGCCGCGGTTCAAGGCATCGGTCGTGGTCCCCTACGAGGACGCGGCGGCGTCGGTGGCCGAGATCGAGCGCTGCGCCCTTGATCCCGCCTTCGCCCAGGTGCTGATGCTGGCCCGGACGGTCGAGCCCCCGGGCAGCCGGCGCTACTGGCCGATCTATGCGGCGGCGGCCGCGGCCGGGCTGCCGGTGGCGATCCACGTCTTCGGCTATGGCGGCCACCCGGTCAGCGGCACGGGCTGGCCGTCCTACTACATCGAGGAGATGACCGGCCATTCGGCGGCCTGCCAGGCGGCGGTGGCGAGCCTCGCCCTGGAAGGCGCCTTCGCCCTGCATCCGGCGCTTAAGGTGGTCATCATCGAGGGCGGCTTCGGCTGGCTGCCGTCGCTGACCTGGCGGCTCGACCGCTTGTGGCAGCGGTTCCGGGCGGACGTTCCGGCGATCGTCCGGCCACCGTCGGCGTATCTCGAGGAGCAGCTCTGGATCACGACGCAGCCGATGGAAGAGCCGGCCGACCCGGCCGAGGTGCTGGAGACCATGGCCTGGATCGGCTTCGACCGGCTCCTGTTCGCGACGGACTACCCGCACTGGGATTTCGACGACCCCCGGCGGGCCCTGCCGAAGGGCCTGACGCCGGCCCAGCGGCGGCAGCTTCAGGCCGAGAACGCGCGCCGGCTCTTCGGCCTCGGCTGATGGCCCGGCACGTGGTGGCGCGGCAGGGCGAGATCCCCGAGGGCGGGCGCAAGCGGGTCGTCGTCGAGGACCGGCCGATCACCGTCTTTAACGTCAAGGGCGAGTACTTCGCCCTCTACGATCGCTGCCCGCATGCCGGCGGCAGCCTGGGCGCCGGCCGGCTCACCGGCGTCGTGGCCTCGGACGGGCCCGGCGACTACCGGCTCGAGCGGCCCGGCGAGGTCATCCGCTGCCCCTGGCACGGCTGGGCGTTCGATCTCCGGACCGGCCGGTCGGAATGCGATCCGCGGCGGCTCAGGGTGCGGACCTACGCGACGGGCGTGGCGTGCCCGGCGGCCGATGATCTCCGGGCGACGACCTTCCCGGTCGCCACCGACGAGACCTACGTCTTCGTCGAGCTCTGACGCCCGTGCGGGTGATCGTCATCGGCGCGGGCATCGTCGGTCTCGCCTGCGCCTTTCATCTCCACCGCGACGGCCATGCCGTGACCGTGATCGAGCGCGACCCGGAGGGCGACCGGGCGTCCTTCGGCAATGCCGGCGGGATCGCGGTCACCGAGGTGCTGCCGGCGGCGGTGCCGGGATTGGTCTGGCGGGTGCCGGGCTGGCTGGTCGACCCGCTCGGGCCCTTGAGCATCCGGCCGATGCAGGCACCGCTGCTGGCGCCCTGGCTGGTGCGCTTTCTCCGCTCGGGGCGGCCTGCCGAGATGCGGCGGATCGCCGGAGCGATCGCGGCGCTGAACCATGCGGCCCTGGTCGACCTCCGGCCGCTGCTCCGGGCGATCGGGCTCGAGCGCGACCTCAGGCCGGACGGCTGCCTGACGGTCTATCGCGGCCGCAGCGCCTTCGCCCGGGACGGCTGGGCCTTCGCGCTGCAGGACGAGCTCGGCATGCCGGGCGAGCGGCTTTCCGGGGACGAGGCGCGGGAGCTCGAGCCCGCGCTCTCCTCGGCGGTCGCGGCGGCGGTGCTCCATCCGCAGTGGTGCCAGATCGCCGATCCCAGGCGGCTGGTCGAGACGCTGGCCGGCCGGCTCCGGGCCGGTGGCGTCGCGATCCGGCGGGGCGAGGCGAGAGGGCTGGCACCCGGCGGGGACGGCGTCCGGCTGCGGCTGGCGGACGGCGAGGCGCTGGCGGCCGAGCGGGTGGTGGTCGCGGCCGGGGCCTGGTCCGGGGCGCTGGCCCGGAGCCTCCGCGACCGGGTGCTGCTGGCGAGCGAGCGCGGCTACAACACGACGATCAGGACGCCGGGCATCCGGCTGGGCCGGCAGGTGACCTTCGCCGAGGCCAAGTTCGTGGCCTCGCCGCTCGATCCGGGCCTCCGGATCGGCGGGGCGGCCGAGTTCGCGGGCCTCGAGGCGCCGGCCAATTTCGCCCGGTCGAAGGCGCTGGCGAAGCTGGCCAAGCGCTACCTGCCGGGGCTCGAGACAGCGGGCGGGACGGCCTGGATGGGGCAGCGGCCGAGCACGCCGGACAGCCTGCCGGTGATCGGCCCCTCGCCACGGGTGCCGGCCGTGCTCTATGCTTTCGGCCATGGCCATCTCGGCCTCACCCAGGCGGCGACCACGGGCCGGATCATTGCCGACCTCGTGGCCGGGCGCGATCCGGGGCTGCCGCTCGGGCCCTATGCGATCGGCCGGTTCGCCTGAGCCGCTGCGGGCCTGATGGGGGGACGATGAGCCGGCACACGTTCTTCTGCGTCGATGCCCATACCTGCGGCAACCCGGTCCGGGTGGTAACCGGCGGCGGGCCGTTGTTGCCGCACGTGCCGATGGCCGAGCGGCGCCAGCTCTTTTTGCGCGACCACGACTGGGTGCGCCGGGCGCTGATGTTCGAGCCCCGGGGCCACGACGTCATGTCGGGCTCGATCCTCTACCCGCCGGCGGCCGCCGATTGCGAGCTGGGGGTGCTGTTCATCGAGGTCTCGGGCTGCCTGCCGATGTGCGGCCACGGGCTCATCGGGACGGTCACCGTGGCGCTCGAGACCGGGCTGGTGACGTCGCGGGAGCCGGGGCGCCTGGCGGTCGAGACGCCGGCCGGGCGGGTGGTGGTCGACTATGTGACGACGGCCGGGCTCGTCGACGAGGTGCGGCTGTTCAACGTCGCGAGCTATCTGCACGCGACGGATGTGAGGGTCGCCGTGCCGGGTCTGGGCGAGATCGCCGTCGATGTCGCCTATGGCGGCAATTTCTACGCCATCGTCGAGCCGCAGGCGGCCTGGGCGGGGCTGGACGGCATGGACGCGCCCGCCATCCAGCGCCTGAGCCCGCTCGTGCGCGCCGCCGTGCAGGCGGTGGTCGAGCCGGTGCATCCGGAGGATTCGCGCATCGGCGGCGTGAGCCACGTGATGTGGTGCGATGCGCCGCGGACGGCCGGGGCCGATGCCCGGAACGCCGTGTTCTACGGCGAGAAGGCGATCGACCGGTCGCCCTGCGGCACGGGCTCCTCGGCCAGGATGGCGCAGCTTCATGGCCGGGGGCGGCTGGCGGTGGGCCAGCGCTTCGTCCACGAGAGCGTCATCGGCACGACCTTCGACTGCCGGATCGAAGCCCCGGCGACGGTCGCCGGTCGGCCGGCGATCCGGCCGAGCGTGGCCGGCTGGGCCCGGGTGACCGGCCACAACACGATCTTCGTCGACGACCGCGACCCCCTGGCGCACGGCTTCCAGCTCCGCTGAGCCGGCGCTTCCGCTACCGGAGACCCATGATGCCCTTCGGCCTCGGCGTGAACACCAACGCCTTCGTCAACCGGATCGTCGAGCCCGAGCGTCTGGTGCCGGCGATCGTCGAGGAGATCGGCCTCAAGCGCATCCAGCTCACGCCCGAGATCCTGAGCCCCGACTGGCCGGCCGCGGTGATCGCCGATCATGTCCGCCGCTGGAACCGGGCCTGCGAGCGGCACGGGGCCCGGGTGACGACGACCTTCACGGGCAACTACACGCGGCTCAACAGCCTCTGCCACCCGGACCCGGCGGTCCGGGCGCACTGGCGGGGCTGGCTCACGAGGCTGATCGACATTGCGGCCGATCTCGGGGCCAAGGCCACGGGCAGCCAGATCGGCATTTTGACCTATGCCGACGACCGCGACCCGGCGCGCCGGACGGAGCGCTTCGCCGAGGCGCGCGACCACTGGCACGAGCTGGCGGCGCACGCCAAGGGGCGGGGGCTGGAATGCCTGATGTGGGAGCCGATGTCGGTCAGCCGCGAGTTCGGCGAGACGATCCGTGCCTGCAAGCGCGACCACGCGTTCCTGAACGACGGCTCGCCCCTGCCGATCCTGATCAACGCCGACATCGACCACGGCGACGTGACGTCGCCCGATCCCGCCGACACCGACCCCTATGCGTGGGCGCGCGAGCTGGCGACGCTCAGTCCCGTCGTGCACATCAAGCAGAGCTCGATGGACAAGGGCGGGCACCGGCCGTTCACCGCGGAATACAACGCCAAGGGGCGGGTGGTGCCGGAGAAGCTGATCGCGGCCTTGGAGGAGGGGGGCGGGACGGACAACGAGTTGGTGTTCGAGTTCACCTTCCGCGAGCGCGAGCCGACCGACGGCCAGGTGGTCGAGGCCTTGAAGGGGTCGGTGGATTTCTGGCGGGGGTGGGTGAGTCTCGATTGACGCTGCCGGCGGCAGTTTTCACGCGGCCGGCTCGCGCTGGAGCAGACGGCCGAGGGTGGCGCCCAGGACGGTCCAGAAGAGCACCGCGACGGCGAGTGTCGCCACGGCGAAGCGGGCGGCGACCTCGGGCGTGACGCTGCCGCCGGCGACGCCCTGCGGCGGCGCGCCCACGAGGTGCGGCAGGGCGAGAAGGACGAAGCCCAGCGCCACGGCCCAGGTGCACCGCAGCAGGAAGATCAGCCAGAGCCCGCCAGCCGTCGCGACTGCGGTGCCGATCCACCATGTCTGGCGCTCGGCGAGCGGCGCCACGTCGGCGCCGGGCAGCACCGGCGGCAGGCCGAGGGCAGGGGCGAGGGCGAACACGGCGAAGCCGGCAATGCCCCATAGCGCTCCCGTCCGGGCGGAGAGCCGACGGCCGCTCAGCGTCATCGCCCCGGCCAGAAGGAAGGCGAAGCCGATGCCGGTCAGGACGTTGGCCAGGATCGTCCAGAGCCATCGCTCGGCACCGTCCGCCGGCATCCAGGTCGCGTGCGTGCCGCCATGCTGGTGATCGGCGCCATTGGCGTGGGTCGGGGTCGCCGCCTCGAAGGTTTCGGCGACGGTGATCAACGGCAAGGTCTGCCAGGCCTGGGCGAGCGAGACGGCGAGCCCGGCGAACAGGCCGGCGATGAGGGCAGCCGTGAGAACGCGGTGGATCATCGTCGGCAGGACGGGCTCAATGGCAGGGGAAGGCGAAGGAGTGGCGGCCGTCGTGCGCGGCGTTGTGGATCGCATCGACCTGGGCAAAGCCGACGACGGCGATGAACAGGCCGCCGAGCACCAGGGCGAGGAGGCCGGCTGTCTGCCGCTCGCCTCGACTGGACGCGCGTGTCTCTGCGGCGACGGTCTGCGTGGATCGGCTCGGCAGGACTGTCATGCGGCTCTTCCCTTGGTTTCCCGGCGGCAGCTTTCGCCCAACGGAATCCTTGAATACACGGGCCGTCGCGGCCGGACAATCACGGGCATGCGACAAGCGATGTTCTGATGACGCCGGTGCGACCGGCGCGCCGTCTTGCGGGTCAGGCGCTGCCGAGCCTGGTTTCGACCACTTCCGCCACCTGCCGGGCGAGGGCGATGAGCCCCTCCGGCTGCCAGGCGGCCCGGCCGATGAAGAGGCCGTCGATGTCGGGCTCTGCGGCAAGCTCTGCGGCGTTGGCGGGATTGACGCTGCCGCCGTAGAGGACCGGCACGGGCCGGCCGGCGAGGTCGGTGACGGCCTGCTTGATGGCGGCGTGGATGGCCGCGGCATAGGCCGGGGTGGCCGGCTCGCCGCCCTCGCCGATCGCCCAGACGGGCTCGTAGGCGAGCAGCACGCGGTCGAGGTCGGCGGCGGCGACACCGGCGAGCGCCATGCGGGCCTGCCGCGCCACGGTGACCGCCGCCGCGTCGAGATCGCGCTCCAGGGCCGTCTCGCCGACGCAGACGAGCGGGATCAGGCCGGCGGCAAGCGCGGCCTTGACCTTCCGGTTGATGGCGCCGTCGGTCTCGCCGAAATGCGTCCGGCGCTCGCTGTGGCCGAGCTCGACGAGCGCGGCGCCGCAGTCCTTGACCTGGGCCGCCGAGATCTCGCCGGTCCAGGCGCCGGAGTCCGCCCAGTGGCAGTTCTGCGCCCCGACCAGCACCGGTGTCGCGGCCAGGGCCGCCGCCACCTCGGCGAGCGCGGTGAAGGGCGGCAGGACGAAGAGCTGCAGCGGCAGGCCCGCGAGGTCGCCGGTGTCGCGGAGCGCCGCGCAATACGCGGCGGCCTCGGCCCGGGTCTTGTTCATCTTCCAGCCGGTGCCGAGCCAGAACCGTTCGGCCATCGCGCAGCCTCCCCCTGGTTTGTGGCGATCGCTTGACAAGCTGCCCATCGGTTGTGCATGGTGGCGCAAGAAAGTTCAAGTCATGCAAAAAAGTTCATGATCAGGGGTGACGCCAAGCCGACCAACGAGCGCTTCCAGGGGGAGCTGGGGCTGGCCACGCGTGCGGCCTGGCTGTCCTATGTCGGTGGCTACACCCAGGAGGACATCGCCGGCCGGCTCGGCGTCTCGCGGGTCAAGGTCAACCGGCTGATCGCCCTGGCCCAGCGCGAGGGGCTGGTGCGCGTCTTCGTCGAAGGCACGGCGGCCGAGTGCGTGGCGCTCGAGGATCGCATCGCCGCCGCCTACGGTCTCGATTTCTGCAGCGTGGCCCCGGATCTCGGCGAGACCGAGCTGCCGCTCGCAACGCTGGCGGCGGCCGGCGCGCATTTCCTGCTGACGATGCTCGAGCGGCCGGAGCTCAGGGTCGTCGGCGTCGGCCACGGCCGCACGCTGGCGGCGGTGGTCGACCGGCTGCCGCGGCTGCCCCGGGTCGCTCTCAAGTTCGTCTCGCTGCTCGGCAGCCTGACCCGGAGCGCTGCCGCCAACCCGTTCGACGTCATCCACCGCCTCGCCGGCAAGGTGGGCGGCGAGAGCTACTTCATGCCGGTGCCGTTCTTCGCCGACAGTGTCGAGGACAAGGCGGTGCTGGCGGCGCAGCGCAGTGTCAAGGACGTGTTCGAGCTGGCGCGGCAGGCCGATCTCGTCGTCGTCGGCATCGGCGAGCTGAGCGCCCACGCCCACCTGCTGAAGACCGGCATGATCACCAGGGCCGAGTTCGCCGAGCTCGAGGCGGCCGGTGCCGAGGGCGAGGTGCTGGGGCATTTCTTCGATGCGCGAGGCCGTTCGGTGGCGGCCGACGTCAACCGCCGGGCGCTCGGCCTCACGCCCGACGATCTCCGTGGCAAGGAGGTCGTGGCGATCGCCGGTGGCCGCGGCAAGGCGCGGGCGATCGCCGCCGTGCTCGAAAGCGGGCTCCTGACCGGCCTCGTCACCGACGAGGCGACCGCCCGCCGACTGGTCGGGCGTCGGCTCGACCACCAGCCGACGACCGTCCGGCCGCAAGCCGAGCGGTCGTCCATCGCGAAGATGGCATCCTGACGACCCGAGACGCCAACCAGGGCGCGCGATCCCAAACGGGCGCGCCCAGCCAGCAGGGAGTGAAGCGACAATGACCCGAAAGATCGACGATCTCGCCAATGCCGTCGTCCGGCGGCAGCTCACGCGCCGCGACTTCGCCAGGCGGGCGGCCCAGATGGGCCTCGGCGCCGGCGCCGCGGTCTATGCGCTGAACCATGCCCAGAGCGTGGCCCTGGCGCAGTCCTTCGACTGGCAGAAGCACAGCGGCACAGCCATCAAGCTGCTCTTGAACCAGCACCCCTATGCCGATGCGATGATCGCCAATCTCGACACCTTCAAGGCGATGACCGGCATCGACGTCACCTACGACGTGTTCCCGGAGGACGTCTATTTCGACAAGGTGACGGCCGAGCTCTCCTCCGGCTCGACCGAGTACGACGCCTTCATGACCGGTGCCTACCAGACCTGGCAGTACGGCCCGGCCGGCTGGCTGGTCGACCTCAACGAGTTCATCCAGGACCCGGCGCACACCAGCCCCGAGTACAACTGGGAGGACGTGCTGCCGAACCTCCGGGCCTCGACCGCCTGGTCGGGCGTGCCCGGTGCCGAGCTGGGTGGCGAGGGGGCCAAGCAGTGGGCGATCCCGTGGGGCTTCGAGCTCAACTCGATCGCCTACAACAAGCGGGTGTTCGACGCGCACGGCCTGACGCCGCCCAACAACATGGCCGAGCTCATGGAGACGGCGGCCAAGATCAGCAAGGACGTGGACGGCATGTACGGCATCGGGGTGCGCGGCTCGCGCTCCTGGGCCACCATCCACCCGGGCTTCCTCTCCGGCTACTCGAACTTCGGCGAGCGCGACTTCACCATGGAGAACGGCCAGCTCATGGCCGCCATGGCGACGCCTGGCTCGAAGGCGTTCCACGCCGACTGGGTGCAGATGATCAAGGACAGCGGCCCGCGCGACTGGGCCACCTACACCTGGTACCAGGTCGGCACCGACCTGGGTGCCGGTGCCTCGGGCATGATCTACGACGCCGACATCCTGGGCTACTTCATGAACGGCGCCGGCAATGCCGAGGCGGGCAATCTCGCCTACCACGCCTTCGCGCCCAACCCCGAGGCCGATGCGCCCACGCCCAATGTCTGGATCTGGTCGCTCGGCATGAGCAATTTCTCGACGAGGAAGGATGCCGCCTGGCTGTTCATGCAGTGGGCGTCGTCCACCGAGCACGGGCTGTTCGGGGCGCGCGAGATGGACTTCGTCAATCCGGTCCGCCAGTCGGTCTGGGACGACCCGGCCTTCCAGGAGCGGATCGCCGCCAGCTATCCGGGCTATCTCGAGCAGTACCAGGCGTCGGCCCCGGGCTCGAGGATCTACTTCACGCCGCAGCCCCTGTTCTTCAACCTCACCACCGAGTGGGCCTCGATGCTGCAGCAGATGGTGGGTGACCAGGTGCCGGTCGACGAGGGCCTCGACCAGCTCGCCGAGAGCGTCAACCGCCAGCTCCGGCAGGCTGGGCTCTAGGAGAAGGATGTGGGGGAAATGATTTCCCCCACGCCCCCTCGATATTTTGGTGGGGCGCGGGGAGGATCATCCTCCCCGCCCTCTTCCTCTTCGATGGATTGGCGGTTGTGGCGAGCAGGGTGATGAGCGGCGCTGAGCTGGACGGGTCGAGGCGGCCGCGCCTTCGGCTCGTTCTGCCCTATCTCTTGAGCCTGCCGGCGCTGCTGGTGTGCATCGGCATCCTGATCCCGTTCGGCACCGCGGTCTGGTACTCGCTGCAGCGCTACAACCTCGCGTTCCCGATGACGCGGGGCTTCATCTGGTTCGACAACTACACGATGTTGTTCACCGACCCGAGCTTCTGGCACACGGTGCGGGTCTCGCTGCTCTACACGCTCTTCACGGTGGGCGCCCAGCTGCTGCTCGGCCTCGGCATCGCGCTGTTGCTGCAGCGGCGCACGCTGTTCAACAACATCATGAGCATCCTCTTGCTCCTGCCGCTGATGATCGCGCCGGCGATCGCGTCGCTCATGTGGCGGCTGATGACCAACCCCAATTTCGGCGTGCTCAGCTATCTGGTCGGCCTTCTGGGCTTCACCGATTTTCGCTGGGCGAGTGCCCCGTCCTCCGCACTCTTCACCGTCGTGCTCATCGACACCTGGGTCTACACGCCGTTCATGATGGTGCTGCTCCTGGCGGGATTGCGCGCGCTGCCGCGGCAGCCGTTCGAGGCGGCGGAGCTCGACGGCGTGCCGCAGAGCTTCGTCTTCTTCCGCATCACCCTGCCGATGCTGACCCCCTACATCATCACCGCCACGCTGTTTCGCATGCTCGAGAGCATCCAGCAGTTCGACATCATCTACGCGATGACCCAGGGCGGCCCCGGCAACACGCTCATGGTGTTCCAGGTGGCGGCCTATCTCGAGCGCTACCAGTACACCAATGTCGGCCGCTCGGCGGCGATCCTGATGGTGCTCTGGGCGATCACCTTCGTTCTCTCCAACATCTTCATCAAGCAGTGGCTGCGGCTGCGCGAGAAGGCGCGAGGGGTGGCCTGATGCAGCGCCAGACGACGCTCGGCCGGGTGGTCCGCGGCACGCTCCTGACGCTGGTGGGGCTGTTCTTCCTCTTCCCGATCTTCTGGGTCTTCCTGATGTCGTTCCAGACGAACCAGGAGATCCTCAGGATTCCGCCGTCGCTGTTCTTCGAGCCGACGCTCCAGAACTACCAGGCGCTGATCTCCGGCCGGCTCGAGACGCAGACCGGCACGCTCGAGATCCGCTTCATGAGCAACCTCATGAACAGCGTGATCCTGGCGACCAGCTCGGTGGCGCTGTCGCTGCTGCTCGGCATCCCGGCTGCCTATGCCTTTGCCCGGTTCAGGTTCCGGCTCGGCGAGGACATCGCCTTCACGCTGCTTTCGTTCCGCTTCGCCCCGCCGCTGCTCGTGCTCCTGCCGCTCGCCATCTACTTCCAGCAGCTGGGCCTGATCAACACCTATACGGGCCTGATCTGGGTCTACCAGCTCATCACCCTGCCGCTGATCCTGTGGATCGTGCGCGGCTATTTCGAGGACATCAGCGAGGACATCGAGCACGCCTACCGGATCGACGGCAACGGCTGGTTCAAGACCTTCACCCATATCGCGATCCCGCTGGCCAAGCCCGGCATCGCGGCCGCCACGCTGCTCTCCTTCATCTTCGCCTGGAACAACTTCGTCTTTGCCCTGATCCTGGCCTCGGCGGACAAGCAGCCGGTGACCGTGGGGGCACTCGCCTTCGTCACGGCGTCGGGCATCCAGTACGGGCAGATCGCGGCCTCGGTGGTGCTCTCGGTCACGCCCACGCTGGCCCTGGCGCTCTATGCCCAGCGCTACCTGGTCGAGGGCCTGTCGCTCGGCGCGGTGAAGGGTTAGGGCCGATGACCTATCTGCAGCTCGCCGGTGTGAGCAAGCGCTTCAAGAACGACATCGTGCTCGAGCGGGCGTCGCTGGCGGTCGGGCGCGGCGAGACCGTGGTCGTCTTCGGGCCGTCCGGCTGCGGCAAGACCGTGCTGCTCCGCCTCATCGCCGGGATCAACGAGCCCGACGAGGGCCGGATCAGCATGGCCGATCGGGACGTCACCTATCTCGAGCCCGAGCACCGCGACATCGGCATGGCGTTCCAGAACTTCGCGCTCTACCCGCACATGACCGCCTTCGACAACATCGCGAGTCCCTTGAAGGCGCGCGGCATGGCGCGGCCGGAGATCGAGGCGCGGGTGACGGAGGTGGCGGGGCTCCTGAAGATCGGCCACGTGCTGCATCATCTCCCCAAGGCGCTTTCGAACGGGCAGAAGCAGCGGACGTCGCTGGGCCGGGCGTTGGCCGCCAATCCCGGGCTGCTGCTGCTCGACGATCCGTTGCGCAACGTCGACGCCAAGCTGCGCTACGAGATGCGGATCGAGCTGCCGCGCGTCTTGAAGGCGTTCGAGACGACGGTGATCTACGTCACGCAGGACTACAAGGAGGCGATGGCGCTGGGCGACCGGGTGGCCGTGTTGATGGACGGCGGCTTCCGGCAGGTCGACCGGCCCGCGGCGATCTACAAGGACCCGGACGACCTCGCGGTGGCGCGCCTCTTCGGCGATCCCACGGTCAACGTGGTGGACGGCGTGATCGGCGAGGGGGCGGTCGAGCTTCTCGGCCTGCGCTTCCCCCTGGCGGGCCGGCTGCCGCCCGGTCCGTGCAAGGTGGCCGTCCGGCCGGAGCATATCGAGGTGACGCTGGACGACGGGAGCGGCGGCGCCGTGCCGGTCGATGTCGGCGATCCGGAACGGCATGGGCTCGAGGTCGAGCTCGATGCGGTGACCCCGTTGAACGTGCGGGCGGTGATGCTGCTCCGGACGGCCGACGGCCGGGAGCTGCTCGCGACCTGCTCGGAGGACGAGGCGAGCCGGCTGCCGCGCGGCCACAAGCGGGCGACCGCCCATCTTCGCGCCGCCGACCTCCTGTTCTTCACGCCGTCGGGCGCGCGCCTGCGCCCGCGGCTGAGCTGAGGGCCGGGAATGGCGACGCTGACCCTCGACAAGGTCTCCAAGGTCTACGAGGCGCGCCGCTCGGCCCCGGTGCTGGCGGTCGATGCCGTCGACATGGCGATCGAGGACGGCGAGATCGTCGGGCTCCTGGGCTCGTCGGGGTGCGGCAAAACCTCGACGCTCAGGATGATCGCGGGCTTCGAGGCGGTAACCTCGGGCGCCATCCGGGTGGGCGAGCGGGTGATCAACACGCTGCTCCCGGCCGAGCGCAACATCGCCATGGCGTTCGAGGGCTACGCCCTCTACCCGCCGCTCCGGGTGAAGGACAATATCGGCTTCGCGCTCCTGCGCGACCGGCAACCCAGGGCGGAGGTGGCGCGCAAGGTCAAGGAGATCGCCGATCTCTTGGAGATCGAGGCGGCGCTCGAGCGCTATCCGCCGACGATCTCGGCGGGCCAGCAGCAGCGGACCAGCCTCGCCCGCGCGCTGATCCGCAAGGCCGACGTGTTCCTGCTGGATGAGCCGATGTCGCAGCTCGAGCCGCAGTTGCGGGCGGTGCTCCGGGCGCGGCTCAAGGACTGGCTGATCACGCGGCGGATGACGACGGTCTTCGTCACCCACGACCAGACCGAGGCGATCGCGTTGGCCGACCGGATCGCGGTGATGGAGCAGGGCGTGCTCCAGCAGCTCGCCTCGCCCGAGGAGCTGAAGGAGCGGCCGGCCAATCTGTTCGTGGCCTCGTTCATCGGCGAGCCGCCGATGAACCTGTTTCGCGCCGAGGTGGACCGCACTGCGGGGGGGCTCGGTCTCGTGGTGCTGGACGAGGCCGGGCGGAAGGCCTTCGCGCTCGGCTATGACGAGGCGGTGGAGGGTCTGGCGCATGGCCAAAAGCTGCATCTCGGCGTCCGCCCGCACCGGCTCCGGCTCGGTGCCGGGCCGGGGGCGATCGGCGGCCGGGTGGTGTCGCACAGCTGGCTGGGGGACCAGACGCATCTCGGCATCGAGGCGGCCGGCACGAGCTTCATTGTCGTCGCCGATGGCGAGGTGCCGGCGGCTCCGGGCGAGGTGCTGACGGTGCAGGCGCCGCTGAGCGCCATCCACCTGTTCGACGCCGAGACGGGCGAGGCGGTGTTCCATGGCTCGGAGCGGCGGGAATGAGCTGCGGCAGGCGGCGGGCCGAGCGGGCGGGGCGGTGGGCGCAAAGGTTAATTGCGTATCGTGTCCCCCGAATTAAGGATTGGGCGCTGCCGGGTACGCTTGTGGGGCGGGCCGTGCGGTCGGGCGGCGGCTCGTCGTCATGCGCCGGGGAGTTTGGGCCGTGACCGCGCGGCACCTCATCGTCGGCATCGATGCCGGGACCTCGGTGATCAAGGCCGTGGCGTTCGACCTGGACGGGCGGCAGCTCGGCATGGCGGCCCTGCCCAATGTCTATGACGAACGGCCGGGCGGGGCGGTCGAGCAGGACATGGAGCGCACCTGGACCGATGCGGCGGCCGTGTTGCGGCTCCTGGCGGCCGAGGTGCCCGACCTCGCCCGGCGGACGGCGGCGCTGGCCGTCACCGGACAGGGCGACGGGACCTGGCTCGTCGACGCGGCGGGCGAGCCGGTCGGCCGCGGCTGGCTCTGGCTCGACAGCAGGGCGGCGTCGATTGTCGAGGAGCTCGATCGGGCGGGCGTGCGCCGGCGCATCTTCCCCTTCACCGGCTGCGGCCTGAATGCCTGCCAGCAGAGCGCCCACCTCCTCTGGCTCGAGCGCCATGCGCCGGAGCTGCTGGCCCGGGCGACGACGGCCTTTCACTGCAAGGACTGGCTCTACCTCAAGCTGACGGGCGTGCGCGCCACCGACCGCTCCGAGGGCACGTTCACCTATGGCGATTTCCGCACGCGCGACTATGCGGACGCGGTGCTCGAGGCGCTCGGCGTGGCGCAACTGCGCCGGCTCCTGCCGCCGATGCTCGACGGCAGCGCCGAGACCCATCCGCTGACCGGGGACGCGGCGAAGGCGACGGGCCTCCTGGCGGGGACGCCGGTGGCGCTCGGCTTCCTCGACGTGATGTGCACCGCACTCGGCGGCGGCATCTACGAGCCCGCGCGGCAGGTCGGCTGCTCGATCGTCGGCTCGACCGGCATGCACATGCGGTTCTTCCCCGACGCGCGGGCGATCGAGCTGGCGCCCGAGCCCACCGGCTACACCATGCCGTTCCCGGTGCCGGGCTCGGCCGCCCAGATGCAGTCGAACATGGCGGCCACCTTGAACATCGACTGGATCACCGACCGGGTCCGAGAGGCGGCCGGGCTGTTCGGGCCGGAGCCGGACCGCAAGGCAGCCCTCGTGGCGCTCGATGCGCGGGTGCTGGACGCCCGGCCCGGGGCGGCGCTCTACCATCCCTACATCCACGAGGCGGGCGAGCGCGGGCCGTTCGTGGCCTCGGATGCGCGGGCCATGCTGACCGGGCTCTCGACCCGGACGGGGCTCATGGACCTCGTCCGGTCGGTCTACGAGGGCCTGGCGTTCGCCGCGCGCGATTGCTACGCGGCCATGGGCCATGTGCCGGAAGAGATCCGGATCGCCGGCGGGGCGGCCCGCTCGAAGGCGTTCAAGCGGATCATGGCGAGTGTGCTCGGCGCACCCTTGCGCGAGAGCAGCCGCGAGGAGGCCGGCGCCGCCGGGGTCGCGATGATGGCGGCCGTGGCGATCGGCGCCTACCCGGACATGGCGGCCTGCGCGGCCCGGTGGGTGACGCCGACGCTGGGCGACACGGTTTCCCCCGACCAGGGGCTGGCCGCGCTCTACGACGAGCTGTTCCCCATCTACGTGGCGACCCGCGCGGCCATGCCGGTGCAGTGGCGGGCGCTGGCCGAGGTCCGACGGCCATGACCCGCGTGGCGATCATCGGCGACCGCTTCATGGCCCCGGCCGTGTTCGAGGCCGCCCTGCCGGACGGCTTCGACTGCCGCCTCCATGAGCTCGCCTGGCCGGACGAGCCTTTCGTCAACGCCTGCGACGCGGGCGAGCTCGCCGGTCTCAAGGAGTTCATGGGCGAGCCCGACGCGATCGCCGCGATGATCGGCGATGCCGAGATCCTGGTGACGCACCTCGCACCGGTCTCGGCCTCGATCCTCGAGCGCTGCCCGGCCCTGCGCCTGATCGGGGTCAGCCGCGGCGGGCCCGTCAACATCGACATCGCGGCCGCCAGGGCGAGGGGCGTGGCGGTGGTCAACGCGCCCGGCCGCAATGCCTCGGCCGTGGCGGAATTCACCATCGCCGCGATCCTGATGGAGACGCGGCTGATGCGCGCCGGGCACGAGGCGCTGCGGCAGGGGGTGTGGCGGGGCGATCTCTACCGCGCCGATGTGACCGGGCCGGAGCTGTCCGAGCTCACGGTCGGGCTGATCGGCTACGGGCAGATCGGCACGCGGGTGGTGAAGCTCCTGAAGCCGTTCGGCTGCCGCATCGTCGTCTGCGATCCCTACAAGACGCTATCGCCGGAGGACGTGGCCGATGGCGTGGTGATGACCGACCTCGCCGCGCTGCTGGCCGAGTCCGACGTGGTCAGCCTGCATGCCCGGGTGACCGGGGAGACGCGCGGGTTCCTGGCGGCACCAGAGTTCGCGGCCATGAAGCGGGGGAGCTGGTTCGTCAACACCGCGAGGGGGCCGATGGTGAACTACGACGACCTCCACGCGGCCCTGGTCTCGGGGCATCTCCGGGGGGCCATGCTCGAGACCTTCTGGCAGGAGCCGCCGCCGGCCGATGCGCCCATCCTCAGGCTGCCGAACGTCACGCTCACGCCGCATATCGCCGGGGCCTCCACCACCACGGTGCGGATCGCCGCCGCCATGGTCGCCGAGGAGATCCGGCGCTGGCAGGCGGGCGAAGCGTTCTTGAACCCATGTTGAAGATGAGGAATGCGGGGAGGATGATCCTCCCCGCGCCCCACCGTACCTTAAGGAATGGTGGGGCGTGGGGAGGCGGTGCCTCCCCACATCCTTCGTTCTTATCATGATCGATCTGCTCGTCATCGGCGGCGGCGTCAATGGCGCCGGCATCGCCCGGGATGCGGCGGGGCGCGGGCTTTCGGTCACCTTGTGCGAGATGGAGGACCTCGCCTGGGGCACCTCCTCGCGCTCGGGCA
>CAYWSB010000071.1:0-25658 GCA_964460465.1 uncultured Geminicoccaceae bacterium | reverse complement strand
CTCGCTGCCAGCTGTCCGGTATGCGGCGTCAAAAGTCAGGTATGATGTTGGGATAGTAGTAATGGCCGTTCGGTGTCTTCTGCCCCGCTTTCGCGCAGTGGACGGCATCGGCCATCAGGAAAACGGTCACCTCGTGATCGGGATCGTTCTTGGCCAGGCCATGCGCCATCCGCAGCGCGTTGAAGCTGCGCTCGGTTCCGTAGGGCGGATCGTTCAGGATCAAGAGGTGCTTCATGGGTGGTCCTCGGTCTGTTTGCGTACTTTCCACTTGGAGCGAAGTGCTGCGATGGGCTTGGCGCCAGCCCCGCGGTCGAGCGGCCTGAGGGAGGTAGCGGTGGCCTCACGGATGCACTCTTTACTTTACGGCTGCAGGGTGCCGGCGCGGGTGGGTTTCCGCCATGCCCAGGATCAGCCAGAGGCCCGAGGCCGCCATGGCGAGTCCGGTGAACCAGAACCCGGCCTCGAGCATGTCCGCCGCATCTGCGACCAGCCCCATGGCCAGGGCACCGATCGCATAGCCGAGGTCCCGCCAGAAGCGGTACACCCCGAGCGCAGAGCCGCGCCAGGCGGGATGTGAGATGTCGCCCATCGCTGCGATGAGCGTCGGGTAGAGCAGCGCCATGCCAACCCCGGTGACGGCCGCCGCCACGCCCCAGGCGGTGACGGAGCCGAGGAAGGGAAAGGCCAGCACGCCGCTCGAGCAGAGAAAGAAGCCCAAGACGGTGGGCCATTTGCGACCCACCGTGTCCGACAATGGCCCGGTCCAGAGTTGGCTGCCGCCCCAAACGAAGCCGTAGATGCCCGTCACCCACCCGATCTCGATCAGGCTGGCGCCCTTGCCCACCATGAAGACCGGCACGAGCACCCACATCAGCGCGTCGACGAACTTCTCGACGCTGCCCGCTTGCGCCAAAGCCATGAACGTCTGGTGGCGCCAAGTGACGAGCGCGAAGATCTGCGCGGATGTGGGCTCGTCCGGCCCTTCCACGTATCGCGCACGAGGCCCTGTCGTCTCCTTCACGTTGTGCCGCGCCGCCTCGGCCAGGGCAAAGGGCAAAGTCTCGGTAAAGGCCAGCAGCCCCGCCGCCAGCGCCAGCAGGATCACGGCGAGACCGAAGACGAAGAGACTCGTCCGTGGGTCGAGGAAGCTCGCCAGGTAGGCGGTCGAGAGCCCCGCCAGCGCCACGCCACCATAGCCTGCGAACTCGTTGAAGCCCGTCGCGAGACCGCGTTCGGTACCCTTCACGATGTCCATCTTGGCTGTCACGGTCATCGACCAGCAGAAGCCCTGATTGATCCCGAGCAGCACGTTCGCAGCCACGATCCAGCTCCAGGAAGGGGCCAGCAGGATCATGAAAGGAATGGGCAGCGCCACGAGCCAGCCCCAGATCAGCACGCGCCGGCGGCCGACTCGTTCCGACACCCGGCCCGAGAAGAAGTTCATCGTGCCTTTGGTCAGGCCGAAGGACATGACAAAGGCGAAGATCGCGGTCATCGAGCCCTGCACCACGCCGAACTCGGTCTCGGCCAGCGCCGGGATGACCGTGCGCTGCAGGCCGATGGTCAGGCCGACGAAGAAGACCTGAAGCAGCTGCTCCAGGAAGGGCCGCAGGTTCTCGCGAATGCCGAGAACGTAGCTCATCGATTGGGCGTCCGAGACTCCAGCGCATGACCGCTCGCCGGGCCGCGAACGGGCTGGATCAGCATCCGGTCGAGCCAGAGGTCGCGGGTGGTGCGGAACCGTTCGATCCCGATGTCCATCGCCGTATGGCCCTTCGCAGGCTGCGCGCGATAGGTGCCGAGCAACCGGTCCCACCAGGGCAGGTTGAAGCCGTAGTTCGAGTTGGTCTCGACCGGATTCACCGAGTGATGCACCCGGTGCATGTCGGGCGTGACCACGATGAGCCGCAGCACACGATCGATGGGCCGCGGCAAGTCTATGTTGGCGTGGTTGAAGAGTGCCGTCGCGTTCAAGAGCACCTCGAACAGCAGCACCGCGACGGCCGGCGGGCCGAGTGCCGCGACCAGGGTCAGCTTGATCGCCATCGAGATCAGGATCTCGACGGGGTGAAACCGCAGGCCCGTGGTCGCGTCGAAATCGAGATCGGCGTGGTGCATGCGGTGCAGCCGCCAAAGGCCCGGCACCGCGTGGAACATCACGTGCTGCAGGTAGATTGCGAGATCGAGCAGCAGCATCGAGACAACGATGGCCACCCAGACCGGAGCGTCGATGTTGTTGAAAAGTCCCCAGCCCCGTTCCTCGGCGATGACGGCGAGTCCGACCGCCAGGATCGGGAAGGTCAGCCGCAGGATCACGGTGTCGAGCACAACGAGCCCGAGATTATTGGTCCAGCGGATTACCCGAGGGATATCGCGGCGGCGGCGGGGTGCCGCCATCTCCCACACGACCATGATCAGCAGCACGCCGAGAAAGGCGGCGAGCCGGAGTGTCGGCTCATTGGCGAGGATCGCGTCAGACGTGGGCATTCGCGGGTTTCTTTCGCGACCATCGGGGTTGTCGCGGGCGTTGGCGCGACTATTATTCAAGTCATCGATTGAATGAGATATCGTCCGAGGCCGACGCATGTCAACCAGCGCCAAAGCCGCCCTGCTCGAGGAATACGCTATGATCGCCCGCGCCCTGTCCGCGCCGGCACGGCTGATGATCCTCGAGCAGCTCGCGCAGCTGGAGCGCGGCGTAGAAGCGTTGGCTGCGAAGACCGGCCTCACGGTCGCCAACTGCTCGCAGCATCTGCAACAATTGCGCCGGGCCGGCCTCGTCACCAGCCGCCGCGACGGCAAGGCAGTGATCTACCGCCTGACCGATGCCACGACTCTGGCTCTCATGGAGCTGCTGCGGGTCTTGGCCGAGCGAAACCTCGCGCAAGTGGAGCGTATCCTGCGGGGGCTCTCGGGCGGTGAGGCGCCGCCCGAGCCGGTCAGTCGAGAAGATCTCGCAGCACGGCTTGCGGCCGGATCCGTGATCGTGCTCGACGTCCGGCCGGCCGATGAGTACGCCTCCGGCCATATCCCGGGTGCCCTGAACACGACACTGGGCGACCTCGAGCGGCTCATCCCCGCGCTGGATCGTGGTGCGGAGATCGTCGCCTACTGCCGCGGACCCTATTGCATCTACGCCGATCAGGCTGTCGCCGTACTGCGCAAGCACGGGCTGAACGCGCGACGCCTGCACGGCGGCCTGCCCGAGTGGCGCGAGGACGGCCGGTCCGTTCTCGTTGACCGGCTTGGACAAGCTCAGGAACAACTACACGAGCGAAGCCGGCGCGCTTCGAGCGCTTAGCGGCGATGATTGTTGCAGTCGCCGACCGCGTCGGCAGCCTCGCGCGGTCCCGGACGGCCCTCCCTGGAATGTCAGGTCGTACGCCGCAGTCGGCAACCAAATGTGGGACAGCATCCGTCCGGGAGGCACCAGGGCCAAATCGTCGTATTTCAAGGACGATACAGCCGAGCGGGAGGACCGTAGCCCACGCTTCGAAGCTCCAGTGGATAGGGTCTGCGATAGGGCTGACGGCAGCCGTTGACATCGCTCAGCCAGCGGCGTTCAAGGCCTCTCTACTAGTGGCATGGCAGCAGACGGAGCTGGAACTCGAAATGGCGATACCGACAGAGCCGATCGGCAGTGTTCCGCGGCCTGCCTACCTGATCGCGGCAGTGGCCGAGGCGGCGGGCAAGCTTGATGACCCGGCGCTCGTGGCGGCGACCGAACGCGCGGTGATGGAGACGGTCGCGGCGATGGAAGAGACCGGCTCGCCGGTGATTACCGATGGCGAGCAGTCCAAGCCGAGCTTCGCCACCTACCCACTCGTCGGCCTCGAGACGCTTGCTCCGGACGGCGTGCAGATCGTGTTCGCCGACGGACACGTCCGTCAACTGCCGCGGCTCACGGCGGGCCCGTTCCAGTACACCACCTATTCCGGGCGTTTCGTCGCCCAGGCGCTGCGCCATGCGCGCCGGCCGCTGAAGCAGGCGGTGATCGCGCCTTCGGCGCTGAGCCTGTTGTATCCTCATGACGGCATCGCCGGCTATCCGCAGCAGGCGTTTATCGCCGATCTGATGGACCAATGTGAAAAGGACGTCCGTTCGGCTTTCCAGGCCGGGGCCGACAGCGTGCAGCTGGACTTCACGGAGGGGCGCCTGAGTTGCAAGCTCGATCCCTCTTTGGGCCTGTTGCGCAGCTTCGTCGGGCTGATCAATTCGGTGCTGGAGCGGTTCTCGGCGGCCGAACGGGCGAGGATCGGCGTCCATACCTGCCCGGGTGGCGATCGGGATTCCACCCACTCCGCCGATGTCGACTACGCCGAACTCCTGCCGGACCTGTTCCAAATCCAGGTCGGCCGGTTCTTCGTGCAGATGGCAAGCGAGGCGAACCGACCGCGCGTGCTCGACGTCATCGCTCGCGAGCGGCACGCGGGGCAGACCGTCTATATCGGCGTCATCGACCCGATCGATCCTCGCGTCGAAACACCGGAGGAGGTTTGCGACCGCGTTCTCGAGGCGGCCGAGCATCTCGGGCGCGAGGGCTTGGGAAGCACCGACGATTGCGGGTTCTCGCCCTTCGGTGACGACGTCTCGACGGCGCGCGAGACCGCGTTCGCGAAGATCCGCGCCCGGGTCGAGGGCACGAAACTGGCCGAAGCCAAACTAAAGTGACCGACAGGGTCGGCGGTCACGAGGCGCGGATCGGCAACCACGGCATCGAGTGCCGGACGCCTGATCTCGGCTGGCTGTCTGCTGGCATGATGATGGCCCAGAGTTGAATGCGGCGATGGTCTGTCTCAGCTGGGCGCTGGCCTACCGGCCGGGGAATGACCCGTTTCCGCAGCCGAAGCACGAGCCCCAGGAGGCGGACGCCAGAGTAGCTGGCCGCGGGATGTAGCGTGGCACGTTCATCCCGCCGTGGGATTGGCGTCATCGGTAGCACGGCGGTAGGGTTCCTACCATCAGCCTCATCCCATGGGGATCACGACCGCCCGTCGTCGCCCTGAAGGTGGTGGTGGCGGGGCTCCCTCCTGCACGCTGTGGACCATTTCCAGCATTCAGCTGCTGATGCGAGCCTTGGCCTCGGCCGCTACGAGCGCGTCGACGGCACCGTGCTCGAAGGCCCGGCACTCGCCGATCTCGTCGCTGCCGCCGATCCGGCGCTCGACGCCGAGATGCGCACGAAGCTCGAGGCGGCCTTGGCCGCTCTCGGCGACATCAAGCCCGTCGCTGACTCTGGCGAGATGGCCTACGACCAGATGATCGGCGAAGGCAACGACAAGGGGAACGCCTTGGTGCAGACGGCGATCGAGGCGCTGGTCGACCAAACCCGGACGATCGAGCGGATCGTCGCCGCCCTCGACCTCGGCGCCATCGCCTTCGAGGGCTCCGACAGCCTCGACAATCCTGAGGCCGTCTTTCAGTGACCCTGCGCCTGCTGCCCTGGCTGGTCGGTTCGCTGAGCCTCCTGGCCGCAGGCTCGGTGATCGCCATGACCGCCGCCCAGCGCGCGGCGATCCTCGCCCCCATCACCGACTTCTCTAAGGCCGAGCCGCACGAGGCCTGGAGCGGTGGCACTGCCACCAATCGCAAGCGCCTCGACCGCGAGGCCTTCTCGCAGCCCTCGGCGAGCCTGCCGTTCTCGGCCCGCGGCGACTTCTTCGTCGGCAACGGCTTCTTCAAGCGGCTCTGGGTCACGGCACCCAGCTCGACCGGCTCGGCGGATGGTCTCGGGCCCCTTTACAATGCCCGCGCCTGCCAGCGCTGCCACCTGAAGGACGGCCGCGGCCATCCGCCGGCAGGGCCCGACGACAACGCCGTCTCGATGTTCCTCCGGCTCTCGATCCCACCGGAGACGGCGGACCAGGAAGCGGCCATCGGCGCGCACGAGATCGCGTTGGTGCCCGAGCCCACCTATGGCGGACAGCTCCAGGATTTCGCCATCCCGGGCCACGCCGCCGAGGGGCGGATGGTGATCACCTATACCGAGATCCCGGTCGAGCTCGCCGGCGGCGAGATCGTGCAGTTGCGCCAGCCGCACTACGAGATCGCCGATCTCGGCTACGGCCCGCTGCACCCCGACGTCATGCTGAGCCCGCGCGTGGCCCAGCCGATGATCGGCCTCGGGCTTCTGGAGGCGATCGACGAGGCCGACATCCTGGCCGCGGCCGACCCCGACGATGCCGACGGCGACGGCATCTCCGGCCGGCCGAACTGGGTATGGAGCCCTGGCGAGCAGCGGGTGGCGGTCGGCCGGTTCGGCTGGAAGGCCGGCAAGGCGACGATCCCCGATCAGGCGGCCGCCGCCATGGCAGGCGACATCGGCGTCGGCAACCCGTTGGCCCCGAGCCTCTGGGGCGACTGCACCGACCGCCAGGTTGACTGCCAAGGCGCCCTGCATGGTGGTGTGACGCGTGCGGCCTTCGAGGCCGACCATGACGTCATGGCGCTAATCGACTTCTACAGCCGCCATCTGGCCGTCCCGGCGCGCCGCGACGTCGACGACCCAAAGGTGCTTCGCGGCAAGGAACTCTTCTACGGGGCCGGCTGCACCGCCTGCCACACGCCCAAGCACGCGACCCGGCGGGACTGGCCGCTCGACGGCCTCGCCGGCCAGCTCATCTGGCCCTACACCGACCTCCTCCTCCACGACATGGGCGAAGGTCTCGCCGACAGCCGGCCCGAGGGCGAGGCCAACGGCCGGGAGTGGCGGACCCAGCCACTCTGGGGCATCGGCCTCACCGAGACGGTCAACCGCTACAGCTTCTTCCTGCACGACGGCCGGGCCCGCAACCTGGCCGAGGCCATTCTCTGGCACGGCGGCGAGGCGGAGCCGGCGCGCGAGACCTTCCGCCTGATGCCGGCAGAGGATCGGGCAGCCCTTCTCGCCTTTTTGAACTCGCTCTGAACGCCAGAACGCTGCTCGCCGCGGCCGTCGCCCTCTGGCCGCTCGACGCCCTGATCCACGGGCTCGAGCGTGCGACGGCGCAAAAGCTGCTGCCGGTCCTGGGCGACGGGCCGGCGGACGCTTGGCCCAGAGCCGCGGAAAGCTGGCGGAGCGGCCGCTCGATCGCCAACCTCGCGGCCAATCTCGAGACGCTCGAAGCCCTGCTCGTGACCGATGGCGGCTTCGCCGATCTCGCCGCCACCGCCGGCGACCCGCTGATCGGCCGAACCCTAGCCGGCATGATCGGCGAGGCCAGCGACCGCCTTGCAGCCTTGCCGAAGCCGCTCGCGGTTGCCGTGGAGGACCCGGAACTCCATGCCGAGTTGCGCGCCATTGCAGATCTCCTGGCGAACGCGCGCTCCCTCGCCGAGACATCACTCGCCGGTGCGGTCGGCCTTACTGCCGGCTTCAATGCCAGCGACGGGGACTAGCGGGATGCACCGCATCGACCGCCGCGCCTTGCTTTGCACCGGCACCGCGCTTGCCCTGCTTGCCGGCGAAGCGCTCGCGGCGGGCAGGTGGCGGGGCTCGGCAGGGACGCTCTTCGTCGGCTGCCGCACGGTGCACGATCGCCATCTCCTCACGGCCCTCGACGCCGCCGGCAACGAGCGCTTCAGCCTGACACTGCCGGATCACGGCCATTCGATCGCCTTGCACCCGACAGCGCCCCTGGGCGTTGTCTTCGCCCGCCGCCCCGGCCGCTTCGCCGTCGTCTTCGATTCCGAGGAGGGCACGGCCGTTCGCCGCATCGACGCTGCCGAGGGTCGGCATTTCTATGGCCACGGCGCCTTCTCGGCCGACGGGCGCTGGCTCTTCACCACCGAGAACGACTGGCAGACCGGCGACGGCGTGATCGGCGTCCGCGACGCCACCGATGCTTACCGTGAGGTCGACGCCATGCCGAGCCACGGCATCGGCCCGCACGACGTCCGCCTGATGCCGGACGGGCGCCGGCTGGTCGTCGCCAACGGTGGTATTCGCACCCGTCCCGATCGCGACCGCGAGAAGCTCAACCTCGACACCATGCGGCCCAACCTGGCGCTGGTCGAGTTCACCGGCGGCCGGCTCGAAGCTCGCTTCGAGCTCGCCCCCGACCTCCACCAGCTCTCGATCCGCCATCTCGACGTCACGGCCGACGGCCGCGT
The DNA here is from genome assembly GCA_964460465.1 of uncultured Geminicoccaceae bacterium. GTDB lineage: Bacteria > Pseudomonadota > Alphaproteobacteria > Geminicoccales > Geminicoccaceae > SLRI01. The sequence continues at coordinate 17,567 of CAYWSB010000071.1, read as the reverse complement.
CGCCGTCGCCATGCAATACGAAGGCGGCAAGGCCGACGCCGTCTCTCTGGTGGGCCTCCTCGACGGCGCTGGCCTCAGAACCTTCACGGCATCCGCCGAGATGGCACAGCACCTGCGCCACTATATCGGCAGCATCGCCTTCGACCGCACGGGCGAGGTCATCGCGGCCTCAGCCCCGAGAGCGAGCCGCCTCACGCTTTGGAACGCAAGGACCGGCGCGTCCCTCGGCACCCATCCGATCCCGGACAGCTGCGGCATCGCTGCCGCCCCCACGCCCGGCAGCTTCATCGCCACCGGCAGCGACGGGCGGCATTACGCCTTAGCACCGGGCAGCAGCCCCCGCGAGCTCGCCGCGGCCCCGCTCGCCGGCGACTGGGACAACCACCTGGTCGGCAGCACGGCAGCAGGCTGAGCCACCTCTGGCCATCTTGAATCTGATCAGCCCGTTCGCTTCAGAATGAAGAGCCTGCCCCTCCAGTTGTCACTGAAGACAATGCCGACCTTGTCGACAAACACGTTGCCGGATTCCCTCACCCTCTGGTGGAAGTCGCCACAGACGGACGCCACGCCGCGCGGATGACGGCAAGAAAAGTTGAGGCGTCCGCGTGTTTGGAATCAGTCGATCTCCAAGCTCGGTCGAAACCGGTCGATCGCCATCGTCGCGGACGGCATCCTTCGGGGCGCAACCTGAAGGAGGGTCGGATGTGCGAGTGCCTGGGCGGCTGCAGCTACGAGCTCTTGAGCGAACGGCTGGCAGCACTGGAGCAGGAGCTGCAGCAGGTGGTCGACAGCGGCGAGCGGCGGCGCGCGGCGCGGCTGCGCGAGCGGATCGCCGATCTGCGCTGCGGCTGCCGGCAGCTGCAGGAGGCGGCCGCGTGAGGCCGTTGGCGCTCGCATGGTGTGTCGTCGTCCTGCTCACCGCCGCATCCGCCGACGCACGGCGAATCGTCTCGATCGGCGGGGCGGTGACCGAGATCGCCTTCGCACTCGGTGCGGGCGACGAGATCGTCGCGGTCGATACGACCAGCCGCTGGCCACCCGAGGCCGATGATCGGCCGGATATCGGCTACATGCGCCGGCTCTCGGCCGAGCCGATCCTGGCCCTCGACCCGGACCTGGTGCTGGCCAGCGCCGGCAGCGGTCCGCTCGCGGTGCTCGAGCAGGTCGCATCGGCGGGGATGGCGGTCGAGACGATCCCCGACGAGCCTTCGATCGAGGGCATCTACCGCAAGGTCGAAGCGGTGGGCCGAGCCCTCGACCGCGAGGCGGCGGGCGAGAAGCTCAAGGCCGAGATCGCCGCCGCCTTCGCCGATGCGGCGCGCGCCGTTACCGCCGTGGCACCCGCCCCGCGCGTGCTCTTCATCATCAGCATGGGCCGCGGTGCGCCACAGGCCGCCGGCCAGGATACCGCCGCCGATGCGATCATTCGTCTCGCCGGCGGCACCAATGCCGTCACGGGCTATGCCGGCTACCGCCCCTTGAACCCGGAAGCGGCGATCGCCGCCGCCCCCGACCTGATCCTCACCATGACCCAACCGGTAGAAGCCCTGGGCGGGGCCGAGACCCTTCTCGCCCGGCCGGAAATCGGGCCGACCCCGGCAGGTGCGGCCGGCCGTCTGGTCGACCTCGACGGGCTCCTGCTTCTGGGCTTCGGCCCGCGCACGCCCGAAGCGGTGCGCGAGCTCGCCGGCTCCCTGGCCGTGATCGCCGGGGCGAAGCCGATGGGTGACGCCGAGGCGAAGCCGATGGGTGACGCCGAGGCGAAGCCGATGGGTGACGGATGACACCCTCGGCCCTCGTCGGCCGCGACCGCCCGAAGCGGACCGTCCTGATCTTCCCGGGCCTCGTCCTGATCGCGGTCCTGGTCACACTGCTCGCCCTCGGCTCCGGGGCGGTGGCGATCGCTCCCGGCGACGTCCTCTCGATCCTCTGGCAGCGGCCTTCGGGCACGTTCGACCCGGCGCTCGCCCGGGAAGCCATGGTGCTCGTGGAGATCCGCCGGCCGCGGCTGATCGCCGGCTTCGCTATCGGAGCGGCGATCGCCATTGCCGGCGCCGGCATGCAGGGGCTCTTTCGCAATCCCCTGGCCGATCCCGGCCTCATCGGCATCTCGAGTGGTGCGGCCGTTGCGGCGGTCGGCTTCATCGTCGTGCTCGGCCCCTGGCTGCAGAATACAGCCCCCGAACTCCTGCGCTTCGGCCTGCCGGTCGCGGCCTTCACCGGCGGACTGGTCGTGACCGCCCTCGTCGTCGCCGTCGCGACCCGGGACGGCCGGATCGACGTCGCCATGTTGCTGTTGGGCGGCATCGCCATCAACGCGCTGGCCGGTGCACTGACCGGCGTCCTGATCTTCATCAGCGACGATCAGCAGCTGCGCGAGGCGACCTTCTGGATGATGGGCTCGCTCGCCGCGATCACCTGGCCCGCTCTCCTGCAGACCTTGCCGCTCCTCGTTCTGCCGCTGCTCGCCATCCCTTATGCCGCCCGGGCCCTCAACGCGCTGCTGCTCGGAGAGGCCGACGCGCGCCTCTTGGGGTTCGCTGTCGAGCGGACCAAAGCCCTGATCGTCATTGTCACCGCCCTTGCGATCGGTGCCGGTGTGGCGATCTCCGGCATCATCGGCTTTATCGGCCTGGTCGCCCCGCATCTCGCCAGGCTGCTCGTCGGCGTCGATCACCGGCTGATGCTGCCGGCCTCGGCCCTCCTCGGCGGGACGCTGCTGGTCGGGGCCGACCTCGTGGCTCGGCTCGTGGTGCTGCCGGCGGAGCTGCCGATCGGCATCGTCACGGCGCTGGTCGGCAGCCCGTTCTTCCTCTGGATGCTGCAGCGGCGGCTGCGGCAGACCGCTTTCTGACGGCCGGACAGCGATGCTGAGCGCCACGGCCATCGAGGTCGAACGCCAGGGCCGCCGCATCCTGGGACCCGTCAGCCTGGAGCTGCATCCGGGCGAGGTGACGGTGCTCGTGGGTCCCAATGGTGCGGGCAAATCGACCCTGCTCGAGGTGCTGGCCGGCATCACCCGACCCGATCGGGGCAGCGTGGCCATCGCCGGCAGGCCGCTCGCGGCTTGGCCGCCGCGCGACCTGGCCTGCTGCCGGGCGGTGCTTCGGCAGCACAATGAGCTCGCCTTCGCCTTCATCGCCGAAGAGGTGGTGGCGCTGGGCCGCAGCCCGCATCACGGCCGCTATCGCGGGGCGATCGAGAACCGGCTAATTGGGCGGGCCATGGCGGAAGCAGGGGTCGCCGAGTTCGCCCGGCGCAGCTACCCACCCTTTCTGGCGGTGAGCGCCAGCGGGTGCAGTTCGCTCGGGCCCTCGCCCAACTGGCGACCCCCGACGGCCTGGTCGAGGGCGGCATTCTGCTGCTCGACGAGCCTAGCGCCAGCCTCGATCCGGCGCACCAGGAACGGCTGTTCGTCATCGCTTGGAGCCTCGCCCGGGCCTCGGTCCTGGTCACAGCGGTCGTTCACGACCTCAATATCGCCGCCCTCGTCGCCGATCGGATCGTCATGCTGGATCGGGCACGGATTGTCGCCGACGGCCCGCCCGAGGCGGTGCTTACCGCCGAGCGCATCGCCGCCGTGTTCGGCATCGCGGTCGATGTGCTGAGCCATCCGGCAAGCGGCCGGCCACTCCTCGCCTCGCGGCTGGGCGCCGGCGAGCAACAGCCTTCCCGCGAACAGGTGGCATGAGCATGAAGCAGCGACAGCGTCTGGAGCTTTGGGAAGTCAGGAACGGCGCGCACTGCTCGGTGATCGGCACCTGCCTGGCACCGGCCGATGTCAAGGCCGTGCTGCGCAAGGCCAAGCTGGAGCGCGAGGTCGGCGCACCCGACTACCAGGTGCACGGCTTCCTCGTGAACGAGGCGGCCCGCCAGGGGCCGGTCGGCCGGATCATCGACGCCTATCTCGACAAGAAATACGCCGGGGCCATCCGCCAGAGCCTCAGGCTAGGAGGCGAGGAAGCGATCCTCGCCTACTGGCAGGAGGCCTGCAGGCGAGGGGCGATCGCCGGTCCCTATTGGGCGCTTCTGACGCTGTCCGACCTGCCGCAGAAACTCTCCAATCGCATTTTCGGCGATGTCCACATGCTCGGCCACTTCATGGCCGGGGCCAGCCGCGAGCAGCAGGCAGAACTCTGGGCGGTCGAGCAGCGCAACGCCGAGCTCGAGCAGCGGCTGCAGAAGGTGCGGGCACGGGCCGAGGAGCGGGATCTGGCCCAGCGCGCCCGGATCGATGTCCTGGAGCGCGAGCTCGCCATGGCCAGAATGGCAGCCGCAGCAGCGGCAAGCCCGAGCGCAATGTCAGCGTCACGCCCTGCTACCGTAAGCGGGTTGGCGCGGCGGCTGGCCAAGCAGGGACGCCGGCTCGCCGGGCTGCGCGAGCAGGTCGCCCGCCTGCAGGCGAGCAACGACAGCCTCGAGGCGGCGCTCGCTGCGCGCGACAGGCTGCCGCCGCTGCCCCCAAGGCTGGCCGATCTCGCCCGTCACCAGCCGCCGGGACGACCGGCCGCGTGCCGCGTCGCGATGCTGCGCTCGCTGCTCTATGTCGGCGGCAGGCCGAGTGCCCTGCCGCATCTGCGCGCCGATGCCGCCCGGATCGACGCCCGGCTGCTGCACCACGACGGCGGCGTCGAGGAGAACGTGACCCGACTCGACGAGCTGGTGCCGCAGGTGGACGCCGTGTTCTGCCCGGTCGACTGCGTCAGCCACGGTGCCAGTCTCCGCGCCCGTGCCCTCTGCCGCCGCTACGCCAAGCCGTTCGTGCCGCTCAGAAGCGCCAGTGCTTCGTGCTTCAGGCGCGGCATCGACCAGCTCGCCCCGCACCTCTCGACCGAGGAAGACAGCTGATGTTCATCGCGATGAACCGCTTTCGCGTTCGGCACGGCGAGGAGAACCGCTTCGAAGCCATCTGGCGCAACCGCCAGACCAGGCTCACCGACAGCCCCGGCTTCCAGTCGTTCCACCTGTTGCGCGGCCCGACCCTTGACGATCACACGCTCTTCGCCTCGCACACCGTCTGGGCCTCGCGCAACGCCTTCGTCGCCTGGGCCCAAAGCGACGCCTTCCGCAACGCCCATCGCGATGCTGGCGACCATAAGGGCCTCTATCTTGGCCATCCCGAGTTCGAGGGGTTCATGGTGGTCGAGGGTGCATGAGGAAAAAGTGACGACGACGATCGCCGTAACCCTCGATGCATTCCAGCGATCCGGCGATGAAAACGTGAATGCGGCATCGACAATGTCGGTCACAAGGCTGCGTGGGACCAGGCTCCGGGGAAAACCACGAGAGCGCTCTGGCGGCAGGCCGGCGTCAGCTGCTGGAGCCGACCTCTTGTGTCCTTTCGAGCCAGCCAAGGACCCTTCGGCGGTGCGCGTCGCCCCATTGGGCGACAAAGCGGCGAGTGTGCAGGTCGCTGTCGTCGGCGAGGGCGCGGAGCCGGCCCGCGACGAAGGCGGGGGTGAGTGTGATGCCGCAATCCTCTTCGATGCAGCGTCGCCAGTCCGCGAAGGTCTCAGGCACGAGGCTCCGAGCGCTCACCGGCTGGGTCCCTCGTCGATCGAGAGCAGCAGCCGTTGTTGGCCGGTCCCGGCAATGGGCGGGGAGCGGTGCGGCCAACCGGGGCTGCCCGGCCAGAGCGAGCCCTTCAAGAGCGCCACGGCACCCTCGGGCAGGCGGCGGGTGCGCTCGTCGGGGGCGGCGCTGGCATCCAGCCAGTCGGTGCCAGGGCCGACATAGGTGGCGAGCAGGCGCAGGCGGATCCGGTCGATGTGGAACAGCGAGCAGGCGTCGGTGGTGACGGTCTCCAGCCTGACCCGCACCCGGGCCAGACGCAGGAGCCTGGCGTAGAGTTTTGCCAGCTCGGCGATGTCGGCGGCGAGCGTCGGGGTGGCGGCGGTGTGCGGTGCCAGGGCAGCGTCGAGCGCGGCGAGGGCTGCGCTCTCCAGGCGAAAGGCCGGCAGCTGGTCCAGCGATGATTTCGCAACATCTTGATATACGCCTGCTTTCGCACCTCTGTCCCAAATGACGAGATCGATTTCCGATTTGTGGATGATCGCCAAATCGGCGGCCGTTTCGACCGTGCGGGCTCGGGCTTTCGAGGCCTTCTCGGGGCGCTCGAGAACCGTGCTCATCAGGCGTCCACCCGGCCCGGGACGGGCCCCTCGCGCCAGAGTGGGAAGGGGTCCGGCAGGCGGCGCCAGGCCTCGGGGCCCAGGGCGATCTCGGTCGGGGTCAAGAGGCAGACTTCGATCTGCTGGCGGAGCCCGGCCTTATCGATGCCCCGGCCGATAAAGACCAGCTCCTGGCGGCGGTCGGCCCAGGTCTGGTCCCAGCTGTCGGCAATCTGCTGCCGGGTGGCACGATCTCGTGGCCACTGGTGCTTGGGCACGGCGGCGTACCAGTAGCCCATGTGCTGGTGGCGCATGATGGCGCCTGCCACCGAGAGCTCGCCCACGTGATCGGGGCGCGAGGCCAGCCAGAAGAAGCCCTTGGCACGGATCACGCCCGGCCAGTCGCTGTCGAGAAAGCGGCGGAAGCGCTCGGGGTGGAAGGGGCGGCGGTCTCTGAAGGTGAAGCTGGAGATGCCGTATTCCTCGGTCTCCGGCACGTGGTCCTGAAAGCCGTAGAGCTCCTGGACCCAGCCCGGAAAGCGCTGGGCGCGCTCGAGGTCGAAGCGGTCGGTGCCGATGATCTCGCCCACCGGGACCCGGCCGAAATCGGCTTCGATCACCTGCGCTACCGGGTTCAGGCTCTTGATGATGCTGCGCGCATTGGCGCGTTGGGCGGGTGTCGCGTCGCTCACCTTGTTGAGGATGATGGTATCGGCGAACTCGATCTGCTCGACCAGGAGATCGACCACGGTGCGCTTGTCGTCGTCACCCAGGCTCTCGCCGCGCATCGCCAGGAAATCGTGGCTGCCGTAATCGGCGGTGAGGTTGATGGCGTCGACCACGGTGACCATGCTGTCGATCCGCGCCACGTCGGCGAGCGAGAAGCCGTCCGCGTCGCGAAAGTCGAAGGTGGTGGCCACTGGCATCGGCTCGCTGATGCCGGTGGATTCAATCAAGAGGTGGTCGAAGCGGCCGTCCTTGGCGAGTGCGGCCACTTCCTTCAAGAGGTCGTCACGAAGGGTGCAGCAGATGCAGCCATTGGTCATCTCGACCAGCCGCTCCTCGGTGTGCCGCAGGTTGGCCCCGCCGCGCTCGACCAGGGCCGCGTCGATATTGACCTCGCTCATGTCGTTGACGATGACCGCGACCTTCCGGCCTTCGCGGTTGTTCAGCACGTGGTTCAATAGCGTCGTCTTGCCGGCCCCGAGAAAGCCGGAGAGCACGGTGACGGGGAGCTGACGTATCGACATGGCGGGCATCCGTTTGCGAAGGTTTGACAGCATCAAGTGATATTATAACATCACGCATGGCAACCACGCCGAGCCCGACAGAGGTACCATAGGTTGAACATCGATCCCGATCCCGCACGGCAGCTGCCGATCACCGTCGTCACCGGGTTCCTCGGGGCCGGCAAGACGACGTTGCTGCGCCATATCCTGGCCGATCCGGCGTTCGCGCGGACGGCGGTGATCATCAACGAGTTCGGCGAGGTGCCGCTCGATCACGAGCTGGTGGCGACGGCCGAGGAGGACATCGTCGAGGTGACGGGCGGCTGCCTCTGCTGCACGGTCCGGGGTGATCTCGCCCGCGCCATCCGCGAGCTCGACATCAAGCGCCGCCGGGCCAAGGTGATGGATTACGAGCGGGTGATCCTCGAGACCACCGGCCTCGCCGATCCCGCCCCCATCCTGCAAACGCTGATGACCGATCCCCTGATCGCGCATGGCTATCGCCTCGATGGGGTGGTCACGCTGGTCGATGCGGCGGCCGGGCTCGCCACGCTCGACGCGCAAGAGGAAGCACGCAAGCAGGCGGCGATGGCGGATCGGCTTCTGGTCAGCAAGACGGATCTCGCCGGCGGTGAGGTGCCGTCAGCATTGGTCGAGCGGCTGCGGGCACTCAACCCGGTGGCGGCGATCGTGCCATGTGCGAATGGTGCGGTGGCACCGGAGCGGCTGTTCGGGCTCGGGCCCTGGCGGGAGCGGCACGGGGGTGCCGAGATCGAGGACTGGCTCGGGGCCGCGGCTTTCGACGGACATCACGATCACCATGACCACGGGCACGATCCGAACCGGCACGGGTTCGATATCCGCGCGTTCGCGTTGCGGGCGAGCGCACCGATCGACGCACAGGCGTTCGGCACGTTTCTCGAGCTGTTGATCGCCACGGCGGGGCCGGGCCTGCTCAGGGTCAAGGGCCTCGTCAAGATCGCCGAGCAGCCGGCCTATCCCCTGGTGCTGCATGCCGTGCAGCATGTGCTGCATGAGCCGGTGCTGCTCGACGGCTGGCCCTCCGCGGACCAGGACACGCGCCTGGTGTTCATCGTGCGTGGGATCGAGGCGGACATCGTCACCTCGCTGTTCAGCGCCCTCACCGGTGGGCAGGGCCGGACAGTGAGCACCGGCGCGGGCAGAGACGAGAGCCCTGGTGACGGGCAGCAACACGGCGAGGTCAGCGCCGTGCCAGCCGTTCGGTGCTCCGGCTAGAGGGTCCGTAAACCCGACGGCCTCCAGCCTACACAAGGCGTTCTCTCGGCACTCGTGAAGTCATCGTCGTCAGGTGGTGGCGGATTGGTGAGCCGAGCGCATCGGCCAGGAGCCATCGGCCAGCAGCAATCCGACCACGGGTGGAGCGATGCCGAAGCCGGTCGATATTCCAAAAGGAACGCGCCGACGGTCGAGCCAAAACACCATGGTTGATCGCGGCCCTCACCCGTCCGCGTGGCCCGAGTACGTGGCCCTTGAGGTCGAGATCGGAGGCGTGGATGGCAGAAGGGGCATGGCCTGTTCGCAGCCCTCGGAGAATGCGGCACCCGTGTTGCTGCCAACGGCTGAACGCCCATCACGTCAGTCCATGCGATCACGATCGCCGGACGCTGCGCCCGGGAGTTGGTTGCGCAGGACGAGAAAGCCTGCCGTCAACCCAGCGACGTCCCGGCAATCGAGAACCCGATATCGTTCAGCGTCGCATCCGGGGTCCTCGGCGCGACGACACTCAGCACGTCGCCCGGCTCGAGCACGGTCTCGGTGGCGGCGATGAGGCTGGCAGTGTCGGCGGCTGCGGCAAACCGCATGGTGGCGAAGCTGGCGTCGTTGCAGCGGATGTCGAAGTCGGTTTCTGCGGTACCTGCCGTGCCGGCGCTGCCCCGACTGCCGGCCAAGTCAACGGCGAGGCGGGCGATGGGCACACGCAGCAGCCGCTCGCCGGCGCCGGGCTGGCCGGTCCTGAACCCGGTGATGTCCGCCGGCGGGTCGGCGGCGTCCGTGGTCTCGACGACCTCGAGGGCGAGCCAGCTCCGGCTGTTGGCGAGGATGGCGTTCCAGGACGGGCTCGAGAAGTTCACCCGGAGCTGGAACCAGTCGCCGGCGGTGAGCTTCACGAGATTGCCTCGGCCGCCGCTGGCCGCCGCCCGGTCAGAACACCAGCACCTTGTCGGCAGTGGCAGTGGCCTCGGCGAGCTCGGCCATGGTCGAGCGCTCGGCACCCTCGAGCATGTCCGCGTCCGCGAGCCCGCGCGCGTCCATGCAGGTGCCGCAGAGCAGGATCCGGCCACCGGCGGCGCGAAAGCGTGCGAGCATCCGCTCGACATTGTAGAAGCCGTCGGGGGTCTTCTGCCCCTGCTTCGCCCCGCTGACCGCATCGGCCATCAAGAACACCGTGGCCTCGGTTGCGGAATCGCGCTTCAAGAGCGCCTGCGCCAGCCGCAGCGCATTGTAGAGGCGCTCGGTGCCGTAGGGCGGGTCGTTGACGATGAGCGTCACCTTCATCATGGCTCCCCTCCGCAAGACCGGTCGTGCCGGAAGCATAGCACCCGGGCATCGGGTCTCAATCCGGCCGCGACAGGATGAACGCCGCGATGACGGCGAGGCAGACGGCCTGGAGAGCGAGCACCATGGGCGGCAGGCCGATCACCACGCCACCCAAGAGCGCCAGCGCCATGACAACCGAAGCCATGACCTTGCCGCGCTTCGAGATCGCTCCCCGGTTGCGCCAGTCGCGGATGGCCGGGCCGAACCAGGGATGCGCCTCGAGCCGGGCGTGCAGCCGGGGTGCTCCCTTGCCGAAGGCAAAGGCGGCCAAGAGGACGAAGGGGGTGGTCGGCAGCAGCGGCAGGAGAGCGCCGAGCCCGCCCACGGCGAGTGCCGCGAAGCCCGCGGTCGTCCAGGCGAGTTGCCGGGTCATCAGGGAGTCCCGGGTGCGACCCGCAGGCCCGCCTCGGTGACGACGGCGTCGAGCCGGACGTCGTGTGGCTGCGGAAAGATCGTGGGGAGCTTGGCGGCTTCGAGCCCGACACCGATGGTGAACGGACGCGGCGAACAGGCGGCCAACGTGCGGTCGAAATAGCCGCCGCCATAGCCCAAACGGTAGCCCTCGCCGTCCCAGCCGAGGAGCGGGGCGAGCGTGATCGATGGCGTCAGGGCCGGGGCATCCGGCGGCGGGACCGGGATGCTCCAGAACCCCGGCACCATCCGGGTCCGGGGCGTCCAGTGGCGAAAGACCAGCGGTGCCGCCCTAATCTCGACCACCGGCAAAGCGAGGACGACGCCGGCCTCGTCGAGTTCCGCCAAGAGCGGGCGGAGGTCCGGCTCGCCCTTGATCGGCCAGTAGGCCGCGAGCACGCGGCCCTGAAGATCGCCGAGACGGTCGCGGAGAAGGCCTCGCAAATGCTCGACGAGTGCGTCTCGTGCCGCACGGCGTGCCCCCACCTCCAGCGTCCGGCGCTGCGCCAGGAGCCGGGTGCGCTCGGTCTTGCGCCAACGCGCCACATCGCGCGCCTGCTCGGGATCGACGCCGAGCGGATCGAAATAATCGGGGGCGATCTCGCCCGCGAGGCAGGGCGGCGAGGCATAGCGGCCGGGCATCGCGATGATGCGCGGATCCTTGCTCATCCCGTCTCCAGGCGATGCTCGCTAGGGAACGTGATCGTCATTCTCACCCCTTGTTGGCCGCCGCGTCCAGCCGTTCGCGCAAATAGTTGCGCAGGACCAGCGCATGGTTGTGGTCCTGGTCCCTGGCGGCATAGAGGAGTGTCACCGGGCCCTTGCGGCACCAGGCGAGACAACGCTCGACGGCGTCCGGGCTGGCCTCGAGCTCGCCGCGATAGCGCTTCTGGAACATCGGCCATTTCTCGGGATCATGACCGAACCACCGCCGCAGATCGCTGCTCGGCGCCACCTCCCTGAGCCAGTCGTCATGCCCGAGATCGGCCTTCCTCATGCCGCGCGGCCAGACCCGATCGACCAGCAGACGGGCGCCGACCATCGCTTCGGGCGGGTCATAGACGCGGGCGATCCGGATCGCGTGCGGCTCGCTCATCCCTTGCCGCCTTGGCCCTCCTGTTCGAGCGCCTTGATCGAGTGGGCGTAGGCGGCACCGGCGCGCATCTCGGCCGCGACCCAGATCGCTTCCATCAGCTCGGCGTCGCTCGCCCCCTGGCGTCGGGCCGCCTTGACGTGGCCCTCGATGCACCAGGGACACTGGGTGACATGCGCCACGGCGACCGCGATCAGCTGCTTGGTGCGGGCATCGAGCGCACCGGGCGCGAACACGGCGGCCGAGAAGGCGGTGAACGCATCCGCCGCTACCGGGGCGAGCGCCCGGCGGCGCTCGGCATCGGCGCGCGTCGGCTTCGGCAGGCGAAGGTCGACCATCCTCGACTCCCTTCGGGCATCAGGGCTCGAACTGCGGGAACAGGACCTCGTTCTCGAGCCGCATGTGCTCGCCGAGGTCGGTCATGAACGTCTCGAGCCCGGCATAGAGTGCGGTCCAGGTGCCGCAGGCGCCTTCGGGCAGGCGCGGGCCACCGGTGAGCTCACGGATCTCGGCCATGTCCTCGACATGGTCATCGTGGTCGGCGCGCATCACCCGGATCGGATGCTCGATCCCGGGCATGCCGCCCTGGCGGATCGCCGGGAAGAGGATCATCTCCTCCTTCTGCATGTGGTCCTCCATGGCGTGGCGCATCCGGCGCAACAGCGCACCGAGGCCGGTCGGCACGTCGTCCATGCCGGCATGCACCGCCTCCACCTTTTCGGCCATGGCGATCAGCTCGGGCAGCTGCTCGCGGTGGCGCTCATGGTAGCGTTCTTCGATGTAGCGGGTAAGGGCTGCGGCATCGTCCAGTGGTCCGGTCTCGGTCATGGACGTTTCCTTTCTCGAGTGGAGGTCGAAGCTGCAACCCGGTGCCGCCGGGCCGGGCTTGCGGTGCGCGCGATAGAGGGCACGGGTGATGCGCTCGGCGTGCGCGATCAGGTGGGCGGCACCTGCGGGCGGGCAGGTCGCGTGCGCGGTGCGGCAGAACAGCTCGAGCCAGCGCGCAAAGTGGGCACGGCGGACCGGCAGGTGGGCGTGCTTCGCCATGGCCGGACCGTGGTAGCGCCCGGTCATCAGCGCCACCGAGGACCAGAACATGACCATCCGTACCAGATGGGCGTCCCAGTCGTCGATCCGGGTCAAGAAGATTGGTGCCAGGAGCGGATCGGCGCGCACGGCCGCATAGAAGCGGTGCACCAGCAGGCTGAGCAGCCGCTCGTCGAGCCCGGTCGTCGCCATCAGCTCGGCGGTCAGCGTCGGTCGGGCCGAGGTCACATCGTGATGCGATGGGGGGCTGAGCATCGGCGCTCCGCAGCTTCGATCTTGCCATCCGGCCTACCGACCGAAATAAGTATTGTAAATACCTATTATGGCCAGGGGGCGATCTGCCATGTGGCTTGCCGCCTCAACCCACTATGCCCCGTGGATGCTGGTGTGGCTGGCGAATGCGCCGGCGGGCACGCTCTCGACCGCTGCGCTCGCCCACGAGCTCGGGCCCTTCTGCCACCACCTGATCAAGATCATGCAGGACCTTGCCCGGGCGGGGATTGTCCGGGCCCGGCCGAGGGCTGCATTCGCCCGGCCACCGGCCGGGCTCGGGCTCGGCTGTCTCGCCCGCCAGCGCGAGGCCGATCAGTCCCTGGTCGTCTGCCTCGCCACAGGGCAAGCCACCTGCAGCATCGGCGGCCGCTGCCGCCTCGACGCCCGACTGCGCGCGGCCGAACTCGCCTTCCTCGCCGATCTCGACCTGCCGCCAAAAGGCCAAGCCGCTAGCCGCTGATCAGGCGGATCAGGAGATCGGCCTGGAGGAAGAGCAGGACGAGGGCGGTGTTGATCGCCCAGGCGACGGTCAAGCCGCGCGCGACCGCGCCCCAAAATGGGCTCGCATTCACCGCGCAGCGCCAGATGGCTCCCAGGATCCAAGCCGTATAGAGCGCCGAGACGAGGAGCAGCGCCTGCTGCAGGCCGACTTGGCCACGCAACAGGGCCGAGGCGTGCAGACCCACCAGCAGCCAGCTGACGGCAACACCATAAAGCCAGAACACGACAGTCAAGGGTTGCCGGCCGCGCCAGGCCCGAAGCTCCGGCGCGAAGAAGCGTGCCAGGAAATCAACGAAGCTCGACACGCCCTCTCGCCATTCTCATCCTTGTCGCCCTCAATCTGGGCGGCGAGGTCGGGCGGGTAAAGCGCGTGAGCGGCCCCGGCTCAGGTTTCGTCGTCGTCGATCAGCGGGCTCGGCTTCGCCAGCTTGGCGAGCCCCGGCAGATCGGTGAGCGTCACCGCCGGACCACGGACCTCGAGGCCGTAGGCGCCAAGGGTGGCGAACGCACGGGATAGATTCTCGGGCGTCATGCCGAGCCGGGCGGCGAGAATGCGCTTTTCGGTCTCGATCGTGAGCTGGCCCTCGGCCCCCTGGAGCGCGTGCTCGCGCAGCAGCCAGTTGGCGAGACGCTCGACGCCGGTGCGCAGCTTCTGGTTCTTCAGGTCCTTGATGGTGTGGCGATAGGCGGTCGCGAGCTCGGCCACGACCGCCTGCATGAAGCTCGGATCGCGCTGCATCGCCTCGCGGACGGCGCCCGCGGGAATCAGCAGGACACGGGACGGCTCGAGCGTGCGCGCGTGCTGCAGGTAGACCTGGTCCTGCAGCACCGCGGCCAGGATGAAGGCGCCGACGGGGCGAACGAGGGAGAGCGTGGTCTCGCGCCCGCCATGGGCGGCGCCGAGCTCGACCAGTCCTTCCACGACGACGTGGAGGAAATCGGCCGGCTGGCCCTGGTGGATCAGCTCCAGGCCCGGCGGGAAGCGTTGCAGGAAGCCGTTCGCCACGAGGTCGGCGAAGACCTCGTCCCGGCAGGACCGGAACAGCGCCAGCGCACGGATCTCCTCGGCTTCACCCGGCCGCATCGAGCGTTTCCCAAAGCTGCGTGAACGGCCGGGACCCTATCGTCGCCCCCTGTCGGGCGCAACGCTTGACAAGTGTCAAGGCACGCGCCGACGGCCGTCAATCACCTGCCGCAAGCATATGGGTCGCCGACTTATTTCGACCACTCGGGGCGCCGCCTTTGATCTGAGTCAACGAGTGTCGCGGGCGATGCAGCAGAACTCGCGGGGCCGAGCCGGTGGCCGGCATCCCTTCGAGTCGCGAACAAACCAGAGTGCCACGATGCAGCAGCTCCAGACCGCCAGTTCGACCGACCAAACGACCGCGTTGAGCCTGAGCACGGTGGCGTTCACCGCCTGCTTCGCGGTCTGGACGATCTTCTCGATCATCGGCATCCAGATCAAGCAGGAGCTCGGCCTCTCCGAGACCCAGTTCGGCCTGTTGGTCGGCATCCCGATCTTGACCGGTTCCCTGTCGCGCATCTTTCTCGGCATCTGGGCCGACCAGTACGGCGGCCGGCTGGTCTTCACCGCCGTGATGGTGGCGGCGGCGATCGCGACGTTCCTGCTGACCTGGGCCGATACCTATCTCACCACGCTGGTCGCCGCCCTGGGTGTCGGGCTCGCCGGCGGCTCGTTCGCGGTCGGCATCGCCTATGTCTCGCGCTGGTATCCGACGGAAAGGCAGGGCACCGCCCTCGGCATCTTCGGCGTCGGCAATGTCGGTGCGGCGGTGACCAAGTTCGCCGCGCCGTTCGTGCTGGTCGCCTATGGCTGGCAGACGGTGGCCAATGTCTGGGCGATCGGCCTGCTCGTCATGGCCGCCGTGTTCTGGTTCTCGACCAAGGACGACCCGGTGCTGGTCGAGCGGCGCCGGCGTGGCGAGAAGCCGCGCGGCACGCTGATGGAGCTGACCCCGCTCAAGAAGCTGCAGGTCTGGCGCTTCGCGCTCTACTACTTCTTCGTCTTCGGCGGCTTCGTCGCCCTGGCCCTCTGGCTGCCGCACTACCTGATCGGCGTCTACGGCGTCGACATCCGGACCGCCGGGATGATCGCCGCCTTCTACTCCGTCCCCGCCTCGGTCTTCCGCGCCTATGGCGGCGTCCTGTCGGACCGCTACGGCGCGCGCTCGATCATGTACTGGACCTTCGGCATCTCGGCCGTCTGCCTGTTCATGCTCTCCTACCCGCCGACCGAGTACGTGATCCGCGGTATCGACGGCCCGATCCAGTTCTCGACCGAGATCGGCATCGCCCCCTTCCTCCTCCTGATCTTCGTCCTCGGCTTCTTCATGAGTCTCGGCAAGGCCGCGGTCTACAAGCACATCCCGGTCTACTACCCCGGCCATGTCGGTGCCGTGGGTGGTCTCGTCGGCATGATCGGCGGCCTCGGCGGCTTCGTGCTGCCGATCACCTTCGGGGTCATGAACGACGTGGTCGGCATCTGGACCAGCTGCTTCGCCCTCCTCTTCGCCATCGTCGCGGTCTCGTTCCTGTGGATGCACGTCGCGATCCGCCGGATGGAGCGCCAGGCCATGGCCAGGGAGCTGGGCCAGCTGCCGCAGCTGCCCGAGTTCCAGGAGATCCACGAGCCCGAGAAGCACAAGGGGCTGGGCCCGGTGATCGCCGACTGGCGCCCCGAGGAGCCGCAGTTCTGGGCCGAGACCGGCCGGCCGATCGCCCGGCGCAATCTCTACGTCTCGGTCTTCTGCCT
This sequence comes from uncultured Geminicoccaceae bacterium, assembly GCA_964460465.1. Lineage (GTDB taxonomy): Bacteria > Pseudomonadota > Alphaproteobacteria > Geminicoccales > Geminicoccaceae > SLRI01. The sequence continues at coordinate 1,550 of CAYWSB010000071.1, read as the reverse complement.
GCTGCTGGCGTTCGCCGTCTGGATGGTCTGGAGCATGGTGGTGGCCAAGCTGCCGGCGGTGGGCTTCGACTTCACCACCCAGCAGCTCTTCTGGCTCGCCGCCTTGCCGGCGCTGTCGGGTGCCACGCTGCGCATCTTCTACAGCTTCATGGTGCCGATCTTCGGCGGCCGGGTCTGGACGACCCTGACCACGGCGTCGCTCTTGATCCCGGCCTTCGGCATCGGCTACGCGGTGCAGAACCCCGAGACCCCCTACTTCATCTTCCTCGTGCTGGCGCTGCTCTGCGGCTTCGGCGGCGGCAACTTCGCCTCGTCGATGTCGAACATCAGCTTCTTCTTCCCCAAGCGGGAGAAGGGCAACGCGCTGGCGCTCAATGCCGGGATCGGCAATCTCGGCGTCAGCCTGATGCAGTTCCTGGTGCCGATCGTCATCACCCTCGGCATCTTCGGCGCCCTCGGCGGCGCACCGCAGGAGGTGGGCGAGGGACAGCGGCTCTGGCTGCAGAACGCCGGCTTCGTCTGGGTGCCGTTCATCATCGTGGCGACGGCACTCGCCTGGTTCGGGATGAACGATATCGCCGCCATGCGCGCCTCCTTCGCCGAGCAGACGGTGATCTTCACCCGCAAGCACAACTGGCTGATGTGCTGGCTCTATGTCGGCACGTTCGGCTCGTTCATCGGCTACTCGGCGGGCTTCCCGCTGCTGATGCGCAGCCAGTTCCCGGCGATCGACGCGCTGCAGCTCGCCTTTTTGGGCCCGCTTCTGGGCGCACTCGCCCGGGCGCTCACCGGCTGGATCAGCGACAAGTACGGCGGCGGCCGGGTGACGCTCTGGGTTTTCGCCGGCATGGCGGTCGCGGTCCTGGGCGTGATCTTCTTCCTCGGCATCAAGGAGCAGCCGATCGCCTTCTACGGCTTCTTCTTGATGTTCCTGCTGCTCTTCACGCTCACCGGGATCGGCAACGCCTCGACCTTCCAGATGATCCCGGTGATCATGCGCGAGGACATGGCGCGGCTGATGCCCGAGGCCGACATCCAGACCCGCACCCGCCAGGCGGAGAAGGAGGCCGCCGCGATCATCGGCTTCACCTCGGCGATCGGTGCCTATGGCGGGTTCTTCATCCCGCAGAGCTACGGCATCTCGATCGCCGTCACCGGCGGGGCCACGGCGGCACTCTGGGCCTTCTTCGTCTTCTACCTCACCTGCATCGCGCTCACCTGGCTCTACTACACCAGACGCGGCGCGATCCTTCACGCCATCGAGCACGGCAAGGCCGGCGAGCCTGCCGCCACCGCTCCAGCCGTCCGCTAGGGAGATACCGATGAGCCACTTTCTCGACCGCCTGATGTTCCTCAACAAGACCACGGGCACCTTTGCCGACGGCCACGGCATCACCACCAGCGACGACCGGAGCTGGGAGGAGGCCTATCGCAAGCGCTGGCAGCACGACAAGATCGTCCGCTCGACGCACGGCGTGAACTGCACCGGCTCCTGCTCGTGGAAGATCTACGTCAAGGGCGGCATCGTCACCTGGGAGACCCAGCAGACC
>CAYWSB010000070.1:0-25829 GCA_964460465.1 uncultured Geminicoccaceae bacterium | reverse complement strand
CTGTTGCAGATGAGAATCGGGAAAAGATTCCGGTCAGCGTGAAAATGCTCTAGGCGAGACGGTTGCAGAGACAGGCGACAGGTTCTGCAGCCTGCTCAAACCCCGTACCGCAGTCAGCCGAGCCCGCCACGGCCGTTCGAGCACTCCTGCCGAGGCCGCCGCTGAGCCGCCTCCCTCGCCTGTCCGCCGCATCCGCAACCGGCGCGCCCTTCCCCTCGCGCCACCCCGGCGACCGGCCGCCTGCCCGGCCGCGCGGCCCGCACCGCCGCCAGGGCGACAGGGCGACGACGGGCTGGCCATTCACCCGCCTGTCGAGCAACATGCCGGCGGCGACGGCCGGCGGGGGCCACGCCGGTTCGCCTTGCGGCGGCCGCCGCCCTGCCGGTCGCGGTCGCCGTTTCCCGACTGGCCTGGGGGTCGAGGATGTCGCCTGCCGAGCTGATCGCCCTCGCCGGGTTTGCCGTGGCCGCCGTCACCATGCTGCTCGTCACGCAGACCAAGGAACGGGTCGCCTGGTCGGGCTGGCTCGTGCCGGCCGTCGTCGTGGCTCCCCTCGCGGCGTGGACCGGGCTCGCCATCGCCGAGGCGGGCCCCTTCGGCTTCTGGCCGCTGCTCACGGGGTCCAGTTGGGGCCTGCAGGTCTGGTTCGACCGCCTGATCGGCGTGACGGCGGCCTTCTACCTCCTCCAGAACCGCGCCCGCGCCGCCGGCATGAAATCGGAGGTCTGGGTGCTCGTCGTCATCGCCACCGGCAGCATCGGCCTGCTCCTGATGCTCGCCCGAACGCTCCACCTCGAGCGCCAGACACCGGACCAGCCCTGACGCGCCGCCGCCACCCTCCCGCCGGGCCCGCCACCCGCCGGGATCGTCGGCCACTGCTGGCGCACCAGCAGCCGCAACCCCCGCAAGGCGTGCGGGCGGGGAGGGGGTGAAGAACAGGATGTGGGGGAGATGATCTCCCCCACGCCCCCTCGGTTGTCGGGGTGGGTGGAACGACGAGCGTCAGCGCCGCACCAGAGCTTTGCCAGGGTGACCGGAGACGAGAAAGGCCCAACGTCTTCAGTGGCTTGCTCGGCGCGGACCGAATGGAGAACCGTGAGCACCCGCCTCATGTAGGCCGCCGGCCGGTAGGCCCCAGGGCAGAGAACCGCAGCCTGACGAAGTATACGGTCAGCATGAAAATGCTCTAGCGCTCGGGCTGCCACTGGTAGCGTCGCTTGAGCCGGTTCAGGTGGGTGTGCGGCAGGTGGCCCTCGTGCTGCAGGCTACCGACCGCCACCGCGACTGGCACTCTACCAGATGACGGTGAGGGCAAGTTACAAGGATCATCCTCCCCACATCCCTTCCCTGCCCTTCGGCCCGGCCCCCGTCAGGGCTTGCGGAGGAGGATCCAGTGCTGGCCGTGGCCCTGCCAGGTTTCCTTGACCATCGGCCGGGTGGCGACCTCCCGGTAGCCCTGGCGGGCGTAGAAGCGGCGGGCGGTGGTGTTGGCGTCGGCGGCGACGAGGGTGGTGGCGGTACAGCCCGCCTGCCGGCCCCGGGCCTCGGCGTGGTCCAGGAGGCGGGCACCCAGGCGGCGGTTCTGCCAGCGTGGGGCCACGGCCAGGACGTTGACGTACCAGCTGCCGGATGCCAGGGCCTCGAGCTCGAGGACGGGTACGAGCATGGGCGGCAGTGCGGCCGGATCGAAGGGCTCCGGCGGCTCGGGCAGGCGGTAGTCGACGAGGCAGCCGACCACCGTGCGGTCGGCCTCCAGCACAGTGGCGTTGGTCCAGGAGAAGCCGCCGGTGTCGCGGGCGGCACGGGCGGCGCCGACGGCCCAGGGGTCCTCGCCGGGCAGGGCCATCCCGGACCAGAGGTGGTGCGGCAGGCCCTCGGCCGCCATGTCGATGAAGCGGGCCATGGCCGCCGCATCCTCGGGCGTGGCCGGGCGCATGGTGATCGAGGTCATGGTCGTGCTTCCTGCTGGCTCGGGACGCGAAAAGACTCCTGGAGTCTTTTCGCTACTGCGGGGGCGGAAAGGGAAGAATGTGGGGAGGTAGCACCTCCCCACGCCCCACCATTCCTTAAGTATCGGTGGGGCGGGGGGAGGATCATCCTCCCCGCATCCTTTCTTCCTCTTCAGGCCGCCAGCTTCCGGGTGCTGGCCCGGTCGAGGAAGGCCTTGTTGACCGGGCTGTGCGGGCGGAGGGCGAGGCGCTCGGCGGCGAAGGCCGTTGCGAGATCGCGGCGGCCGGCGCGGATCGCGGCCTCGGTCATGGTCCAGTCGATGATGTCGCGCTGGGCGTGGCTGCCGCCGAAGCTGTTAGCGACGAAGCGCGCGGCGTGCAGGCCGATGGCGGCGGCCTCGTGGTCGCCCCGCCAGAAGGCGGCGAAGCCCTCGATCAGCGGCCGGCCGGTGGCGATCGCCCAGCGGCTGGCCTCGCGGCCGGCATCGAGGCCCCGGTAGGCGGTCAGGATGCGGTCCACATCGGCCGTCCGGCCGGCGCCGAGGAAGGCCATGGCGGCGTGCCAGTCGTTGAACGGGTAGAGGCGGCCGTCGGCGTGGGCGTCCCAGGCGGCGGCCAGGGGCTGCCAGCGGTCGCCGACGTTCGTGCCGGTGACGGTGAGCCGCCAGAGCAGCGCCGAGGCGTCGACGAGGTCGACCGCGGCCGCACCGGTGCTGCGGGCGATCCTCGCGTCGTAGAGGGCGAGCGCCCGGGCCGGCTCGCCCAGCTCCAGGTGGCAAAGGGCGCGGTGCCACCAGTTGTGGACCTCGAGGAAATTGTCCTCGCCAGCCCAGTGCGGCTCGCGGGTCTGCATCCAGCGCAGGCCCTCGGCCGGGCGGCCCTGCATCTCGAGGACGTGGGCCACGGCGTGGTGCGCCCAGCAGTCGAGGGGCTGGGCCTCGACCGCCTCGCGGCCGAGCGCCTCGGCGCGGGCGTAGTCGCCGGTCTCCTCGAGGCCGAAGGCGTGCATGCCGAGGAGGATCGAGCGGCCGGGGGTGTCGACGGGCCAGTGCGGCAGGACGCGGGCGATGCGGTCGCGCAGGTTGCGGGCGTTGCCGCGCATGAAGTCCGTGAGGTGGCCCACCTGCAGGGCGAGGAGGTCGCGCGGGAAGGCGATGTTGTGGTGGTCGAAGGCCGTGCCGGCGGCGGTCCAGTCGCCGGCGACGATGTGCCGGATGGCGGCGACGTGCGAGGCCTCGCGGGCGTCCAGGGCGGTGCCGTCCAGCCGGTCGAGGAGCCGGCCGGCGGCGGCGGTGGCGGCGGGCTCGGTCGAGGTGGCGAAGAGGGCCGCCTTCATGATCGTCGCCATGGCGAAGTCGGGTGACTCCGCGAGGGCCTCGTCGAGCAGGCCCACGGGATCGCCGCGGTAGAGATTGAAGGCTTCGAGGGCCGCGGCGAAGCGGTCGGCGGCCTCGCCCGAGGCGTGCGGCAGCGGGTTGCCCTGACGGTCGGTCGGCATGGGATGGTCTCCGGTCGGCTGGGAGGGAGTGCGGAGGCGCGATGGGCGAGGTTATGCCGGGACGGCGCCCTGGCCTCCAGCGGGCTTGCGGTACGGTTGCGGCCGAACTAGGTTTTTCCCAGTCGATCCAAGAGCTTGCGGGCCGCGCCCCGGGGTCTCGCCGGAGTCCGGGCGCAGCGGTGGTCCGAGAAAACCAGACTCGCGGTCCAGTTCCCGGAGGGTTGCGGCATGCGCAAGGGCGAGGAGACGAGGCAGCGGATCCTCGACGCGGCCGAGGCGGCGGTGCTCGAGAAGGGCTTCGGGGCCACCTCGATCGACGAGCTGATCGCGATCACCGGGCTGACGAAGAGCGGCTTCTTCTATCATTTCAAGGACAAGAACGAGCTCGCGAAGGCGCTGTTGCGGCGCTACATCGACGCGGACGAGAAGATCTACGACGAGATCTTCGGCCGGGCGCACGAGCTCATGGACGACCCGCTGCAGGCGTTCCTCCTGGGCCTCAAGCTTCTGGCCGAGCTGATGGCGGACCTGCCGGCCGGCCATCCGGGCTGCCTCGTGGCGGCGAGCTGCTACTACGAGCGGATGTTCGACCGCGACATCCGCGACATCAACCGGGAGGCGGCGCTGCTCTGGCGGCGGCGCTTTCGCGGCATGCTCGAGGCGATAGCAAGGGTCTATCCGCCGAAGGAGCCGGTCGATCTCGACCAGGTGGCCGACATGGTCTCGACCGTGCTCGAGGGCGGGATCGTGATGGGCCGGGCCCTGGGCGAGCCGCGCTGCCTCGAGCAGCAGATCCTGGTGCTGCACTCCTTCGTCAAGCTCCTGTTCCAGCCCGAGCCGCGCGCCGCCGCCTGAGCGGGCGTCAGAGCACGAGGACGGCGACCAGGCCGAGCGCCAGGGCGAGGAGCACGGTGCCGGCGACGGACCAGCGCACGAGGCCGGCCTCCAGCCGCGCGGCCAGCCGGGAGCCGCCTTCGGCCATGGCGAGGAGGAGGGTGGGCTCGGGCGGCCGCGGCCGCGGCAGGCGGATGAGAGCGTCCCAGGCGGCCCGGGCGACGTAGGCGGCCGGGGCCCTGAGGTCGCTGGCGGGCTCGACGGCGGCGAGCACGACGACGCCGGCGGATGCCAGGATCGGCCAGGCGGCGTCCCAGAGCTTGTCGGCTGCCAGGGCCGCGGCCGGGTCGAGGCCGGTGGTGCCGGCGAGGACGAGCCAGGGCAGGACCAGGGCTGCGAGGGTGACGGCGAGCCAGGGAACGAGGCTGCCGGCGGGCGGGGTGGCGCTCTCGGCGTCCTTGCCGGTGCGGGCGAGCTCGAGGACGAAGCGGCCGAGCAGGAGCGTCGTGCCGATGGCGGAGAAGGTGGCGAAGGTCAGCGCCGGGCCGGGGGCGAAGGCCTCCTTGAGCGCCAGCTTGGCGAGCGCCCCGCCGGTGAACGGCAGGCCGGCGATGGCCAGCGCCATGAGGGCGGCACCTGCCATCACCCAGGGCAGGGTGTCGCGGCCGGCCTTCGCGGCGACCCCGGTGGCCAGGAAGAGGGCACCCTTGGCGAGGCCGTGATGCAGGGCGTAGAAGGCCGCGGCCGCCAGCACGATGCCGGGGGCGACCGCGTCCGGTCCGGCGGCGAGGCCGCTGCCGAGGAGCGCGACGACGAGGCCCATCTGGCTCAGCGTCGAGTAGGCGAGGATGGTCTTCGGCCGGCGCTGGGTGAGGCCGACGAGCACGCCGTAATAGGCGGTGACGAGGCCCATCACGACCAGGGCCTCGGGCCAGAGGTCGAGGCCGGAGCCCAGCGGCAGGAACTGCATCAGGCCGACGATGCCGGCCTTGACGATGGCGCCCGAGAGGACGGCCGAGGCCGGGGTCGGGGCGACGGGGTGGGCCAGCGGCAGCCAGATGTGCATCGGCACCAGGCCCGCCTTGATGCCGAAGCCGGCGACGAGCAGGCCTGCGATCCAGGCCGCGTCCGGGGCGGCCGGCAGGCTGGCACGGACGTCGGCGATGGCGAGGCTGTCCGCCCCGGTGGTGGCCAGCAGCAGACCCGCCAGGAGCAGCACCTCGCCCAGGACGGCGAGGGTGATGTACACCCGTCCGGCGGCGATCGCCTCCGCACTGCGGTCGTGCACGACCAGCGGGTAGGCGCCGAGCGAGACCATGGCGAAGGCGACGTAGAAGGTGGCGACGTCCTGGGCGAGGAAGACGCCGAGATTGCCGGCCAGCGTCAGGCACCAGAAGGCGGCAAAGCCGCCGCGGCGCTCGTCCTCGGCCAGGGCGGTGCTGGCGTAGAGGCCGGCAGCGGACCAGAGCAGGGCGGCGAGGAGGAGGAACAGCGGGGCCTCGCCGTCGATGCCGATGGCCGCCCCGAGAAGGAGGTCGGGCAGGGCGAGCGTGATGCCCGTCGGCACGACGAGGGCCGCGGCCAGGGCCGGCAGCGGGGCGAGCGGCAGGAGCGCCAGGGCGGCATCGCGCCACGGCCGGACGATCGGCAGGGCGGCGACGGCTAGCGGCAGGAGGAGGGCGAGGGCGAGGAGCGCGGCGCTCATCGGCTGTATTCCCGCTCGACGATGAGCGTGGCCCAGCCGAGCGGGCTGAGCTCGCTCGCGGCCAGGAGGCCCACGAGCAGGGAGACCGCGGCGGTGACGAGGGGCGGGCCGACGAAGCTCCAGGGCCGCTCGAGCCGCCGGCCGGTGTCGATGTCGCTCTCGTCCCGATCGGCCGGCAGCGGCTTGAACCAGGCGCGGTAGAGGAGCGGCAGGAAGTAGGCGGCGTTGAGCAGGCTCGAGCCGACCAGCACCAGGACCACCCAGGGCTCGCCCGCCTGGAGGCCGCCGACGCCGAGATACCACTTGCTGACGAAGCCGGCGGTGGGCGGCACGCCGATCATGCCCAGCGCCCCGATCGAGAAGGCGAGCGTGGTGAGCGGCATGCGCCGGCCGATGCCGTCGAGCTGGTCGATGGCGGTCACCTTCAGCTCCTCGGCGAACAGGCCGGCCGCGAAGAAGAGGGTGATCTTCATCAGGCCCTGGTGGACCAGGTGGACGAGGCCGCCGATGGTGGCGAACGGGCCGGCGAGGCTGGCCCCGAGCACGATGTAGGAGACCTGGCTCACGGTCGAGTAGGCCAGCCGGCGCTTGATGTCGGTCTGCTGCAGGGCGCGGAGCGAGCCCCAGAGGATGGTGACCGACGCCAGGCCGGCCAGCGGGACGCCGAGATCGAGCGCCTGGACGAGCCCGCTGCCGTAGACGTCGTAGATCACCCGGACGATGCCGAAGGCGCCGGCCTTGACCACGGCCACGGCGTGGAGCAGGGCGCTGACCGGCGCCGGGGCGGCCATGGCCACGGGCAGCCAGCCGTGCAGGGGCACCATGGCGGCCTTGACCGCGAGCCCGCCCACCATGAGCGCGAAGCCGGTGCGCGCGACCCAGGGCTCGAGGGCGCCGAGGTCGGGGCCGCCGACGAACTCGATCGGCCCGGTATGGCTGGTGAGCAGCACGATGCCGGCGAGGAACACGGCACTGCCGGCCAGCGTGTAGGCGAGGTAGCGGCGGCCGGCGTCCATGGACGCCGCGTTGCCCTTGTGGACGACGAGCGGCCAGGTGGCCAGCGTCAGGAGCTCGTAGAAGACGAAGAAGGTGATGAGCGAGCCGGAAAGGGCGATGCCCACCGTGGCGGCGACGCAGAGCGAGAAGAAGCCGAAGAATCGCGAGAGGTTCTCGCCATGGGCGAAGTAGGCCACGGCGTAGAAGGTGGTGAGCAGCCAGAGGAAGGCCGAAAGGGTGACGAAGAGGAGGGCCAGCGCGTCGACCCGGAGCAGCAGATAGAGCCCGGGCACCAGCTCCCAGCGGGTCTCGTAGACCGCCCCGCCCAGGACCGAGAGGAGCATGTAGCCGACCAGCGCCAGCTTGAGCACGGCACCGGCGAGGTTGACGACGGTGCGGAGCCGATCGCGCTCGTCGGGCAGGAAGAAGATGACGGCGGCCGGGACGAGAGAGGTGAGCAGCAGGGCCACGGGCAGGAACGCGGTCATGTGCCGCCCTCCCCTGCCGCGGTACGGGGTTTGCCGCGGCGGCCGGTCATGCTAGGCGGTGTCCCTCGTATGTTGTGCAGACGGAGGAGGAGACGATGCGCACGACGACCGCGGTGCTGGCAGCGATGCTGATGGCCGGCACGGCCCTGCCCGCCTGGGCGCAGCGGGGCGATCCGCAGATGATGCAGCAGCGCTTTTTGGAGATGGAGCAGATGCGCCGGGAGATGGGCCCGGGGCAGCCGCCGGAGCGGCGCCGCGAGCTGCGCCGCGAGCATCGGCGGCTGATGGACGAGCAGATGGGCGACATGCGGGGGATGCGCGGCCCGGGGCCCAATGCCTCGGTCGAGGAGCGCATGCAGTTCATGGAAGAGCGCCACGACATGATGATGCAGATGATGCGCGAGATGCTGGCCGACGAGGAAGCGAGCGACTGAGGCGCCGGACAGTGCCGCGGGCGCGAGGCTGACGGCCGGCATCACTCGAGCCCCTCGATGGCGGCGGCGGGCCGGCCGACCTGCAAAAGGTCGTAGACGCCCGACGGGGCCAGGCCGAGCAGGACGGCGAGCAGGGCGAGGCCCATCGGGATCAGCTCGCGCACGCGCGACACTGGCGCCAGCGGCGGCGGCTCCGCCTTGTCGAGCAGTCGGTTGAGCGGGCGGAAGAGGTAGACGGCGGCGAGGAGCCCGCCGGCCAGCATGACCAGGGCCCAGACGATCTCGCCGCCGGCGACGGCCGCGGTGAGCAGCAGCCACTTGGCGATGAAGCCGCCGGACGGCGGCAGGCCCATGAGCGAGACGGCGGCGAGGCCGAAGGCCATGGTGGTGAGCGGCAGGGCCCGGCCGATGCCGGCGAGCTGGTCGAGGCGGTCGCCGCCGCGGGCCTCGATCATGAGCCCGGCGGCGAGGAACATCGCGGCCTTGGCGAGGCCGTGGCTCAAGGCGTGGATCATGCCGCCGGTCCAGGCCCCGGCCGCCCAGGGCATCTCGCCGGCGGCCCCGCCGGCCAGTGGCCAGATCAGGAAGAGGTAGCCGAGCTGGGCCACGGTCGAGTAGGCGATCACCAGCTTTAGCCGCTCGGCCCGGATGGCCATGACCGAGCCCGCGAGGATGGCGAGTGCGCCCAGGGTCGCCATGGCCTGGACGAAGCCGGTGGTGCCGAGGTCGGCGAAGACGTCGAACCAGAGCCGGACCAGGATGACGAACGAGGCCTTGACGACGAGGCCCGAGAGGACGGCGCTGGCCGGCGGCGGGGCCGAGCCGTGCGCCGGCGGTAGCCAGCCGTGCAGCGGGAAGAGGGCGGTCTTGACCAGCAGCCCCGCGGTCATCAGCCCGGCCGCCGCCCAGGTGGCGGGCTCGGGCTCGACCAGCCCGGCGAGCAGGACCATGTCGAGGGTCGCATAGCGGGCGTAGACGAGGACGACGCCGAGGAGGTAGGCGAGCGAGCCCAGAAGGGCGAAGACCATGTAGCGCATGGCGGCGGCGAGCGAGCCCATGGATGCCAGGCCGACGGCGGCGATGGTCAGAAGCTCGATCGCGACATAGAGGTTGAAGAGGTCGCCCGAGGCGAAGGCGATGGTCATCGCCGCCCAGAGGGCGAAGAGCAGCGGCCAGAAGGTGGCGGCGGCGGTGGTCTCCGGCCCGCCCGCCGCCGGATAGAGCGCGATGGCCCAGAGCCCCGTCGCGGCGGCGAGCACGGCGGTCATGAGGATCATCAAGGCCGCCAGCCCGTCGACCCGAAGTGCGATGCCCAGGGGCGGCGGCCAGCCGCCGAGCACGAGCTCGACCGGCCCCGCCTGCCAGACCTCGGCCACGAGGGCGAGTGCCAGGGCCGGCATCACCAGCGCCAGGGCCGACATCAGCCGGGCCGCGCGGCGGCCGAGCGGCACGGCGACGAGGAGCGCCAGAAGGGGGATGATCAGCAGCAGCTCGAGGGCCGAGGGCCAGCCCAGGCCGGCCAGGGCCGCCGCCATCTGTTCCCGGGCCGGCACCTCAGGTCTCGTCCTCGGGCAGGAGCGGCCGGCCGGCCGCCTCGGCGTGGCGCGCGACGAGCGCCACGGCGAGAGCCGTGAGCGCCAGGGCGACGACGATGCCGGTGATGATCAGCGCCTGCGGCACGGGATCGGCACCGGCCAGGGGGGCGCGGTAGCCGGTGGCGCCGAAGACGATGAAGATGCCGCTGCCGATGACGTTGAAGGCGAGCACCCGGCGGAGCAGGTGGCGGCGGGTGAGAAAGCCGTAGAGGCCGATGCCGACGAGGCCCACGCCGGCAAGCGCATAGACCAGCCAGCTCGCGGTCAGGGGATCGGTCAGGGTGGCGGCGAGCGGCTCGCTCACGGGCGGCGCTCCCGTGGTGCGCCCAGCACCATGAAGGCCAGGGTGAGCGCGATCGAGCCGGTCAGCGCCAGCTCGATGGTGACGATCAGCGTCTTCGACCAGGCGTCGGCGAGGCCGAGGAAGCTGCCGAGGAAGGCACCGGCGACGCCGATCAGGAGGAAGACGAGGGGCCCGGCGACGATGCCCCAGCGGACGACGGGGGCGGTGACCGGCGGCGGGTCGAGGAGGCCGGCCATGGCGGTCAGCAGCAGCACGGCCGCCAGGATGGTGCCGGCCTGGAAGGCGCCGCCCGGCAGGGTGCTGCCGGCCCAGACGAGATAGACGGCGACGACGAGGCCGGCCGGCGGCAAGAGGCGGCCGAAGGTGGCGAGCACGCCGTCGGGCCGGACATGCTGGCGCAGGCCGGGCGGGCGGCCCCAGAGCTCGTCCGGGGTGAGCGCCCAGACCGCGACCAGGGCCACGGCGATGATGATCACCTCGAGCAGGGTGTCCCAGGCGCGGAAGGCGAGCAGCACCGCGGTGACCTGGTTCGTCACCCCGGTGCGGGGCACTTCGGCGGCGACCGCGGGGATCAGGCCCTGGGTGATCGGCGGCAGTGCCAGCACCGCCCAGGCGAGCAGCCCGGTCAATGCCAGGCAGAGCAGCGCGGTCAACCGCCGGTGGGCGGTGGCGGGCAGCGGGTCGACGGCGGCCGGGTCGGCGGCGGCGGTGACGGCACCACGGCGCAGGCGGCCCCAGGTGCCGACCAGCAGGGCGCCGGTGAGCCCGGCACCGATGGCCGCCTCGGCCAGCGCCACGTTGACCGATTCGAGCCGCACCCAGGCGATGGCGACGAGCAGGCCGTAGGCGATGAAGAAGACGATGGCCGCGAAGAGGACACGGCCGATTACGGCGGCCAGCGCCACGCCCAGAAGCAGCAGGCAGAGGCCGATGTCGAAGACGAGCGTGGTGGTCATGCCCGGCCGGCCCCCTCGCCTCGCCGCGCGGCGTCGGGTGCCGGCCCGCTGCGGTTTTCGGGCCCGTTCTCGAGGCGCAGCCCGGCCCGGGCGGCGAGCTGGGCGACGGTGGCGGCGGCCAGCACCGCCAGGAGCCAGACGACCACCAGCTTGGCGATGCTCCAGCCGTCGGGGAGCTGCGGCACGAGGCCCAGCACGATCAGGCCGAGGCCGAGATTGTCGGCTTTGGTCAGCGCGTGCAGCCGGCTGTAGGGGTCGGGAAAGCGCAGGATCCCGGCCGAGCCGGCGATGAAGAACAGGACCCCGGCGCTGCAGGCGACGAGCGTGAAGAGCTCGGCCGGGCTCATCGCTCGTCCTCGCCCGATGCGGTGGTGGTGACGTCGGCCGGCTCGGCCTCGGGGTCGCCCGCGGCATCGGGGCTCGCGGTCTTAGCAAAAGCAAGGGCGGCAAACGCGGCGAGGAGCGCCAGCACCAGGGCCACGTCGAGCTTGGTGGGATCGCCGGTGGCGGCGGCCAGCAGCAGGACCAGGGCGACGCCACTGGTGCCGATGAGCTGGGCTCCCATCATCCGGTCGAGGGCGCCGGGCCCGGCCAGGATGCGCCAGAGGCTGGCGGCGATCGCGGCCAGGAGCAGCACGCCGAGGATCAGCAGCCCCTCTGCCAGGGTCATGACCGGGCCTCCTCCCCGGCGGTGTGCAGGGTGCGGGCGATGCGCCGCTCTTCGGCCGCGACCTCCCGGGCGACCGCCGGGCCGGCGTCGAGGCAGTGGACGTAGAGCCGGTCGCCGTAGCTGCCGGCGACCAGCGTGCCCGGCAGGAGGCTGACGACGCTGCCCAGCGCCACCCGGGCACCGCCCTCGGGCAGGGTGGTGCGGTGCACGAGCCAAGCCGGGCGAATCGGCAGGCGCGGGTGCAGCGCCCGCCAGGCGACGTCGACGCCGCCGCGGACCGAGCGGTCCAGAAAGCCCGGCACGAGGCGCAGGAGGGCGGTCACGCTGACCGTGCGAGCGCCGGGCGGCAGCAGGCGCAGGCTGAGCCAGGTGGCGGCGACGGCGGCCGGCAGGCCGAAGGCGAGGCCGTCCACCGCCGCCCCGGTGAGCACCAGCCAGAGGGCGGCGAAGAGCGCGAGGCGCCGCGCGACGACGAGCGCAAGGCGCAGCCGGTCAGGGGGCGTTCCAGGCGCCACGCTGCGGGTCCTCCGGATGGGCGGGTTTCCTCGGCGCTCAAGATCGGCCGCGAGCCGCGGGAAACAAGGCGCCGGCCGTGTGAAATCAGTGGCGGCCGGCGCCGGCTCAGGCGCCGGCCGGCCAGGGCAGGAAGTGCTTGGCGAGCTGCAGGCCCTGCTTCTGGTAGGAGCCGACCCCCTGGCCGTAGAGCGTGTCGGGTGCCGCGGCGAGGCGCTCGTAGGTCAGCCGGCCGACGATCTGGCCGTCCTCGATCAGGAACGGCACCTCGTGCGAGCGGACCTCGAGCACGGCACGGGTGCCGGCCCCACCGGTCTCGTCGCAGCCGAAGCCGGGGTCGAAGAAGCCGGCGTAGTGGACGCGGAACTCGCCCACGGTGGTGTCGTAGGCGACCATCTCGGCCGCGACGTGCGGCGGGACGACGACGGATTCCCGGGATGCCAGGATGTAGAAGTGCTCGGGCTCGAGCAGGACACCCTGCCCTTCCCGGGCGTGCACCGGCTCCCAGAAGTCGCGGGGGTCGTAGGTGGCGACCCGGTCGACGTCGATGAGCCCGGCATGGCGCCTGGCCCGGTAGCCGATGATGCTGCCGTCGCCCGTGCCCTTGACGTCGACCGTGAACGGCACGCCGGCCTTGTCCGGATCGACCGCCGCGTCGCTGCCGATCAGGCCGTAATCGGCCTGGAGCTGCTTGTGGAAGCGGGCGGAGACCGGCGGCGAGCCGCGGCGCAGGCGGAGCTGGGTCAGCTTCGAGCCCTGGCGGACCTCGATCGAGAAGCTCCTGGGGGCGAGCTCGACATAGAGCGGCCCCTCGTAGCCCTCCTCGATCCGGTCGAAACGGGTGCCCTGGTCGGTGATGACGCGGGCGAAGACGTCGAGTCGGCCGATCGAGCTCTTGGGGTTGGCGGTGGCCGAGGTCCGCCACTTGAGCCGGAGGCGCTCCTCGAGCGGCACGATGTAGACCGCGCCGCGCTCGAGCACGGCGCCGCCGTCTAGCTTCATCTCGTAGAGCGAAAGGTCGGCGAGCCGCTCCGCCACGGTCCGCCGGGCGCCGGGCAGGAAGCTCGCGGCCACGCGGTAGGCCACCGGCCCGAGCCGAAGATCGAGGCTGGCCGGCTGCACCTGGGCGGGCTCGACGGCGCGCGCGGCCTCGATCTCGTGCGCGGCGATGGCGGCACGAAGCGCCTGCGACGGCAGCACGCCGGTGCCGGCCGGCTCGGCGGTGCCGGCTAAGAGGCTGGGCTTGGCCGGAACGGTCGAAGCAGGCTCGTGGTCTGTCATGATGGCTGGGTGGCCTTGCGGGCGAAGAGCGTGGCGGTCATCATAGCGGGTCGCGCCGTCGGGCCAAGGGCCGAGCCCAGCGCGGTCAGCTCCTGGCCTGGCCGAGCGCTTCGATGATCGGGCAGTCCGGCACCTCGCCACCGGCGCAGCCGGCGGCCGTGCGCTCCAGCACCAGCGCCATCCGCTCCAGATCGGCGATCTTGGCACGGATTCGGGCGAGGTGCGCCAGGGTCAGGCGGCGGACCTCGCCGCAACCGTGGCCGCGCGCTGCCAGTGCCACGAGGCTGCGCACCTCCGCCAGCCCGAAGCCGAGCTCGCGGGCACGGCGGATGAAGACGAGACGGTCGATGTCGGCCGCGGCGTAGTGGCGATGGCCGCCATTGCTGCGTGGCGGTTGCGGGACGAGGCCGATCCGCTCGTAGTAGCGGATGGTCTCGATGTTCACGCCACTGTGAAGGGCGAGCCGGCCGATAGTCAGCGCCAGGGGCTTGATCCTGTAGTGGCTACGGGTTCTAGACGTGAACCATGCGGATCGAACCGTCAAGCCATCCCGCCGTCCAACCGGCGCCCGACCGTTCCGGCCTGCCCGCCGGCCTGATCCTCGGCGGCAGCTGGCTCGCCGCCATGCTCGCCATCATCGCCGCCGCCGCCTGCTGTGTGCTGCCCCTGGCGCTCACCGTCGTCGGCCTGGGTGGCGCATGGCTGACGCATTTGGGCATCCTCGCCCGCTTCGAGCCGATGCTCGTCGGCCTCGCCATCGGCGCCCTCGCTCTCGTCTGGGGCTGGCTGCTCTGGCAACGGCTGCGGCCGGGTGCCGGCTGCGGCTGCCGGATGCCATCGGGCTGGGCGAGCGTTGCGCTGCTCGGCGGCGCCACGGCCACCGGCCTCGTCGCCCTCGCCCGACGCTGGTGGGAGGGTCCGGCACTGCAGGCGCTGTGGACGGTCTGGACCGGCGCATGACGACCGATGGCCTGGCCGAGGCGGCGAAGTCCGACGTGTCGACGACCTCGACGCTCACCTGCCCGCATTGCCGCCACCGGTCGACCGAGACCATGCCGACCGACGCCTGCCAGTGTTTCCACAACTGTCCAGGCTGCGGCCGGCTGCTCAAGCCGCTGCCTGGAGATTGCTGCGTTTTTTGCAGCTACGGCACGGTGCCCTGCCCGCCGGTCCAGGCAGCGCGCGCTGCCGGACGCGGCTGCGGCGACGGCTAGTGCTCTCACCGCCCGCTCGGGGCCAGGTCCTTGATCATGGGTGCGATCCCGGCGAGCAGCCCGCCGTCGACCACGAGGTTGGTACCGTTGCAGAAGGCGGCCTCGTCGGCGGCGAGGTAGGCGACGGCGGCGGCGATGTCCTCGGGCTTGCCGACCCGGCCCACCGGGTAGTAGCGCTCGAGCTTCCTGAAGACGTCGGGATCGGCCTTCAGCCGGGCGGTCCAGCTCGGATTGTCGGTGTGGATCGTGCCCGGGCTGACGGCGTTGCAGCGCACGCCCTTGGGGCCGTACTCGGTGGCGACCGCCTGGGTGAGCGAGATCAGCCCCGCCTTGGCGGCGCTGTAGGCCGGGTTGCCGAAGCAGGCGAGGCCGTTGACCGAGGCGATGTTGACGATCGCACCCTTGCCGCGCTCCACCATGCCGGGCAGCACCGCCATGGTCATCGCCCAGGCGGCCTTGAGGGTCACCGCGAACTCGCCGTCCCAGCTCGCCTCGTCGGTGTCGTGCAGCCCGGCGGCCCCGGCCTTCGCGGCGTTGTTGACCAGGATCGAGAGCGGGCCCAGCGCCTTCTCGGCGGCCTCGACCAGCCGGGCGGGCGCGCCGGCGTCGGTGATGTCGGCCTCGAGCGCGACCGCGGTCCGGCCCATGGCTGCTATCGCCCTGGCGACCTCGTGCGCCGGCTCGCCGTCCCGGTCGACCACGGCGACGGCGGCGCCCTCCTCGGCGAGCCGCAGGGCCGTGGCCCGGCCGATGCCCCGGCCGCTGCCGGTGATGAGGACGGTCTTGGCGATAAAGCGCTTCATCTTGCTTGGTCCCTGGCGGCGTCATCCCAGATGGCGAAGGCGGCCTTGACGTGGTCGAGCGCCGACCGGCGCCAGTGGCCGTAATTGTAGAAGGCGAGGCCTTCGACGCCGCCGGCCTTGAGCAGCCGCGCCGCGGCGGCCGTCTCGGCGCCGCCGGCGAGGTCGGGGTGGCTCGGGCGGAGGATGGCCGAGAGCCGGGCGTCCGTGCCGATCCGCTGGCGGACGTCGAAGAGGTCGGCGGCGACCGCGGCGGCGCCGGGCTCGTAGAAGCAGACCTCGACGCCGTCGGCGGCGGCGGCCAGCATGGCGAGATCGCTGCCCTCGATCCAGGCCCGCGCGGTCGGGCGCTGGACCGACGGGATGACACGCAGCTCGGTGGCCTTGGGCAGACCGGCCTTGATCTCGGCCACGAGCTCGGCCACGACGCGGCAGCGCCAGCTCAGAAAGGCGGCAAGCTCGGCGTCGCCCACGAGGTCGGCGAGCAGCCACTCGCGGGCCCGCTCGCCCGGTGCCACGTCCGCCGCCAGCCACGCCTCGATGCGCCCGGCGACGCGGTGGCAGAGCCCCTCGGCGTCGATCCCGGCGGCCCTGGCGGCGGCCACCGTCTCGGGCGCGAAGCAGAGCCCCAGGTAGAAGTCGATCCAGGGGTCGAGGGGCAGGAGCGCGAACTCGTGGTGGTAGCCGTGCGCCTGGGGCAGCCAGCCCGGGGTCTCGAGGGTGAGGGCCGAAAGCTCGTAGCGGCTGGCGAGATCGCTGGTCAGGGCGACGAGGTAGTGGCGGACATCGGGATGGGCCGGGTTGAGGCTGTAGATCAGCCCGTCGCCCATGGCGTTGCGGGTGACGAGGTCGGGATGGGCCTGGCCGAGGCGGGTGTTGTGGCAGCAGACGGTCCAGCCGACCCGGGCCAAGTCGGGGGCGGCCTTCGCCAGCTCGGCCAGGGGGTCGACATGCTCGAGCATCGGATGCGGCACCGGGCGGACCCGGCCGTAGCGGGAGGGGTCGTGGCGGAAGTAGATGGTGCCGTCGTCGGGAAAGTAGACCTTGCCCGAGACCCCGTGCGGCCGGACGAACTTGCCGGCGTGATAGCTGGTCGCCATGGCGATGGCGTCGGCCCCGGCGTCGCGCAGGCGGCCGGCCACGTCGGCGAAGCCCTCGTCGACGAGATCCCAGGCATAGGTGAAGACGGCCTTCTTCGCCACGGTGCCCACCCCCTGCTGCCCTTGTCGGTCGCCGGACGGCTCGATTGACAACGTCCGGTTGCTCGGCTCTGTATCAGCCCGGCGCCGGCATTGTCATGTACCGAGTCCCTGCTTCGGCGCCGTCGTCGCAATCAAGGAGGCCGAGCGATGAGAGCCCGCACCGGAAGTCTCGTCCTCGCCGCCTTGGCGCTGACGGCAGCGGCGGCGCTGCCCGCCGCCGGCCGGGCGCAGACCGCGGCCGAGCTGCGCGAGCTGATCGAGCTACAGCGCCAGCAGCTCGAGCAGCAGGCGCGACAGCTGGAGCTGATGGAGCAGCGGCTGGAGGAGCTGGAGGCGAGCTCGGAGGCGATGCAGGCGGCGGCCGACGCGGCCCGGCGCCGGGCCGACGAGCTCGAGGAGGTGCCGATGATGCGCTCCGGCGGCACCGGCGTCGAGCTGGCGCTGTCCGGCCAGATCAACCGGATGCTGACGGCCGGCTACGACGGCGACAAGACCAAGCTCTACAACGTCGACAACATCAACAGCGGCAGCCGGCTCCGGGTCGTCGGCAGTGCCCGGCCGGCCGAGGCGGTGCGGGTCGGCACCAATTTCGAGTTCGAGATGCGCTCGAACGCGTCGACCGAGGTCAGCCAGGTCAACGAGGACACGGGCACGGTCAGCTTCCGCGACCGGGTGGTGGAGATCTTCGCCCAGCACGAGGATCTCGGCCGGCTGACGCTGGGCCAGGGCTCGACCGCCTACGACGGTGCGGCCCAGGTCGATCTCTCCGGGACCACGGTGATCGCCTATTCCTCGATCAGCGATCTCGCCGGCGGCCTGCGCTTCTACGACGACGATGCGGACGCGCTGAGCACGACCTCGATCGGCAACGTCTTCAACAATTTCGACGGGCCGCGGCTCGATCGGCTGCGCTACGATTCGCCGGCGCTGGGCGGCTTCACGCTCGCCGGCGACACGGCGTCGGACCAGCGCTGGAGCACGGCCCTGCGCTGGGCCGGCGCCGGCAGCGGCGTGCGCGCGGCGGCGGCGGTGGCCTATGCCGATCCCGGCGGTGACCGGGACTGGGTGGTGATCGGCTCGGGCTCGCTACTTCACGAGACCTCGGGGCTGAGCCTGACCCTCGCCGCCGGGGCGCGCGACGAGGACGGGCGCGACGACAGCCGCAACTACTACGCCAAGCTGGGCTGGCAGCGTGACGTCTTCGCCTTCGGCCGGAGCTTCACCGGCATCGACCTGACCCGCAACGACGACGTCGCCGTCGAGGGCGACGAGGGAACCAGTGTCGGCGTCTCCGCGGTGCAGGCCGTCCGCGACTGGGGCATCGAGCTCTACGCCGGCTATCGCTGGCACAAGCTCGATCGGGACGGGACGGATTTCGCCGACATCCACACCTTCAGCCTCGGCACGCGCGTCCGGTTCTGATGCGCACGGTGGCCGCCGCCCTGGTGCTGCTGCTGGCCGCCTGTGCCGGCATGGAGCCGTTCGAGCCGCCGGTCGCGGGCGAGCTGAACGCCGGGCCCGGCCTCTTCTCGGGGCCGCGCGGCGAGTTTGTCATCCTGCGGCGCGAAGGGCCCGGCGACGGGACCGCGGCCGGCCCCGCGGCCGAGGCCGAGGCGCCGCGCGGCCTGACCCGGCCACCGCCGCCCTAGCCCGGCCACGGCCATTCGCATCGAGGCTCGAGCTTGCCCGTTGCCAAGCGGCTCGCGGGCGGTATAGGGTCTGGATACGCAATTGCGAATCAAGACAAAACAAGCCACGGAGGACGTCGCGATGGCCGGTCGTCGGGAGCAGGAGCTGATCCTTCAGGAGCTGTGGCGGCAGCGCCTGGCACGGGGCGAGATCGACCGCCGCGGCTTTCTTTCGCGGACGCTGACCGCGGGGCTGGGCCTCGCCGGCGTGAGCGTCGCCACGCGGCTGGGCGGGCCGGCCTGGGCGCAGGAGCGGCCGCTGACCCCCACCTTCTACCAGTGGATCAACGACCTCCACCCGAGCATCCCGCAGGTCAACGCGCAGTTCCCGGGCCTCAACTTCCAGATCGCCCCGGTAGAGGGCTTCGGGATCGAGCGCTTCGTCGCCGAGGCGAGGAGCCAGCAGAGCACCTGGGACGTCTATGTCGGCCAGACGCCGTTCGTCGAGATGTCGGCGATGATCGAGGCCGACGTGATCGAGCCCTGGGACGACTACATCCCGGCCGACGTGCTCGACGACATCCTGCCGGCGATCCGCGAGGAGTGCTCGATCGACGGCAAGCTCTACAGCTGGCCGTTCCTGCTCGACGTCATCGGCATGAGCTGGCACTCGGGCATCACCGAGCAGGCCGGCATCGGCGACGCCGTGCCCGAGACCTGGGACGCCTATCTCGAGGCGGCGAGGGCGGTGGCGGATTCCGGGGCGGCACCCTATGGCGCCACCTTCGACGCGCACGGCTGGCGCTCGCTGGCGCCGATGACGCATTCGCTCTCGACCGACGTCTACACGTCGGAGGGCCTGTTCGACTTCACCAGCGACGCCGCCGTCGAGGCGCTGATGCTGATGAAGGAGCTCATGGCGCTGGCCAATCCCGACATCCTGCTCGCCGGGACCAGCGACGGCGGCGTCAACGGCACGCCCGACGAGGTCGCCTTCGCGGCGCAGCGGGTGGGCTACTACACGAAGTACTTCAACGCGCCCCTGCGCATGGCGCAGTACTGGGACGACCCGACCAAGCTGCAGATGGCGGGCCTGCCCAGGTTCGCCAACGGCGAGGGCTCGACGGTCTTCTGGACCACCGGTGCGGCGTTGTTCAAGCACGGCCAGAACAAGGAGAAGGCGGCGGAATACGTCCGCGCGCTGACGTACAACCAGCAGATCTGGCAGGACTCGATCGCCGGCACGCCCACCGCGCACCCGGGCCAGTTGCCGCCCTATGCCTCGATCTACGCCGACTGGGCGGCCGACCGGCCCGAGTGGATGCCGCCCTTCGTCGATCTGGTCCGCGGCCAGCTCGACCGCGCCAAGGCGATCACCAACCACCTCTTCGGCCTGCAGCAGTTCGTCATCGGCAAGCCGATCTGGGAGGCCTATCTGACCGGGAGCGAGAGCGATCCGCGGGTGGCACTGGCCAACGTCGTCGAGGCCGTCCAGGCCGAGATGAAGCGCGGCGGCTAGCGGTCACTTGATCGGCCGACGCGAGGCGCCGGGCGCCGGCAGCCGCACTGCGGCTGCCGGCGGGTTTCAGGTCAGGGACCGCTGAACGTGGCGGCGTCCATCGACGGCCGCGGGGCGGCGGCGAGGCTGGCCGAGCGCAGCAACATCTGGCTGTTCCTCTTCCCGGCGCTGGCGTTCTTCGTCGGCTACCAGGTCTGGCCGATCGTCCGGGTCGTCTGGATCAGCTTCACCGACTACCAGTTCCTGACCAACCAGCCGGCCAACTGGATCGGTCTCGCCAACTATGTCGAGGCGCTGAACGATCCCTTGATGTGGGCCGGCCTGGGGCGGGCGGCGCTGTTCACGGCGATGTTCCTGCCGGGGACGATCATCCTGCCGCTGCTCCTCGCGATCCTGGTCGACCGGGTGCGCGACCAGCGGGTCGCCACGGTCTACCGGGTGATCATCCTGATCCCGGCGGTGATCCCGAGCACGCTGATCTTCGTGCTCTGGAAGTGGATGTACAATTTCCAGGTGGGGCCCATCAATCACTTCCTGGTCGAGGTCCTGGGTCTGTTCACTATCCAGACGGCCCCGCAGTGGCTGGGCGGCACGCCGCTGACGCTGCCGGCGATCGCCGTCATGGAGGTCTGGTGGGGGCTCGGCTACCACACGATCTTCTTCCTCGCCGGCCTCGCTGCCATCCCCAAGGAGCTGACCGAGGCGGCCCGCGTCGACGGTGCCAACGAGTGGCAGATCTTCTGGAACGTCACGCTGCCGCAATTGCAGCCGATCATGATGATCCTGATCGTGCTGCGCTTCGGCACCTCGATGGCGGTGATCGACGAGTACCTGATCTTCGGCGGGTTCAACCGCGAGTCGCCGACCTACACCTGGACGATCTTCATGTACGACCAGGCGTTCAAGACCGGCCTCTGGCGGCAGGGCTTCGCCGCGGCGATCGGGATGATCGGGGCCCTGGTGATGATGGTGTTCGTCGCCGGCCTGCTCTACCTCTTCCGGCGCAAGGGCTGAGCCGCGATGGCCGCGCGCACCCAGCCGCTCGCCGCCGCCGTCGCCCGCCGGGAGGGCCGGCCGATCGACCGGGCGGCGGTGATCCGCCACGCGGTCATCATCTTCTTCTGTGCGATCATCATCCTGCCGCTGCTCTGGGTGCTGCTGCTGTCGATCAAGTCGCTGCCGGATTCGATGCGCGGCAATCTCTGGCCACGCCAGTTCGACTTCACGCACTACGCCTACGTGGTGCAGAAGATCGACACCCTGCCGATCAACCTCTTCAACAGCATCTACGTCACCGGCTTCACCGTCCTGATCACCACGGCCGCCGCCGTCCTCGCCGGCTACGCGCTCGTCCACCTCAAGTTCGGCGGCAAGGCCTGGATCGTGGGCATGCTGATCGCCTCGCTCTACTTCCCGACCCGGGTGGTGGCGATCATCACGATCTACGAGATCCAGAGCAGCCTCGGGCTGATCAACAGCACCGCCGGGCTGATCCTCCCCTACGTGACGCTGAGTCTCGCCATCTCCGTGCTGATCATGCGCAGCGTCTTCCAGCTCGTCCCGGGCGAACTGTTCGACGCCGCCAAGATCGACGGGGCGGGCCCCTGGAAGTGCCTCTGGATGGTCGGCCTGCCGCTGGTCCGCAACGGGCTCGTGGTGGTGATCATCGTCAACTTCGTCACCGCCTGGGGCGAGTACCTGCTCTGCTCGACCCTGACCAACGACCAGAGTGCGCGGACCGTGCCGGTGATGCTGGCACACGCCGCGGGCGGCCTCGGCCAGTGGGCCTGGCCGCGCATCGCCGCGGTCTACGTCATCGTCACCGTGCCCGGCCTGATCGCCTTCATGTTCGCCCAGAAGCTCTTCTTCAAGGGCCTGATGGAGGGCGGGCTCAAGTCCTGAGCCGCGCGGGGCCTGCGCCTAGAGCGGGGCCGGCGGGGTCACGCCGTGCTCGGCCGCCACCGCGGTGAGCTTCGCCATGATGCCGGGATAGAGGGCGACACCGTCGGCGAGCGCGGCACGCTTCCTGGCGAGGCCGTTCTCCCCCGGCAGGCGGACGCGATCGACGCCGGGCCGCGGCGGGTTCGCCCGGCAGGCGTCGGCGAGCCAGCCGGTCTCGCGCACGAAGGCCTCGCGGCCGCCGAAGCAGGCCGGGTCCATCACCTGGACGGTGACCGAGGCGCCCCAGTCGCTTGGTGCCTCGGCCCGGCCGTAGCCGGAGAGGCCCTGGGTCAGGGCCTCGATCATCAGCCCGAGCCCGTAGCCCTTGTGGCCGTGGTCGAGCCCGCCCACCGGCAGGATCGAGCCCGGCGGCTCGGCCCCGGCGACCACGCGGGGATCGTCGGTCGGGTTGCCGTCGGCGTCGAGCAGCCAGGGATGTGGCATCCGCCGGCCCTCGGCGGCGTAGCGGCCGGAGAGGCCGTTGGTGGTGATCGAGGCGCTGATGTCGACGAGGATCGGATCGCCGGTGGTCGGGATGCCGACGGCGATGGGGTCGGGCGTGTAGAGCGGCACCCGGCCGCCGAAGGGGGCGACCGAGGCGACCGAGGGGTCGCTCGAGGTGATGATCGCCAGCATGCCCCGGTCGGTGGCCCGGGTCAGGAAGGCGGCGAGGCAGGCGATGTGGTGGCTGCGGCGGATGGTGACCACGGCCGTGCCCTGGGTCTCCGCCCGGGCGACGGCCTCGGCCAGGGCCTTGTCGGTGAGCCAGACGCCGGGCAGCCGGTCGCCGTCCCAGGTCAAGGCCGCCGGGAAGTCGGCGATCACCCGGGGCTGGCCCGCGACCTTCATCCGCCCGGCCAGGGCCTCGGCGATGTAGGGGGCCAGGAGCTGCAGGCCGTGGGTGGTGTGGCCCAAGAGGTCGGCCTCGACCAGGAGCTCGGCCGTGACGGTCGCCTTCTCGGCCTCGAACCCGGCCGCGGCCAGGAGCTTGTCGGCGAAGCCCACCAGGGCGGCGGCGGCCCAGCGCTGCTCGGTCATGCGAACGATCCTCCCCATCTTTCCGGCGACGTTAGGCGCCCGTTAACCCTGGCGGTGGCATTAGGGAGATGGTCGGCGGCACCCCGCCCCGCGGCCGGCCAGGACGACGAGCCCCGAGGCCCATGCCGATCGACGACCTCATCCAGCACGCCCGCCGGCTGGCCCGCCGCAAGGCCCGGGCCGGCATCAGCCTCGTGCACCTGGGAGCCTCGCCCTACATCATGGGCAGTGCGGCCCGCTACCATTATTTCAGGAACAGCATCGGCGAGCTGGCCGCCGAGCGCGGCGCCGAGCTGGTCGAGCTCGAGGGCCACCGGCTATGCCTCTCGGCCGAGGACGCGGCCACCCACGCGGCCCTCAAGCACCTGCTCACGCTGGAATCCGAGGCCTGGCGCGACGGCACCCGGATCGAGACGATCCTCGAGACCTTCAGCCTGCCCGAAGGCTACGCGGACCTGCGCGAGCGGCTGCAGACCCTGCACGAGGCGGCCGCCGCGGCGGCGGCCGATCCCGCCGCGGCCGAGCCCGAGGCGCTGGCCGGCCCCCTCACCCCGGCCCGGCTGGCGGTGATCGAGGCCCGGCTGGACGGCGTGGATCTCGAGCCCTTCGTCCGTCGCCAGGCGGTGCACCGGCGGGACGGCGGCTGGCCGGTGGCCTATGCCGAGCAGTTCACGAGCCTCGCCGACCTCGGCGCGGCGTTCTTTCCGCTGGTCGAGGTCGAGCCGGACACCCCGCTCTTCTTCGAGCTCTGCCGCCATCTCGACCGCCTGATGCTGGTGGCGCTCCTGCTCAACCGGCCCTGGCGGCGGCAGCGGATCGGCCTCAACCTCGGCCACGCCGCCTGGGCCACCGACGAGTACCGCCGGCTGCTCAAGTGCCTCGACGAGGCGGAGCGGGGCCGGCTCACGATCGAGCTGCACTGGCTCGACGCGCTCCGCGACGCGGCCCAGGGCAGCCGGGCCCTGGCCGAGATGCGCGAGGCGGGGTTCAGGATCGCGATCGACCGGATCGGCATCGAGGCGCTGCCGCTGCTGCCGCTCGACCGGCTCGACGCCGACTGGCTGAAGCTGGTCTTCGACAAGGCCCGGCTGCCGCTTCTTGCCCGCCCGGACCACCTCGAGGCGCTGCGCCGGCTCGACCCCGACCGGCTGATCCTCACCCAGGCCGACGACAAGCTCGCCCTCGAGCTCGGCCACCGGCTCGGCATCCGCCACTACCAGGGCTGGCTGATCGACCGGCTGGCCAAGACGGCACGGGAGGCGGCGAGCCAGGAGGCCGCGGCCTGACGCCGGCCGGCGACACCTTCGCAGGCTCAGGGCCGAAAGAAGATGGCGGGGAGGCACGCCCTGCAACGTGCCTTCGCCGCGATCCGCCGGAATGGCGGCCGCGGTGGCGCAGCTGGGGGCCGCGGCCATGACCAGGGCCGGCCGTTCTGGTAGGATGGAGGGGCTTGAACGTCGATCGCGCGATGGACACAGGGCCGGAGCTGCCCGCACACCGGGAGGACCCCATGTCGACGATCCGCGTCTCGACCTGTTCGGGCCCCGGTGCGCGAGCCGAGATCCGCGAGGTCCCGTGGCCCACGATCGGGCGGCAGGCCGCCTTGATCAAGGTCGCGGCCTGCGGCGTGTGCGGGACGGACCTGCATATCCTGAAAGGCCACTGGCCGAGGCCCCTGCCCTGGCCCTTCACGCTG
This sequence comes from uncultured Geminicoccaceae bacterium, assembly GCA_964460465.1. Classification (GTDB taxonomy): domain Bacteria; phylum Pseudomonadota; class Alphaproteobacteria; order Geminicoccales; family Geminicoccaceae; genus SLRI01. The sequence goes on along the minus strand of CAYWSB010000070.1, from coordinate 1,568 downwards.
GGGCACGAGATCTCGGGCGTCGTCGCGGAGATCGGCCCGGAGCTGAAGACGGACTGGATGGACCAGCCGATCGGCGAAGGGTCGAAGATCATGATCCCGCCCTTCATGCCCTGCGGTGCCTGCCATTACTGCAAGCACTACCCCGAGCATTCGAACCGCTGCCAGACCCCGGTCTACTATGGCCGCTATCTGGGCTTCGACAAGGCGCCGCATCTCTGGGGCGGCTGGGCGGAGTATGTCTATGTCGACCTGGAGATGCTGCCGGGCACCAAGATCTACAAGCTGCCCGACGACATGCCGCTCAGGCTCGGTGCCCTCGCGGAGCCGATCACCTCGACTATCCGCGGCTTCGCCCGGGCCCAGCGCATGGGCGGGTTCAAATGGGGCGACACGGTGGTGATCCAGGGCTCGGGCCCGATCGGCATCCTGGCCGTCGCCGCGGCCCGGGAGATGGGTGCCGGCAAGGTCGTCTGCGTGGGTGCGCCGGAATCGCCCCGGCTCGAGCTGGCGCGACGGTTCGGGGCCGCCGCCACGGTCGACATCACCCGGATCACCGATTCCGAGGCGCGCATCGCCCTGGTGCGCGAGCTCTGCGGCGGCCATGGCGCCGACCTCGTGATGGACTGCACCGGCCACCCGACGGCAGGGCCGGAGGGGATCGAGTTCCTGCGCGATTCGGGCTTCTACATCGAGATGGGTCAGTTCACCGACGCCGGTGCCATCATGACCAACTGGCACCGCTTCGTCGCCAAGGACATCACCATCATGGGGTCATGGGCGTTCACCGAGAACGACCTGGCGCTGGGGGTGAAGATGCTGCATCTGGCGGCCGACCGCTATCCCTGGCTCGACATGCAGACGATCTACCCCTTCGACGAGGACGGGGTGAACCGCGCGGTTGCCGATGCCATGGCGATGCGCACCGTCAAGTCCACGATCGTGCCCTTTCCCGAGCTGCTGGCGGCTGAAGCCTGACCACCGGCGCCTCCCGGCGCGCACGCCGCAGAGTCTGCGCATCGGCAGAACGAGCGGCGCACGCCGGAAGGAGAATCCTCCCCGCTCCCCGCCACGACCCTGAAGCAGGCGTGGGGGAAGTCACTTGCCCCACATCGTTGCGTCGCGCGGTGGTCGACATTGACCTGGTCAGAAAAATGGTCTAGTCGTCTTTTCGACCATCAAGGAATCCGTCATGCGTGAGGTGAATGTCTACGAGGCGAAGACGTCGCTGTCGGCGCTGCTCGAGGCGGTGGCGGCGGGCGAGGAGGTGGTCATCACGAAGCGGAACCGGCCGGTGGCGCGACTGGTGCCGGTGGAGCCGGCCAAGGGGAGGCCGCGCTTCGGATCGGCGCGGGAGGCTTTCGAGCGGTCCGGCCTCAGCCGGGAGGACATCGATCGCGCGCTCGCTCCGATGAGCGAGGAGGAGTTGCGGGAGTGGGGTATCGCTTGAGCCGCTACCTCGCCGACGCTTGTGCCCTGATCGACTTCTTTACGGGCGACGACCGTCTGCGTGCCGGTGACCCAGCCCCGAAGTTAGGGCCACTCATAGGTGGAATCTGCCTGTTTGGGAT
>CAYWSB010000069.1:0-25830 GCA_964460465.1 uncultured Geminicoccaceae bacterium | reverse complement strand
CCCGCCGTCGCGCCCGCCGGCGGCCGCCCCGCCGGCGGCCACCGCCACGGCGGCGCTGCTCGACGCCCTGGCGGCGAGCGGCGAGCGCTGGCTGCGCGCCGCGGCGGCCCTGGCACGCAACCGGGGCGCCGCACACGAGCCCGGCGACCACACCCAGGAAGGGAGTGCGACCATGCCATCTGCCTTCGGCAAGGCCGAGACGGCGCTGACCGATGCGGCAGCACTCGAGGCGATGCTCCGGCTCAAGCGTTTCGAGCTGTTCGCCGAGCTGCCCTTCGACGTCCTCGTCGAGGTGCTGCATCTGGTCGAGGAGCGCCGGGCCCCGGCGGGCATGGTGCTGCAGCGCGCCGGCGGGCCGCTGCTCCATGCCTGGCTGGTCGACAGCGGCAGCCTCGTCGCCGACTGGCCGAATGGCCGGCGCGAGACGCTCGGGCCCGACGGCTGCATCGGCGAGACGGCCCTGGTCGATCCGACCGTGGCGGCACCCACGCTCACCACCCGCACCGCCAGCCGCGTCTTTCGGCTGCATCGGGTGGCCTTTCAGGATCTCGCCCGCGAGCACCCGGTCCTGACCGAATCGCTCTGCCGGCTGCTGGCCCGCAGCCTCGGCCGGCAGTGGGCGGCCGAGCGTGGCAGCCGCGCCGGCGAGCCGCCGGCCGAGTCGGCCAGCGAGGCCGGATCGCCCCTCCTCGTCGGCGACCACGCGCCGTCCTGATCACCGGTGCCCGCGGCCTGCGGCCCGTGCCGCCGCGGCGTTGCCCCTCGGGTCGCCCATGGCTGCCGACGCTGCCGGCCGGTGGTGGACCGGCGCCGCCGGCGATGCCGCGATCGGCGGTTGAAAGCATAATCGGCATTTGAAACGTAGCGGATCGGCGTACGCCGCCGGTGCTGCCCATGCGCACGGGCCTCGACCGCTCAAGACATGTCGACATGGATGCCGTGCAGATCGACGCTTTCCTCGCCGCCGTGCTGCGCGGCCGGACCATGCCGGTGCCCTGGCCGGCGGGCCTCGGCGTCGAGCCGCTCCTCCGCCGGGCCCGCTATCACGGCATCGGGGCGCTGCTCAACGAGCGGCTGCCGCACGGCACCGACTGGCCGCCCGAGCTCGTCCGCGCGATCCGCGACGAGACGCGCCAAGCCGCGATGTGGAAGCTGCGCCACCAGCAGGTGCTGACCGACCTGCTCGCCGCCCTGGCCGGGCGGGGTGTGCGCCCGCTGCTCTTCAAGGGGACTGCGCTGGCCTACGATCGCTATGCCAACCCGGTCTGGCGGATGCGGGCCGGTACGGATCTTCTGGTCGATGCCGGCGACTTGGCACCAACCCGCGAGGTGCTACCGGCCTTCGGCTTCCGGCGCGACCTCGATGCCGGCGGCCACGTCGTGACACATGCGGAGGGCTGGACGCTGCAGCTGGCAGACGGCAGCCGGCACGCCATCGACCTGCACCGGCGGCTGGCCGCTGGCGGCGTGCCGGCAGGGCTGCTCGACCATGCGGAGCTGGAGGCGGCGAGCCGGCCCCTGCCCCGGCTCGCGGCCCCGGCGCGCGGCCTCGGGCCGGTGCATGCCCTGCTGCTCGCCTGCCTGCACCGGGCCAAGCACGCGCACAGCCCCTACTGGAGCGACGGCGAGGCGCATCTGGGCGGCGATCGCCTGGTCTGGCTGCACGACATCCACCTCCTGGCCGGCACGCTCGGCGACGACGACCGGCGGGCGCTCATCACCACCGCGCGGGCCAAGGGGCTGGCCGCGGTCTGCCGCGACGGCCTCGCGGCCACGGCAGCGCGGCTCGGCACGCCGCTAGCACCCGCGCTGCAGGCGGCCCTCGACGCCGGCAGCGATGCCGAGCCGGTCGCCACCTATCTGCGCACCGGCCGTCTCCGGGCGCTGGCCCTCGATCTGCGGGCGGTCGACGGCACGGCCGACCGGCTGCGCCATCTGCGCGAGCCCTGCCTGCCGCCGGCCACCTACATGCGCGCGAAGTACGCCGCTGCGCCGTTCGGCTGGCTGCCCTGGCTCTACGCGCGGCGCGCCGTCGAGGGCGTGCGCGAGCGCCTCTGAGCCGTCCCATGGATCTCCGCCACCTCCTCGGCTGCGCCGCCTCCTATCGCTGGCCGCTGCTGCTCGCCGCCCTGGTCATGCTGCTCGAGGCCCTGGCACTGCTGGCGATGCCCTGGCTCGGCGGGCAGCTCGCGGCCGGCGTGCTGCTGGAGCCTGGCGCCGATCCGGGGCGCGTGCTGGATTCCCGGCTCGTCCTCTGGCTGCTGCTCGCGGCGTTCGCCGGCCAGGCGCTGCTCCGCTTCGCCAACGGCTATATCAGCGGCCGCACCGCCCAGCGCCTCCTGGCGGACCTGCGCGTCCGCGTCCACGGCCACCTGCAGGCGCTGCCGCTCTCGTTCCACCAGGCGCGGCGGCAGGGCGAGACCCTGGCCCTGGTGACCTGGGAGGTGGCGCACCTCAGTGCGTTCATCAGCGGCACGCTGCTCGGCATCCTGCCGCTCCTGCTCACCGTCACCGGTGCCGTCTTCCTGATGTTCCGGCTCGACCCGCTGCTCGCCGTCATGGTCGCCGGGCTCGTCCCGCTCTTCTACCTGGCACTGAAGATCCTCGGCCGCCGGCTCAGGGGTCTCGCGATCGAGCTGCAGCGCTCCAATGCACGGGCGGTCGGCATCGCCGAGGAGAACCTCTCGATGCTGCCGGCGATCAAGACCTTCACCCGCGAGGCCCTGGAGTCCGAGCGCTACGGCCACGAGATCGCCCGGGTCATGCAGCTCTCGATCAGCCAGCAGCGCATCCACGCCGCGCTCGAGCCCACGATCCACTTCCTCGCCGGCACCGCCGCGGTGCTGCTGCTCTGGCTCGGCAGCCGGCGCCTCGGCGGCGACGGGATGACCCCGGCCGCGCTCGTCAGCTTCCTGCTCTACGCCGCCCTCCTCACCCGGCCGGTCAGCGCCCTGGCCGGCATCTACGGCCAGGTCCAGACCGCCCGCGGCACCCTCGAGCGGCTGCACGGCGTGCCCACCGAGCCGGCCGAGCCGATCTTCCACCCGGCCCGCCGCTCGGCCGGGTGACGGGCGCCATCACCTTCGAGCGGGTCGGCTTCGCCTATCCGGGGCGCACGCCCACGCTCGCCGACGTCGACCTCGCGCCATCCCGGCCGGGGCCACCGTGGCCCTCTGCGGCGCCAACGGCGCCGGCAAGAGCACGCTGGTCCACCTCCTGATGCGGCTCTTCGAGCCCTGTTCGGGCCGCATCCTGATCGACGGGATCGACATCGCCACCGTCAACCTGCAGAGCCTGAGCCGAAAGATCGGCGTCGTGCCGCAGCACACGCTGCTCTGCAACGGCACGGTCGCCGAGAACATCGGCTTCGGCCGGCCCGACGCCGACCAGGCGGCGATCGAGCACGCCGCCCGTATGGCCGAGGCGCACGACTTCGTCAGCCGCCTGCCCGACGGCTACGCCACCCTGATCGGCGACCAGGGCCGCCGCCTCTCCGGCGGCCAGCGCCAGCGCCTGGCCCTCGCCCGGGCGCTCTTGAAGGACCCGCCCATCCCGATCCTCGACGAGGCGACATCCATGTTCGACCTCGAGGGCGAGCGCGCCTTCATCGAGGGTGCCGCCGAAGCGCTGGCCCGGCGCACCGTGATCCTCATCACCCACCGCCCGGCGAGCCTGGCGCTGGCCGAACGGGCGCTCCTGGTCGAGGCCGGCCGGGTGCGCGAGCTGCCCCGCCCGCTGCCGCAGGCGATCCCGGCATGAGCGGCATCTGCGGCTTCCTCCGGCTCGACGGCGCGCCGGCCGACCTCGCCCGGATGACCCACCTGCTCGAGCGCCGCGGCCCGGACGGCACCGGCCACTGGCACGGCGGCCCCGTCGCCCTCGGCCACACGCTGCTCGCCACCACGCCCGAGAGCCTGAACGAGACGCTGCCCTGGCGCCACCCCGAGACCGGCTGCGTCATCACCGCCGACGTCCGCCTCGACAACCGCGGGGAGCGCCTGGACGCCCTGGGGGCGAGGCAGCGCCTGGCCGAGGCCGGCGACGGCACGCTCCTGCTCGAGGCCTATCTCCGCTGGGGCGACGCCTGCGTCGACCACCTGCTCGGCGACTTCGCCTTCGCCGTCTGGGACCCCCGCCACCGGCGGCTCTTCTGCACCCGCGACCACCTGGGCATGCGCCAGCTCATCTACCACCACACGCCGGGCCGGCTCCTCGCCGTCGCCACCGCGCCGCAGGCGGTGCTGCAGGTCGACGGGGTACCGCGGCGGCTGAACGAGGTGCGGATCACGGACTACCTGACGGGCCTCGAATACGCCGATGCGACGAGCACCTTCTTCGTGGGGGTCTTCCGGCTGCCGACGGCGCATGTCCTGACGGTCGGCCCGGAGGGCCTGGAGATTGACCGCTACTGGACCCTCGTGGCGGGGCCGCAGCTCGAGCTGTTGTCGGATGCGGCCTATGCCGAGGCGTTCCTCGAGGTCTTCACCGAGGCGGTGCGCTGCCGGCTCAGGGCGCCGCCGGGCAGGCTGGGCTCGATGCTGAGCGGCGGGATGGACTCGGGCTCCGTGGTGGCGGTCGCCTCCCGCCTGCTCGCCGAGGCGGGCCAGGGGCCGCTCAAGACCTTCTCGGCCGTGGGCCCGGACCCCGAGACCTGCGTCGAGACGCGAACGATCCGGGCGACGATGACCATCCCGGGGATCGCCCCGCACACCGTGGATCACGCCGATCTCGGCCCCTGGAAGGACGATCTGCTCCGCCTCGCCCGCGAGGTCGACGAGCCCTTCGACGCACACATGAACCTGCCGCGCGCCGTCTATCTCGCGGCGCATCGGGCGGGGTGCCGGGTCGAGCTGGACGGCGTCGGCGGCGACGTGGTGCCGGGCCACGGCACCCAGATCGCCCGGCTGCTGCGGTCGGGCCGCTGGGTGCAGGCGGTGCGCGATGCGGTGGGCGAGGAGCGGTTCTGGGGCCCGATCTGGCCCGCCTGGCGCACGCTCGCGCAGAGTGCCCGGACCGCGTTCGTGCCGCAGTGGCTGCGCCGGCTCAGGCATCGGGTGCGGTGGCATTTCCCGCCGGTCGACCGACCAAGCGGGGGCATGATTGCGCCCGCTTTCGCGCAGCGAATCGACCTCGCCGGCCGCCGCGCCGCTCTCGTGCCGCTGCCGCCGCGGCGCCGACTGTCGCAAGGCGAGGGGCGGGCCCGGTCGGTCACCTCGACGCCCCTGCTGGTCGGGCGCGAGCGCTGCGACCGTGTCGCGGTGGCGCTGGCCATCGAGCCGCGCGACCCGTTCATGGACCTGCGGGTCGTGGCCTTCTGCCTCCAACTGCCTGGGGCGCAGTTGCAGCGGGACGGTTGGCCGAAGGCCGCGGGAGACGATCCAGCGATTTGTCACTCAAGAAGGTTAAGTGGACAGGCTTCTTCTCGCTGCTCGCCTGCCGGCTGGGTGCCGGGCGGGTGCATACGGTGGAGCCGGACCCGGCGCTGGGGGTGGCGCAGGCGTCGGCCGTGGCCAACGGCGTGGCCGATCGGATCAGCTTCCATCCCTGCCTGTCCACCGACCTCGCGCTCGACCCGCCGGCCGACGTGATCGTCTCCGACCTGCGCGGCGTGCTTCCGTTGTTTCAGGACCACGTCGCCTCGATCGTCGATGCCCGGCAGCGGCTGCTGGCGCCGGGGGGCGTGCTGATCCCGGCTCGTGATCACCTCTTCGCCGCCCTCGTCCACGACCCGAAGCTGCACGCCCGCCATGCCGAGCGCTGGACGCGGAACGCCTTCGGGCTCGATCTGACGGCGGGCCACCGCTATGTCGTCAACAGCTGGCGCAAGACCGAGGCCACGGCCGACCAGCTCCTCGTCCCGGCACAGTGCTGGGCCACCCTCGACTACGCCACCATCCTCGCCCCGAACGTCGCCGGCAGGGTCGCCTGGACGGCCGAGGCGCCCGGCACGGCCCACGGCCTCTTCCTGTGGTTCGACGCCGAGCTCATGGCCGGCATCGGCTTCTCCAACGCGCCGGGCGCGCCGCCACTGATCTGCGGCCAGGGCTTTTCCCGCTCGAGGACGCGGTCGCGCTCACCCCCGGCGACCGGGTGGCGGTGCGGCTGCGCGCCGATCTGGTCGAGGGCGACTATGTCTGGAGCTGGTCGACGACGGTGACCGCCGCCGACGGTGCAAGGAAGGCCGACTTCCGCCAGTCGACCTTCAAGGGCAGGCCGGTGCGCCCCGAGACCCTGGCCCGGAAGGCCGCCGGCCATGTGCCGGAGCCGACCACGGCCCTCGCGGTCGACCGGTTCTGCCTCGAGCGGATCGACGGGCGGACCTCGCAGGAGGCCATCGCCCGGGCGCTGGCCGAGCGCTTTCCCGAGCGGTTCGGGCACTGGCGGGCGGCGCTCGACCACGTGGTCCGGCTGCCCGAGCGCTATGCCGGGCCGGGCTGAGCCTGGACGCTTGCCGGGCGAAGACGGGCGACTTATGGACAGCTTCATGGACATGCACGCACCCCTGACCCTGTCGCCCGGCGCCATGGCCGCGAGGTCGGGGGCGAGACGGTTATCCTGCATCTCGGCAGCGGCATCTAGTTCGGCCTCGACGAGGTGGGGACGCGGATCTGGCAGCTGCTCGGCGCAGGCCTGACGCCGGCCGCCGTCTGCGACCGGCTGGTCGAGGAGTACGCGGTCGAGCGGGCGACGGTCGAGCGCGACCTCGAGGCGCTGCTCGGCGAGCTCGTGGCGCACGACCTGGTCGCCCGCGACACCGGCTGACCGGTGGTGCCGGGGAGCCCGATCCCGAGCCGAGGACTGGTTGCGCGCCTGCAGCGGGCGCGGCGCTCGGGGCTGGCGGGCTGGCGGCAGCTGGCCGTCGCCGCGGTCGAGCTCCTGTGGGCACGGCTGCGCCTCGCCCGGACGCCGGCGGTGCGGCTGCTCGACGAGCTGCGCCGGCCGGGATAGCAGCGGAGCGGGTCGCCTGGGCGGTGGCGGCGGCGGCGCGCCTCGTGCCCTGGCGCGCCGACTGCCTCGTCCAGGCGATGGCGGCGCAGCGCTGGCTCGGCGGCGAGCGGCGGGCGACGGAGCTCGTCATCGGCGTCCACAAGGCGGCGGGCGGCCGCTTGGAGGCGCATGCCTGGCTGCGCTGCGGGGCGGTCACCGTGACCGGCGGCGACGTCGCGCGCTTCACCCCGCTGCTCGTGCCGGGCGGCCACCAGGGGCGGCCCTTGGGCGAGGCCGGGAAGTCGACCCGCTAGGGATCGACGCCGGCTGTTGCTGCAGGCGCCCGGCGGTCGCGATGCCGGGGCCGATCCGGGCCCGAGGTCCTGGCGATCTCCCGGCTGTCGGCCGCCGCCGTGCCGTCGAGATCGCCGGTGCGGGGCAGCCATCGGCGGATGCGGCCGCTGGCGTTGTCGGCCCTGCCCGTTCGGCGCGAGGCGTGGGCGCGGCGGTCGCGGGTGGTGGCGCCGACCTGGCCGCGCAGGACGGCGCGGCGGCGGAAGGTGGTCTGCGGCGCGGCCGGGGTCCGGCCTTCGCCCGCTGCGGTGGCGAGCGCGGCCGTCCGGGCGGCGGCCACCGGACGACGGGATTGACGCCGCTCGGCATGGCGGAACATTCTCCGCGCGCTTCGGGGCAGGCGGCGCCGAAGGTGCAGCGCGTTCGTCGGCAGCGGGAGACCGGGGTGGTGCGTTCGGAGTTGATCGAGGCGCTCGGTGCCGTGTGCGGGCCGGAGGCGGTCCTGGTCGGGGCCGCGATCCCCGACCGCAACCTGGCCGATGCGGCCGGGCTGGCGCCGGCCCGGCCGGTGGCCCTCGTCCGGCCGCGCACGGTCGAGGCGGTTTCGGCGGTCCTGGCATGCTGCCATGCGCGGGGCCAGCCGGTGGTGGTGCAAGGCGGGATGACCGGGCTGGTCGGCGGGGCGCATCCCGATGCCGGCGAGGTGGCGCTCTCGCTCGAGCGGCTGGTCGGGATCGAGGAGGTCGACCGGGAGAGCGGCACGCTGACGGCCTTGGCCGGCACCCCGCTGCAGGCCGTCCAGGAGGCGGCGGCCGCGGCCGATCTCCTCTGCGGCATCGACCTGGGTGCCCGCGGCACCTGCACGATCGGCGGCAATGTCGCGACCAATGCCGGCGGCAACCAGGTCCTGCGCTACGGCATGACGCGGCGCAGCGTGCTGGCACTGGAGGTGGTGCTGGCGGACGGCCGGATCGTGCGCTCCACCAACAAGATGCTGAAGAACAACGCCGGCTACGACTGGACGCAGCTCCTCGTCGGCAGCGAGGGGACGCTGGGTGTGGTCACTCGGGTGACGATATCCCTGCAGCCGCGGCCGCGGTCGATCGAGACGGCGGTCGTGGCGGTAGAATCCACGGCCGACGCGATCCGTCTCCTGCGCGACCTCGAGCGGCGGCTGCCGGCGGGGCTCCTGGTGTTCGAGGCGATGTGGCGCGAGTTCTACGCCATCGCCACCGGCCGGATGGGACGGCGGGCCCCCCTGGCACAGGGCCGCGACGTCTATCTCCTGATCGAGGCGCCGGGGGGCGAGGGCGAGGAGCCGCTGGCCGCCGCCCTGGCCGAGGCGCAGGCGGCGGGCCTCGTGGCGGACGCCGTCCTCGCCCGCTCGGGCCGCGACCGGGCGGATTTCTGGGCGCTGCGCGAGTCGGTCTACGAGCACAAGCGGCACTTCCCGCCCGGGGTCGGGTTCGACGTGGCGATCCCGCTCGCCCGGATGGCCGAGGCGGTGGAGGGCTGGCGCCGGGACGCGGCGGCGGCGCTGGGCGATGCCGTCTGGGTGGTGTTCGGGCATCTCGCCGACGCCAACATCCACATCAACGTCATGCCGCCGGTGCTGGGCGAGCCCGAGCGGCGGGCGATCGAGCAGCTGGTCTACGGGCTCTGCGGCCGGTTCGGCGGGTCGATCTCGGCCGAGCACGGCATCGGCCGGACCAAGCGGGCCTACCTGCACCTGACCCGCAGCCCCGAGGAGCTGGCGGTCATGGCGGCGATGAAGCAGGCGCTCGATCCCAAGGGCATCCTCAACCGCGGCCGGGTTTTGCCCTGACGCTGCCTTTCCCGACCCCGCCTGTGGGGCACGACGCTGGAAATCTTGACAGGCCGGGCAGGCGCGGCTGATGTTATAACAAGTAGACTGGGGTTCCGCCGCCGCCCGCCGGGGCGGGGCTCCCCCCGTTGGGCACGGGCACGGCGCAGGAGAACGCCGGCCGGTGCCGAGGGCCTAGGCCGACGCGCGTAGACAGGGAAGGATCAGAGATGCTGAAGCGACTGCTGACGTTGACCGCCGTTGCCAGCCTCGTGCTGGCGGCACCGATCGTGGCTGCCGATGCCCAGGCGCAGGTGAAGCTGCGCATGGCCGTGGGGGCGAACGAGAACCCCAATGACGGGATGTCGATGGGGCTCAACGCGTTCAAGGAGTATGTCGAGTTCAAGTCGCGCGGCGAGGTCGAGGTCGAGCTCTTCTGGAACACGCTCGGCGGCTCGCTGCAGGTGACCGAGCAGGTCAAGAACGGCCTGCTGGACTTGGCGCTGACCGACGATTCGGTGCTGGGCTCGTTCTACAAGCCCATGCTGGCCTTCCAGATCCCCTATCTCTTCCCGTCCTCGGCGGCGGCCTGGGCCTTCACCGAGACCGACATCGTCAAGCAGTTGACCGAGGACATGCGGCAGGCGACCGGTATTCGCACGCTGACCTTCTCGGAGAACGGCTTTCGCAACATCACCAACAACCAGCGCGAGGTCCGGACCCCCGACGACATGGCGGGCCTGAAGATGCGGACCATGCAGAGCCCGGTCTATGTCGAGCTGATGCAGTCGCTCGGGGCCTCGGCCACCCCGATCGCCTGGCCGGAGCTGGTGCCCGCCCTTCGGACCGGCGTCGTCGACGGCCAGGAGAACGCCTCGACCACGGTGCTCGACGGGATGCTCTACGAGGTCCAGAAGTACATGAGCGTCAACGAGCACGTCTTCGGCTTTCACTTGATCATCATGAACGAGGACTCGTTCCAGGCGCTGTCCGACGACCACCGGCGGATCGTCCAGGAGGCGGCCAGGCTGCACTCCGCCGTGGCCAACGCGCACAAGGTGCTGGGCGGCATCACCGCGATCGACACGCTGCGCGACAAGGGCATGACGATCTACGTCACCTCGCCGTCCGAGAAGGCCGCGTTCCGCGACCAGACGCAGGGGGCGGTGCTGACCTACATCGCCGGCGAGGTGGGCCAGGACGTCGTCGACCGGGTGCTGGCGGCGGCCGCCGAGGCCGAGGCCCGCGTCTACGGCGACTGATCGCCCCGTCCCGCCCGGCGCGGCTGCGCGAGACCGTCGCCGCGCCGGTCCTCCTGCACCAGCTCCAGTCGATCGGGTCCAGCGATGTGGCTGCGCAAGGCCGTGCGGGCGGTCGTCGACACGGCCGATGCCGTGGCCGGCGTCCTGCTCCTCTTGATCGTCGGCCTCAACCTGGTCGCGATCTTCATGCGCTACGTGCTGCTCGGCTCGCTCTCGTGGAGCGAGGAGGTGATGCGCTACGCCTCGATCTGGGTGACCTTCCTGGCGGCCGCGGCGGTGAGCTGGCGGGGCGAGCACATGAGCCTCGCCCTGCTCGCCGACGTGCGGAGCCCCGCCTTCCAGCGCGTCTATGGCGTCGTGCTGCATCTCCTGATGGCGGCCTTCGCCTCGGTGCTGCTCTGGCAGGGCCTCGTCTATGTCGGCCGCAACGGCATGCAGACCGCTCCGACCACGGGTGTCCCCATGGTCTGGGCCTATGGCGCCATCGTGGTGGGTGCGGCCCTCCTCCTGCTGGTCGAGCTCTTCAAGGTCATCGAGGCAGCGGCCGGCTGGCAGCGGCCGCACGAGGATGACGAGAACCAGGCCATCGAGGACCAGCCATGATCGCCCTGGCGCTGGCCCTGGCCGTCCTGATCCTGGGCGGCGTGCCCATCGCCTTCGCGTTCGGGCTATCGGCCATCGTCGGCATCCATGTCGAGGGCCTCAACCTGATGAACGTGGCCTCGCGGATGTTCGCGGGGCTCGACACCTTCGTTCTGCTGGCGGCGCCCTTCTACATCATCGTCGGCGAGCTGATGGTCCGCTGCGGCCTGTCGGACAAGCTGATCGCGCTCTCCACCATTCTCGTGGGGCGGATCAAGGGCGGGACGGCCTATGCCAACATCGTGACCTCGATGCTGTTCGCCGGCATCTCCGGCACGGCCATCGCCGACATCGCCTCGCTCGGCCGCATCTTCATCAGCGCCATGCCCAAGGAAGGCTACACCAAGGCCTTCGCCGCGGCGCTGACCGTGGCCTCGGCGGTGGTGGGCCCGATCATCCCGCCCTCGGTCATCATCGTCATCTACGCCGCCGTGGCCCAGGTCTCGGTGCTCAGCCTGTTCGTGGCGGCGATCGGCCCGGGCCTGCTGCTCGGCCTCTCCTGCGCCCTCGTCGTCTTCGTCAAATCGCTGCGCGGCGAGTTCCCGCAGAGCTTCATGACCGTGCCCAGGGCGGAGCGGCCGCGGGCCCTGCGCGACGGGCTCGTCGTCATGACGCTGCCGGGCTTCATCCTGTTCGGCACGGTGTCGGGCGTGTTCACACCGACCGAGGCCGGCGGCATCGCCGTGATCTACGCGATCTTCCTGGGGGCCGTGGTCTTCCGCCAGCTCGACCTGCGCGGGCTATTCGACGCCTTTCGTGCCGCCGCCCGGCTGACCGCCGCGCTGTTCCTGATCTTCGCCACCGTGCAGATCATCAACTACGTCCTGATCCTGGGCGGCATCCAGGGCCTGACCCGGCAGATCCTCGTCGTCTTCGAGGGCCAGCCGGTGCTCTTCCTGCTCTGCTGTGCCGTGTTCTTCATCATCATCGGCCTCGTCCTCGACGCCGGGCCGGCGCTCCTGCTGCTGGCCCCGCTGCTCTTGCCGCTGTCGCGCCAGCTCGGCATCGACGACAACCAGTTCTCGATGGTGATGATCATCGCCTGCACGCTCGGCCTGATCTCGCCGCCGGTGGGGGTCTGCCTGTTCGTCACCTGCCGCATCGGCAACATCCGGATGCGCGCTCTCTGGCAGGAGCTGCGCTGGTTCTTCGCGGCCGAGGTCGGGGTGGTCGTGCTGCTTTGCCTCTTTCCGGTCCTCTCGACCGGCCTCGTCACGCTGATCGGGCGCTGAGCCTTGCGCCGCGGCAGGATCGTACCGGCTTTCGAGCCAAGCCCCCGCGACGGCTTTCCCGACGCGGTGCCGGCGACACTGCCGCGGGCCAAGGGCCATGCGCTTTACCAGGCCCTGTTCGAGCTGCTGCGCGACGCCATCGCCGCCGGCCACTGGCAGCCGGGCGAGCTCCTGCCGAGCGAGGCCGGCCTCTGCGCGCGGTTCGGCGTGAGCCGGATCACGGTGCGCCACGCGCTCAACCTGCTCCAGGCCGAGGGCTTCATCCGCACCCGGCGGGCGCACCGGGCGATGGTGCTGGCGCGCGACCCGCTGGCGCAGGCCGGGATCAGCTTCGATTCGCTGGCCGAGCTGATCGAGGCCGCGGGCGGCTACCAGCTCCGCCTCCTGGGCTGGCGGCGCGAGGCCGCACCGGCGGTGGGGCCGGTGCTCGGGCTGCCGGCCGAGGCCGAGCTGCGCTGCCTGCGCGGCCTGCTGCTCAAGGACGGGCACAAGGTGGCGCGCACCACGGTTTATTTCCACCCCAGGGTGGGCGACCGGCTGACCCGCACGGATTTCGACGACCCCGTGGTGTTCCGGGTGCTGCAGCGCAAGCTCGGGGTGCGGGTGGGCGACGTGCGGATGTCGGTCTGGGCCGAGCTCGCCGGCCCCGAGGACGCGGCCCAGCTCGGCTGTGCCGCGGGCAGTGCGATGCTCTGCACGCGACTGGTCTTTCGCGACGAGGTGGGGCTGCCGTTCGAGGCGACCTACAGCCGCTTCCCGGCGGCCCTGCACCGCCTCTCGTTCCGCATCGACGTCGCCGGCGGCCGAGGAGAAGCGGCTTGACAGGCCCGGACGAGACGCAAAGATGTCATAACAAGTTTGGCAGGGGCACGGGACCCGCCGACCGGGGGGCAGCATGAAGATCGATCTCGACGGCAAGGTGGCGCTGGTCACGGGTGCGGCGAGCGGCATCGGCAAGGCGTGCGCGCTCACCCTGGCCGGTTGCGGCGCGAAGGTCGTGTTGACGGACCGCAACGCCCAGCCGCTGGCCGAGGCCGCCGAGAGGGTGGGCTACAGCATCGTCATGGACGTGGCGGACCGGGCGTCCATCGAGGCCGGCATCGACGAGGCCATCGACACCCACGGCCGGATCGACATCCTGGTCAACAATGCCGGCATCGGCGTCGGCGCCGACGACCGCAAGACGGTGGACGAGTTCCCGGTCGAGACCTGGGACGAGATCCTCAAGATCGACCTCACCGGCGTGTTCCTGGTCGGCCGCAAGGTGGCGGGCCTGATGAAGGAGGCGGGCGGCGGGTCGATCGTCAACATCGCGTCGATCGCCGGGATCACGCCCATCCGCCTGCAGAGCCCCTATGTCGCCGCGAAGGCCGGGGTGGTGAACCTGACCAGGAGCATGGCGATCGAGCTCGCCAGCGACGGCATCCGGGTCAACGCCGTGGCCCCGGGCTCGACCGCGACCGAGGGCTGGAAGCGCTGGATCGAGGACCCGAAGAGCCAGGCGGTCAACCTCATGGAGCTGCAGATGCAGACCATCCCGATGCGCCGCCCGGCGACCACCGAGGAGATCGCCAACGGCGTGGCCTTCCTGGCCTCGCCCTTGGCCTCCTACATCACGGGCCACACGCTGGTGATCGACGGCGGCTGGATGGCCGGCTCGGCCCGCAACTGGTAGGCAGGGGCCGCCCCGATGAGCGTCTCGATCGCCGTCCCCGAGGCCGCCGGCCCGGCCGATCCGGCCGGGCTGAACGACCCCTTGGCCGATCTCTCGACCGAGGATCTCGTCCTCTTCTACGAGCAGATGCAGCTCCTGCGGCGCTTCGAGCAGGCGGCCCAGGTGGCCTGCCGCTCGGGCGAGACGCCGGGCTTCCTGCATCTCTACATCGGCGAGGAGGCGGTGGCGGTCGGGGTCTGCGCCCATCTCCGGCGCAGCGACTGGGTGACCTCGACGCACCGCGGCCACGGCCATGCGCTGGCCAAGGGGATGGACCCCAAGACCCTGATGGCCGAGCTCTACGGCAAGGGCGACGGCTGCTGCGGCGGGCGCGGCGGCACGATGCATCTCTACGATCCCGGCGTCGGGCTCTTCGGCACCAACGGCCTGGTCGGCGGCGGCATCCCCTCCGCCGTGGGCGCGGCACTGGCCGCCAAGCACCGCGGCACCGGCGGGGTCGCCGTGACCTTCTTCGGCGACGGGGCTTCCAACCACGGGGCGTTCCACGAATCGCTCAATCTCGCGGGCGTGCTCCGCGCCCCGGTGATCTTCGTCTGCGAGAACAACCTCTACGCCACCGCCACCCCGCTCAGCAGCGTCACGCTCAATCCCGAGATCGCGACCCGGGCCGCCGCCTACGGCATCCCGGGCGTGGCGGTCGACGGCAACGACGTGGTCGCCATGTGGCGGGCGATGCGCGAGGCGGCCGACCGGGCGCGGCGCGGCCTGGGGCCGACCCTGATCGAGGCCAAGACCTATCGCACGGTCGGGCACCACGAGGGCGATCCGGTCACCGGCACCTACCGCACCCAGGAAGAGGTCGATGCCTGGGCCGAGCGCTGCCCGATCCGCCGGCTCAGGACGACGCTGGTGGACGAGCTGGCGCTGGTGCCGGCCGAGCGCCTCGACGTTATCGACCGGGCGATCGAGGAGACGGTGGCCGAATCGGTCGACTTCGCCCGGCAATCGCCCGAGCCCGACCCGCGGGCGGCGCTGCTGCACGTCTTCGCCGAGCCCATCAACCCGCCCGACGCACGGGCGCCGGGTGCCGAGCGCAGCGGCGGGCCCGAGACCGGCTGGCTCGATGCGGTGCGCGACGGCATCGCCGAGGAGATGCGCCGCAACCCCGACATCCTCTATCTCGGCGAGGGCACGGGCGAGCGCGGCGGCACCTTCGCGCATACCAAGAACCTCTGGCAGGAGTTCGGCCCGGGCCGGCTGATCGACACGCCGATCTCCGAGCTGGGCTTCACCGGGGCAGCACTGGGGGCGTCGGCCACCGGCGTGCGCTGCATCGCCGACCTGATGTTCGCCGACTTCCTGTTCGAGGCCGGCGGGCAGATCGCCCTTCAGGCCGCCAAGCTGCGCTACATGTCGAACGGCCGGATGCAGGCCCCCATGGTGGTGCGGGTGGGGGCCGGTGCGGTGCGCTCGGCCGGGCCGCACCACAGCGGCACCTACCACCCGGCCTGGGCGCATATCCCGGGGCTGATCGTCTGCCTGCCGGCGACCCCCGCCGATGCCAAGGGGCTGATGAAGACCGCCCTTCGCGCCGGCGACCCGGTGCTGATGCTGGAGACCAAGGCGCTGTTCGCGAGCAGGGGCCCGGTGCCGACGGGCGAGCACCTGGTGCCGTTCGGCGTCGCCCGGATCGCCCGCGCGGGCGGCGATCTCACCATCGTCGCCGCCGGGCAGATGGTGCATCGCTCGCTGGAGGCGGCGGAAACGCTGGCCGCACAAGGCATCGATTGCGAGGTGATCGATCTTCGGACCATCCAGCCGCTCGATGTCGACACGGTGGCCGAGAGCGTGCGGAAGACCAGCCGGCTGCTGGTGGTCGACGAGGGCTGGGCGCCGTTCGGCGTCGGGGCGGAGATCGGCCAGTCGATCCAGGAGGCCTGCTTCGACCATCTCGACGCGCCGGTGGCCCGGCTGCACACCGACTTCGCCTCGCATCCCTTCGCCCCCGGGCTCGAGCGGGCGATCGTGGTCGATGTCGAGCGGATCGTCGCCGCCGCCAAGCGTGTGATCGCCGGGGAGACGGTGCCGGTGGCGCGGCCGCGCGGGCGCGGCGAGGCGTCGACGCCGCTCGCGGCCCCGCCGCCGCCCGCTGCCACCGCGAAGCCGGCCGTGGCAGCTCCGACAGCGGCCAAGGCGAAAGCCGTCGCGGGCACGCCGATCAAGATGCCGTTCGGCGACCTGACGGTCAGCGAGGGCCGGCTGGTCCGCTGGCTGGTCGAGCCCGGCAGCGCGGTCAAGGCGCAGGACGGCGTGGCGGAGATCGAGACCGACAAGGCGGTGCTCGAGATCGAGGCACCCTGCGACGGGGTGCTGGGCCAGGTCATCAGCCGGGCGGGCGACGTCGTGCAGATGGGCGAGACGATCGGCGTCATCGTCTGAGCGCGGCGCGGGGGAGGGAGGGATGGCCGAGTACCGGCTGCACTGCTTTTTCGAGAGCGGCAACGCCTTCAAGGTGGCGATGATGCTCGATCTGGCGGGGACCGACTGGGAGCCCGTGCCGGTCGCGTACTTCAAGGGCGCCACCCGCGAGCCGGCCTGGCGCGAGCGCTGCAACGAGATGGGCGAGGTGCCGGTGCTCGAGCATCAGGGGCTCACGCTCAGCCAGTCCGGCGTGATCCTCGACTATCTCGCCGCCGAGACCGGCCGGTTCGGGGCGGAGAGCGACGCCGAGCGGCGCGAGATCTGGCGCTGGATCCTCTTCGACAACCACAAGTTCTCGGGCCAGTTCGCGCCGCTGCGCTTTCTTTTCGGCATCCAGAAGACCGGCGAGACCCCGGTCACCGAGTTCCTCCGCCTGCGCACGCGGGCCGCCTGGGGCGTGGTCGACCAGCATCTGGCGACCCGCGATTTCATGCTGGGGGCGCGGCCGACCATCGCCGACCTCTCCATGGCCGGGTACCACTACTACGACGAGCCGACCGGCATCGACCGGCCGGCGGAGTTCCCGGCGATCGAGCGCTGGGCGGCACGAGTGGCGTCGCTGCCGGGCTGGCGGCCGCCGCACGTGGCGATGCCGCCGAGCGCCTAGGCGGCGCGAGGCCTCGACCGATGCAGATCAGGACGCTAGAGACCTTCGTCGCCAATGCCGGCCAGCGCAACTACCTGTTCGTCCGGCTGACCACCGACACGGGCCTCGCCGGCATCGGCGAGGCGACCCTCGAATGGCAGGAACGCGCGGTCGAGCTGCTGCTCAACGAATGGGTGGCCTCCCGCATCGTCGGCCGCGACCCGTTCGACATCGAGGCGGTCGTCGGCGGCATGATCCGCGACCAGTACCAGGGCGGGTCGACCGTCATGACCGCGATCTCGGCCGCCGAGATCGCAATGTGGGACCTCATCGGCAAGGCCACGGGCCAGCCGGTCTATCGCCTGATCGGCGGCCGGGCCAGGCCGCGGCTGCTGGCCTACGCCAACGGCTGGTACGGCGGCTGCACCACGCCCGAGGCTTTCGCCGAGCGGGCCCGGCGGGTGGTCGAGCTGGGCTATCGGGCCATGAAGTTCGACCCGTTCCTGACCGCCTGGAAGCAGCTCGACCCGGACGAGGAGGAGCTGGCGGTCGCCATCGTCGAGGCGGTGAGCGCCGCCGTCGGCGACCGGGCCCGGCTGATGATCGAGATCCACGGCCGGCTCGGCGTGGCCGATGCCGTCCGCTTCGTCAACCGCCTGGACGGCCACCGGATCGCCTGGTGCGAGGAGCCTGTCGCACCCGAGAGCGTCGAGCTGCTGCGCGAAGTCAAGGAGAGGACACGGCTGCCGATCTCCTCGGGCGAGCGCCTCTATACCGCCGTCGACTTCGCCCGGCTGATCGGTCTGCGGGCCTGCGACGTCGTGCAGATGGACGTGGCCCATTGCGGCGGCATCGCCATGACCAAGAAGATCGCGGCCATGGCCGCCGCCCAGGACATCCTGATCTCGCCGCATTGCTCGATCGGCCCGGTGGCGCTGGCGGCGGCCCTGCACATCGCCTGGTCCACCCCCAACATGACGATGCTCGAGAGCTTCGCCGAGTTCGACGTGGACTGGCGCAACGACCTCGTCGGCGGCTGGAACCCCTTGCGGCGCGGCGCGCTGGCCCTGCCGGAAGGACCGGGGCTCGGGCTCGACCTCGATCTCGACGCGATCGCGGCCCATCCCTACCGGCCCCTCGCCTTCCCCTCCCTCTGGGACGACACCTGGCTCGACGACTTCACCGGCACCACGGGGCTGAGGGAGGCCGCACCCGATGACTGAGCTCCGCACCGCGCTGGTCACCGGCGCCGGCGCCGGGATGGGTGCCGAGATCGCGCGGCAGCTCCTCGCCCGCGGCGTGCGGGTGGCGGCCGCCGACATCGACGCCGCCGGCCTCGCCGCCACCCTCGACGGGGCGGGCGAGAAGGCGATGCCGCTCGCCCTCGACCTCACGGACGCAGCCGCGGCCGACCGGGCAGTCGGCGCCGTGAGCGAACGCTGGGGCCGGCTCGACATCCTCGTCAACAATGCGGGCTACGGCCGGATCGAGCCCTTCCTCGGCATGCGTCAGGCCACCTGGGAGCGCACGCTCGCCATCAACGTCACCGCGCTCGCCATGCTGACCGCAGCGGCCGGGCGCGTGATGAGCACGGCCGGCAGCGGCCGCATCGTCAACGTCACCTCCCCCGCGTCGCGAATGGCCTTGCCCAACTATCTCGCCTACGCGGCGAGCAAGGCCGCGGTCGATGCCATCACCCGCGCGGCCGCCGTGGCCCTGGCACCTTCGGGCGTGCTGGTCAACGCGGTCGCCCCCGGCATGATGGACACCGCGATGCAGCGCTCGACCGAGGCCGACCTCGCGGCTCTGGAGGGGCGCACCGACATGGCGGCCTTCCTGGCCGAGCGCACCGCGCGCATCCCGCTCGGCCGGCGTGCCGAGATCGCGGAGATCGCCGCGTCCGTCGTCTGGCTCGCCCTCGACGCGCCCGGCTACCTCGTGGCCGAGCGGCTGAACATGAGCGGCGGCATGGACAAGGACTGAGCATGACGCGGCTTGCCAACCATCCGCCGGAAGTGGCCGACATCGCGGGGCTCGAAGCCCGCTCCCGGCGGCTCCGCCGGCACATGCTGGTCATGGCGAAGGGGCCGGGCCAGGGCTATATCGGCCAGGGCCTCGGCATCGCCGACCTCATGACGGCCCTTTATTTCCACGAGCTGCGCTGGGACCCCACGGACCTCGCGGCACAAGACCGCGACCGCTTCCTCCTCTCCACCGGCCACTACTCCATCGCCCTCTGGGCCGCCCTCGCGGAGGCCGGGGTCTTTCCCGAAGCCGAGCTTTCGACGTATGGGGCGGACGACAGCCGGCTCGGCATGTCCACCGTGGACACGACCCCGGGCGTCGAGATCACCGGCGGCTCGCTCGGCCACGGCCTCGGCCAGGCCGTGGGCATGGCGCTCGCCCTCAGGCTGCGGCGGTCGCCGGCCCGGGTCTTCTGCGAGCTCTCGGATGGCGAGCTGCAGGAGGGCTCGACCTGGGAGGCGGCCATGGCGGCGGCCCATTTCGGCCTCGACGACCTCGTCGCGCTGGTCGACTGCAACGGCATCCAGGCCGACGGGGCCATCGTCCTCGACATGGAGCCCGTGGCCGACAAGTGGCGGGCCTTCGGCTGGCAGGTCCAGGAGATCGACGGCAACGACATGGCGGCGGTGACGGCGGCCCTGGCGGCGGCGCGGGCGAAGGGTGGCCGGCCGCACGCGGTCGTGCTGCGGACCCTGCCGGGCAAGGGCGTGCCGGCGCTGGAGGTGCGCGAGAAGGCGCATTTCGTCCGGGTAGAGCCCGGGGAATGGGACGGCTTCATCGCCAAGCTGGAGGCCGGCCGATGAGCGGGCCCGTCTACGCGCAGGTCATGGGTGCGGACGAGAGCGCCGGCGGGCAGCCGGAGGTCGAGGCGCCGTTCGGCCACGCGCTGGCGGCGCTCGGACGGGACGACCCGCGGATCGTGGGCCTCACCGCCGACCTCGGCCGCTACACCGACATCCACCCCTTCCGCGACGCCTTTCCCGGGCGCTTCTTCAATGTCGGCATGGCCGAGCAGAACCTGGTCGCCGTCGCCGCCGGCATGGCGCGCACCGGGCTCGTGCCGTTCGCCACCACCTACGGCGTCTTCGCCACCCGCCGGGCCTACGACTTCATCGCCGTCGCCTGCGCCCATTCCCGGCTCAACGTCAAGATCGTGGCCGGGCTGCCGGGGCTGACCACGGGCTACGGGGCGACGCACCAGGCGATCGAGGACCTGGCGCTGATGCGGATGGTGCCGGAGCTCACCGTGATCGATCCCTGCGACGCCACCGACCTCGAGCAGGCGACCGCGGCGATCGCGGCGCACGAGGGCACGGTCTACATGCGCCTTCTGCGCGGCCGGGTGCCGCGCATCCTCGATCCCGCGCACTATCGCTTTCGGATCGGTGCGGCCGCCCTCCTGCGGCCGGGCGGCGACGTCGGCATCGTGGCGACCGGGCTGATGACCGCGCAGGCGCTGGCCGCGGCGCGGATCCTCGCGGCTGCGGGCATCGATGCCGCCGTCCTGCACGCGCCGACGCTCAAGCCGTTCGATGCCGCCGCCGTGGCCGAGCTCGCTGCCGGGGTGCGCGTGATCGTGACGGCGGAGAACCACGTCGTCCGCGGCGGGCTCGCGACGCAGGTGGCCGAGGCGCTGTTCGATGCCCGGATTCATCGGCCGCTGGTGCGGGTCGGGCTGCCCGACCGCTTCATGGAGCTGGGCGCCGTGCCGAGCTTGCTGCGCCGCGCCGGGCTTACGGCCGACGCGATCGCCACCGCGGCGCGGGACGCGCTCGGCGCAGCCCAGCCCTGACGGCGACGGCGACCGGCACTGCCCGCGCGGGCGCCTGACGTGGCCATCTCGAGGATCGCACGGCCCGGGCCGAGGGCGGCAGCTTGCCGGCCCGCCGCGAGCCTAGCCGTGAGCGTCACGCCGGACCACGCCATGGCCCGTCGCGCTGCCGCCGGCTCGGTGTCCTGAGCCTGGGCGAGCTCTTCCCCGAGAAGAGCCAGTGGAACGCGGGAGGGCTCGCCGATGCCGATGGCGGGTAGCGCAAAGCCGACGGGCTGAGCGCTCGTCGATGGGCGAGGCCTGGTGGCGGATTTCGCCGCGGGATCGATCACGTCGAACTTGGCGCCTCGCCGCCGGGGGCTGCGGAACGGGCGATGGGGCTGGTCGAGCGGTGGTTCGCCGGACGCGTCACGGCTGGTCGTGCCGGCGCGCGGGTGACGCGTGCCCTGCCGACCTTTGCCGGCCGGCGGCGTCCTCGCGCCCTCGGCAACACGGCAGGCGCCATGGCTGAACCTGGTCGACGCGGCGTGATCGAGCGGTGCGGTTCGGGGCGGCGTCGGATCGAGCGACGCCGTCGTCGAATGTGACGCCTTCGCTGATGCGAACCGCCCCGGGCTTGCCGGAGCCTCGTTGTTCTGAGCCCGACGCTGCGATAGGCCCGTTCTCCAGGGCGTCGTGGACGGCAGCTCCGTCAGCTCGCCGCCGTGGCCTGCCGACCAACACTCGGGCCTCACCGAAAGCTGGCGCTCCTACAGCATCACCGGGCACACCGTCTCGCCGAGCATGCCGAGGCGTCCTTGCCCCGGTGCTCGACCACCATCCGCACGGCCCGCGCCTGCAGCTCGGGCGCGTACTTCGTCGGTCTCGCCGCAACAGCTCCATCCTCGCAAGAGTTGGAGCCTCCCGCAGACACGGCGCGGTTCAGGATCAGGTCAGCCAAAGCCAGAGGGCCGCCTGGGGTGCCGCCAGGGATGCCCACGTGGTGCGCTAGAAGAAGCGCTTGAGGCGGAGAATGATGTGGTCGTCGTTGTCGATCGCCTGCAGCGCGTCCTCGTCATCGACATTGAAGAACCAGCGGCCCTCGAGCTCAACCCGCCAGAGGTCGCCGATCCGGCGCGAGGCCTCGATCGAGGCCGCCGTCGACTGCTCCTGGCGATCGACGATCGCACCGACCAGAAACTGCGTGCCGGCGATGTCGTTGAGCGCCACCCGCGTGCCGAGGAAGAAGTCGTCGTCATAGGGCAGGCGCGAGCCGACCGCGGCGAAGTCGTCGAGGTCGCGGTCGTCGTAGAGATATTCGGCGAGCAGGCCGACATTGGTGTCACGGCCCATGACGTCGAAGAAGGTGTACTCGAGCCCGCCGACCACGGCGTTGATGCGGTCGCCCTGGCCGGACCGGGTCATCGCCTCGAGCTTCCAGAGCCAGCTGCCGAGGGTGAGCTGGAGGTCGAGCCCGGTCTGGTCGATCTTCTGGTAGAAGGGCTGGAAGAAGGGCTGGCCGCCGCCCGTCGTCTCGATCCGCAGGGACGGCTCACGGCCGGTGCCGTGGAAATGCGAAAGGCCGACATCGACGGGGCCGATGGTGTGCGCGTAGCGGGCCGCGAAGGCCACCTCGTCGTGCCCCGCGCCGCTGCCGAACTGGGCGTTGCTGCGGATCGGCAAAGGGCCGCGCAGCCGGGCGTCGTCGTCGGGAAAGGTGCGCTCGCGAAAGCCCGGCAGGGCGAAGAGGCGGAGCGTGCCGTAGTCGGTGAGCAGGTTGAAGTTGATCATCGGCTGGCCGAGCTTGGCTTCGCCGTCGAGGCCCTCCACCCCGTCGATCTGGTTGACGATGTCGACCAGATGGCGGGATTCGGTCACCCCCCAGAACACCCGGTCGATGCCGACCACGAGGTCCCAGTTGCGGCCCACATGCAGCCACTTGGCCTCGCGCAGATCGGCATGGGTGCGATTGTCGTCGGCGCTGTCGTAGCGGCCGAAGGGGATCAGGGTCAGCTGGTTGGTGCCATCGTCGAGATCGACGCGCAGCTCCGGCTCGGCGAAGATCGAGCCCGAGAAACGCGTATCGTCCTGGTCGGCGAAGGCGGGCTCGTTGGGGAAGATCCGGCCCTCGATGCCGACATGACCGGAGAACCGGAACTCCTGCGCTGCCGCCGTGGCAACGTAGCCGGGAAGCCAGGCGGCGACGAGGGCGGCAAGCGGTATCCAGCGCTTCATGACGGGCACTCCAGGGCGGCCGATCGGGCCGGCACCAGCGCCAGCCGGGCCGGATCGAGGGCAAGCAGCGTGGGCGGCCCGGGTGTCCCGCTCGCCAGCGCCCCCACATGACCGGGCCCGAGCGGCAGCGGCGTGACATGCAGGTTGCCGGTGGCGGGCGCGGCGGCGATCCCGAGGCCGAGCCCGTCGCCGGTCGCCTTGATCCTGGCCTCCACGGTCGTCCAGGCGAGGAGAAAGGCGCGCGACCTCGCCGCAGGCGGCAGGCGCTCGAGCTGCCCTGCCGCCGCCGCACCGAGCACCTCACGGGCGACGGTGGCCGCGGCCGGCACCGCACGCACGGCCTCGACGTCGACCCCGAGCGGGCCGCGATCCGCCACGGCCAGCAGCACCAGGTCGCCGCTATGGGCGACGCTGAAGACGAGGGCGTCGTCGGCCAGGCGGGGTCGGCCGCCCGCCGCCTCGACGATGACCAGCGCTGCCGCCGGCCGTGCCAGCCGCTCGGCCAGGACGGCGCGTAACGCTGCCCGACCGACGACGAAGTGCGCCCGGACAGACTCGGCGAGCCGCCCGGCACGCCGCTGTTCGGCCACGTTCAGCCAGTGGCGGCCGTTGCCGAGCACCCGGAGCGATGCTGCGACCGGCACGCGCCAGACCGTGACGGGGGCGGCCCGCACGGCTAGCGCGCCCGCTCGAGCGCCCGGGGGGTGAAGTCCTGCTCGGCGAGCCCGGTGGCGAAGCGGTAGTCGCTCCAGTTCATCACCGTGCTCTTGCCGTTCAGGTGGTTCGCCATGTGCATCCGGGCCGGCCGCCAGAAGCGGGCCTCGTGCAGCGTGTAGCCCTCGACCACGAGGGTCTTCAACAGCTCCTCGCGGCGATCGTAGTAGTCGATCCGCTGGATGCGATAGGCCTCGGTGTCCCGCCAGATCACCTGACGGGTGTAGCCCGAGCTGCGGTCGATGGGCCGGCGCTCGTAGACGTGGCAGGTCGCCTGCGGCGCGTTCGGGCAGGGCTCGTCGTACCAGTACCAGTAGGTGTATTTCTCGATCTCGGTGGGAACCAGGTCCTCATAGGTGAACTCGCTGCCGACGAAGGAGCTGGAGCGGTTGGACGAGCTGATCCGCTTGACCCGCTTCAGGGCAGGGAGATAGAGCCACTGGTCGTCCTCGGCCGTCTGGTGGGCGTGGGTCAGCAGTGCCGTGCCGTTGATGTCGCCCGGCCACTCGAAGACGAAGAGCGTGCGGTCGCCGTCATTGGCCATCTCCAGGCTCGAGGAGGTGAAGCGCCGCACGCTCTCCTGGCCGCCGGCGCTGCGCAGGATCATCTCGCCGCGGGCGACCGTGTCGCCGTACCCCTCCGTCCGCTCCGCACCCAGCCGGGCGATCTCGAGCCCGCGCTCGGGCGGCGTCTGGGCCGATACCATGGCACTCAGGAGGGCGACGACGAGGGCGGGGCAGAGCCAGAGGCCGCGGGTCGGGGTGGTCGATGAATGAGGCATCAGGTCACTCTCCGGCCGAGGGCGATGAGGAGCGGGGGCAGGAACACGAGGTCGGCGATCAGCGCCAGCAGAATGGTGATCGCCGCGAGCTTGCCCATCAAGGCGCTGACGGCGAAGCCGGAGAAGGCGAGCGCCCCGAAGCCGATGATCAGCGCAACGGAGGTCACGAGAACGGGCGTGCCGACGGCGGTGACGGCATGGCGCGCGGCCTCGGCGGGCTCGAGCGCCAGCTCTCGCCGACCGCGCATGTAGCGGCTGAGCAGGTGGACCGTGTCGTCGACGACGATGCCGAGCGTCATCGCCCCCACCACCGAGACCGCGAGGTTGACCTCGCCGTCGAGATAGCCCCAGAGCCCGAAGGCCATGACCGCCGGGACGAGGTTGGGGACGAGGCTGACGAGGCCGAGCGGGACGCTGCGCAGCACGAGGAGCAGCACCGCCGAGATGAGGACGAGCGCCACGGCGGTGCCCCAGAGCATGCTGACCACGTTGCGATTGGACATGTTGGCGTAGAGAAGCGAGAGGCCGGTCGCCGGGGCGGCGATCCCGGGCGTGTTCTCCCGAAGCCAAGCCTCGCCCCGGGCGGCGAGCGCGCGGACCTGGGCCGAGCTCACCTGCTCCAGGTGAACCGTGACCCGGGTGGCGGCGCGGGCCACGTCGATGCGGTTGTTGAGGTCCTGGCCGAAGGGCAACGACATCTCGTAGAGCAGGAGATACTGGGCGGCGAGCTCGCGGCTGTCCGGCAGGCGGTAGAACGCCGGATCGTCGGCGTTCATGTTCATGTTGAGCCGCTTCAGCGTCTGGCTCAGGACCACCACGTGCTGCACCCCGGGCTGGTTCCGGTACCATTCGGCGAAGCGGTCGATGGCGGCGAGAAAGGCGGGCTCGGCGACGCTGTGCTCCTCCCCTGCCGTGAGCGAGAACTGGATCGTGTTCAGCCCCATGAGGTTCGCCTGGACGAAGTCGGTGTCGCTGCGGAAGGCGAAGCTGTCGTCGAAATAGCGGACGATGTCGTCGTCGATCACCAGCTTGAAAAGGCCGAGCGAGAGGCCGACGACGAGCACGGGGCCGAGCACGAGCAGGGCGCGCCGCCGCTCGATGATCCGGGCCGCCAGGCCCGGCATCGCCTGCCTGATGTCGAGCCTGGGGGCCTTTTCCGCCGGCAGGAGGGCGAGGATCGCGGGCAGGAAGGTGACGCTCAGGAGGTAGGCCACGACCACGCCCACCGCGACGATGTTGCCGAAGTCGCGCAAGGGCGGGCTCTCGCTGAAATTGAGCGTGAGGAAGCCGATGGCGGTGGTCAGGCTGGTGACGGCGACCGGCGTGGCATTGATCCTGAGCGATTCGAGGATGGCCTCGCCGCGCTGGCCGATGCCGCCCTCGCGCTGCCGCATCGTGGCGATGATGTGCACGCAGTCGGCC